>JAAELR010000001.1 GCA_024226455.1 Paracoccaceae bacterium
CGGAAGGTCCCCTGGGCAGCGCAGCAGATTACAAGGTCGCCGGGAACGAACTCCTGGACGTCCGCACCCACTCTTTCCACTACGCCCGCGCAATCCATGCCCAGGGAGTAACCAAAAAAGGTCCCTTTCAGGGCCGCGTGGCTGAGACGGCCCATGGCCTTCAGCACATCCTTGAAGTTGAGGCCGACGTAGCGAATCCCCACCTCTATCTCCCCAGCCCCAGGGGCACGCCGGCGTACCCGCCGGTAGTGCAGGGAGGAGAATTGGCCAGGCTGGCCGAGCTGCAGGGCAAAACCCGTACCGGGTTCCGCAACACTTAGGAAGGGGGAGAGACTGGACTCGGCCTGCAAGCGGTGTCGGTACAGCTGCGCGCCGCGCAGGGCATATTCCCCGCCAGGCTCCAGTTCCGACAGCCAGGGAGTGATGACGTCGCCTTCGTCGCAGTCCAACAAGATCAGACCCAGATCGGGGAATTCGTTGCGCGCCACCCGGGCCGCACCCCATAGGGCTCGGGCCGCGGGATCGACGACATCGCTGTCCACCACCCTTTGCGCGGCGCGGGTAACCACCGCGAGCCGCGCCTCGCCACCGGCGATGCAACCCTTGACCTCGTCCAGCAGCTCCAGGCAGCTCTTCATTCCCGTCGGATCTGCCGGCTTGGCAGGTGCCTTCCACAGCCGCAGCGGCTGCTCAACCTCAGATTGACGCTCACCCAGTGGTTGCCAGTGCCATTGGTGAAACAGAGGCCTTGTCCGGTCCTGATGCGAATTCACCCAGCCCAGGGCTTGAGCCCGTATATCGTGCAGGCGGGTCAGCACCCGGCCCTCCAAGTCCATGATGGTCAGTTCCGCCGTGAGCCCGTCGGAGTGCCTGTCGGTAACCCGACCGTGGCAGACCACCCGGCGGGGCAGGCGATCAAAAAACACCACCCGGCCGATGGAGACCGGCACCGCCGCGGCATTGGCTTCACTAAAAGCTACCAGGGCCTGCAGGCAACCATCGACGAGCACCGGGTGCAACAGAAAATCATCCTGCGCGGCTGTCTCCGGCAGATCCAGTTCGGCGATCAGCTCATCGTCCCCCAATCCCAGAGACCGGATGGGTGTGAACGCCGGCCCGTATTCCAGACCACGTTGGGACAAATCGGCATAGATCGCCTCCCTGGCCAAGCGGTTGGGACAACGCGCATCCAAACCGGCTAGATCCCCATCCGGGTCTTGGTTGCGGTAGGGAACGGTCACCAGCCGGGCGCTGGCATGTTGCACCCATTCAGCGTCCTCGCCGATGCCGGAGGCATGCACAGTCAGTGTGCGGTCGTTGCCCGTTGAAGTGCGCATGTAGACGCTCTCTCCGGGGGGAAGTTCCAGCATCGCGATGAAATTGATATCCGCCAGGCTAAAGCATGCATCGGGGGCCAATTCCTGTCCTGCGGCGACGAAGGCCTCGACAAAGGCGGCACCCGGAAACACCGCCATGCCCTGGATCCGGTGATCCAGAACTGCGGCGAAAGCCTGATTGGGAATGGTGGCCTGCCAGCTGGGTAGGGGCGATGCCTGCGCCACACCAAGAAAGGGGTGGACCAGGGGAGCGACGCGTTCCCTTTGCGTCAGGGGCGCTTCGCCC
>JAAELR010000002.1 GCA_024226455.1 Paracoccaceae bacterium
AGAACGCCGTTCCAGACCATGATCGAGGGCAAGGAAATCTGGAAGGAAAAGTTCGTGAACTGAACTTGGCCTGACAGACGCCGCCGGAAGAACGGCCAACTGTCAGATCACATCTGAACCACTACATGCGTTTCAGCAGAGGCGTCTTGGATTGATCCTCGCTCCAGACTCGCGCGCAAGCCAAGGTCATGGCACCGACGCGTTTCGACACGTCTTCGCCAAGCTGGCGTTGCAGCGGGTTGAAGCTTGGCACCCAGTCGTCGCTGTTGGGATCAAAGCACCCGGCGGCGATGCATTCCGTTCGCGACGCACCACTTCACCAAGCGTTCGTACACGTTGCCCATCGGGTCGATGACACAGATGCCATGCCCGGCCAGCATGTCCTGTTTCGCTTGATGCTCGAGAAGACGGGACTTCCCGCTGCCCGGCGGACCAATGACATGCAAATGCAGCGAGCGGTCCTTCGGGGTTATTCGAGAAGGGCTCGAAGTGTGTGCTTGAGCAAATATTCCAACCATTCGCCCCAGCTGTCGCGAAACAGCCCTTTGAACATCGCAAGCATCTCCGGCGCGACAAGTTCCCTGGCGTCTGCGCCGTAGCTGTCGGTCAGCGGATTGAGCCCGATCGGCCAGCCCCGATCGGCGGCATCAAAGTAGATACAGTCATTGACGCGATACCGCGGGATGCAGCCGGCTAGCCACTTGGCGTTGTCGCCGTGCGGATTGGTGACAGGGTTCGCGCCCGGCCATGTACTCGGCAGGCAATTCTGGCGTCCCGCGACACTCTGACCGGCGTTTGGGGATCCGACCGAAGTCCGACAAAAGTCCGACGCTTTGCCGACAGGCCGAATTCAGCTTGCCGTAGGGTGCGCTATCTGCGCACCGCCCCGGTTGCCCAGGACCGTGACGCCCCATCTCCGCGCCTGTGTTATCTGCAATACGCCCCGCCCCGGTGCCGTGCCACATCGAGATGGAAATGATCCTGATGATAGCGGTCGGCATTGGGCCCCAGCACGGTGCCGAAAGTGCCGCAAGCCTCGGCATGCACCTTCTTCAGGATCTTGCTCTGCACCCGGTCGCGCCAGCCCTTCAGCACCGTCAGCGCCACGCCGTTCTTCAGATTTATCGCAGCAATATCAATGGCATTGCCGCGGCCGTGTTCGCTGATCTTGGCGCCGGGCACGTTGTTGCGGGTGCGGCAGCTGTAATGCGCAACCACCTTCAGCGAGGCGACCCCGCCGCCCAGCCGCCCGACCGCCGGTTTCACCGTGCCCTTGACCCAGTGTTTCAGGGCCTTCGCCGTGTCGCAGTTGAGCGTTGCCGGCTGGGTCAGCGCCACACCGTCGACCTCGGTCAGGCGGATCGGATTGGCCACGCCGCAGCCGCGCAGCTTGCCCGGTATCGCCGGCAAGGTCTGCCCCCGGATAGCCCGATCGCCACAGACCGCACCATGCCGCCCGGTCACCGCAGGCGGGCTCGGGTACTCGCGCACACGCGTCTGCACGACCTCTCGTCGCAGGCCCCTGGGCCGCGCTCCGGGCCGGATTGACACCCGAACCGCCGCACCCGCCGTGGCCAGTACCACCCGCCCCGGCCGCGCCGCCCTCAGTGGTCTGGGCCTTGGCCGCAACGATGCGTGCATACCGGTCAGCGCCATCGCCACCGCCGCGTCCGCCTCTCCTCCGGGCCGCGCATCGGGCCGAAGCGAAGAGGTTGGCGCCTGCGACGCCGTGGCCGGGCTAACACATGACAACACAAGGAAAAAAACCGTCAGCCATGCCAGGCGTCTTGTCATTCTCTGGCTGCTCCCCGCCCGAAATCCGCTGCCTCTGTGTCCTGCCCCGCTTCGATGATTCCGCGTCTGATCGCGCGGGTGTGGGTAAAGTAGTCGAAAAGATGCTGGCCGTCACCGGTGCGGATCGCCCGCTGCAGCGCGAACAGCTCTTCGGTGAAACGGCCCAGGATTTCCAACGTCGCTTCCTTGTTGGACAGGAACACGTCGCGCCACATGGTCGGGTCGCTGGCCGCGATGCGGGTGAAGTCGCGAAAGCCCGCGGCAGAGTAGTTCACCACCTCGGTATCGGTCACCCGCCGCAGATCGTCGGCCACGCCGACCATGGTATAGGCGATCAGGTGCGGCGCATGCGACGTCACCGCCAGAACCAGATCGTGGTGGTCGGCCTCCATGCAATCCACATTGGCGCCCATCGCCTCCCAAAGGGCGCGCAACCGGGAAAGCATTGCCGGATCAGTGGCTTCGTCCGGCACCAGTAGGCACCAGCGATTTTCGAACAGTTCCGCGAAGCCCGACCGCGGCCCGGAGTGCTCGGTCCCTGCCAGCGGATGGCCGGGGATGAAATGCACGCCATCGGGCATATGCGGCGACACGGCGTCGACCACATGCCGCTTGACCGAGCCGACATCGGTTACCGTCGCGCCTGCCTTCAGATGCGGCGCGATTTCTTTGGCCAGCGCTCCCATGGCGCCCACCGGTACCGCCAGCACCACCAGATCGGCGCCCTGAACCGCCTCCGCCGCGGTCTCGGTGATCCGGTCGCACAGGCCAATCTCCGCCGCCACTGCGCGGGTCTCTGCCGACCGCGCCGTGCCGACGATCTCAACCGCCAGCCCGTCGCGCCGCATCGCGAGGCCCATCGACCCGGCGATCAGCCCCAACCCGATCAGGGCAACTCTGTCGTAGATCACGCTCACGCCCGGCTCTCCTTGAAGGCCCGCACCGCCGTGGCCACCCGGCGGCAGGCAGACTCGTCGCCCACGGTGATGCGCAGGCAATGCGGCAGCTTGTAACTGCCCACCTGCCGAACGATCAGCCCGGCCTCTCTCAGCCAGGCGTCGCAGGCGGTGGCCTCGTCGGTATCGGCAAAACGGGCGAGGATGAAATTGGCGCAGGACGTGTCGGAAGGTACGCCTGCCTCGGCCAGCGCATCGGCCAGCCAGGCGCGCATGCGCCGGTTTTCGGTGGCGCATTTTGCTGCAAAGGCACGGTCGCGCACCGCGGCCTCGGCGGCGGCGAGCTGTGCGTTCGACAGGTTGAACGGGCCGCGGATGCGGTTCAGAACGTCGATAATGTCACGCGGACCATAGCCCCAGCCGATGCGCAGGCCGCCCAGCCCGTAGAGCTTGGAAAAGGTTCGCGTCATGACAACGTTGTCGCGGCTATCGACCAGTGCGGTTCCGCCGTCGTAATCCTCGGTGAACTCGACATAGGCGCCGTCCAGCACCAGCAGTGCACCATCTGGCAAGCCATCGGCCAGCCGCGCCAGCTCGTTGCCGCCGATCATCGTGCCGGTCGGGTTGTTGGGGTTGGCGACGAAGACCAGTTTCGTGTTCCCGTTGCAGGCCGCCAGCAGGGTATCCACATCCGTCACCCGCTCGCGTTCCTTCGCCTCAACCGGGGTGGCCCCGGCGGCGCTGGCCGAGATCCTATACATCAGGAAGCCGTGCTCGGTGTAGAGCACCTCATCACCGGGCCCGGCATAGGCCTGGCACAGGAAATGGATGATCTCGTCAGAGCCCACGCCACAGATGATCCGGTCGGGATCGAGCCCGTGCACCTCGCCGATCGCGACGCGCAGGCTGTGGTGATCGGTAGATGGATAGCGATGCAGGTCGTGGGCGGCGCGGGCGTAGGCCTCGATGGATTTCGGCGAGGCGCCGAACGGGTTTTCGTTCGAAGACAGCTTCACCACATCGCTGCGCCCCGGCAGCGACGACTGCCCGCCCTGATAGAGTTCGATGTCCATGATGCCCTGCTGTGGCGTGATCGGTGCCATAACTGCCCCCTTTGTCCCGCGCCCTTCTAGCCGCGCCCCGGTGGAGAGGCCAGCAGCAATAAAATGCGCTTCGGACAGCGAGAATGGCCCGCAAGGGCCTGACGAGCGGTCGCCGCGCAACGACAATCGTTCATTGGCACACCGGTCCGGCGCCGGGACAGATGGCAACAAGAGCTCATCGGTCCCTGCGGGTCCTCCTCGCTCTGCGAGAAGCGTCTGATCAGGCGGCAACACTCTGAGGGCACTGCATGCTGGCCGCGGCCTTGCTGCGACGCGATATAGCCAAAAACCGCATTCGCCGGCCCGGCAACCGCCTTGGCCGGGGCGCTGGCGGCTTCGGCAACCAAAGACACAGCGCAAGCGAAAAGGCCCGTCGCGGTAAATCACCGGCGGGCCTTTGGGGTTTGAGCGGGAAGTGATCGCCTTGCCAGAGAAACCTAGTTCTTGGCGTAGTATTCCACGACCAGGTTCGGTTCCATCATCACCGGAAAGGGTACATCGCCCAGTCCAGGCGTGCGCACGAAAGTGGCGGTCATCTTCGAGTGATCCACGTCCATGTAGTCAGGCACGTCACGCTCTGGCAACTGCGAGGCCTCCAGCACGATGGCCAGCTGCCTGGAGCGGTCGCGGACCTCGATCACGTCGCTCTCCTTGACCCGGTAAGACGGGATGTTCACCTTCTTGCCGTTCACCATGACATGGCCGTGGTTCACGAACTGGCGCGCGGCAAAGACGGTGGGCACGAACTTGGCGCGGTAGACGACGGCATCGAGCCGACGCTCGAGCAGGCCGATCAGGTTCTCACCGGTGTCGCCCTTGACCCGGGCGGCGTCGGCATAGATGCGCTTGAATTGCTTTTCGGTCAGGTCGCCGTAATAGCCCTTCAGCTTTTGCTTGGCGCGCAGCTGCAGGCCGAAATCCGACATCTTGCCCTTGCGGCGCTGGCCGTGCTGGCCGGGGCCGTACTCGCGGCGGTTGACGGGGGATTTCGGGCGGCCCCAGATGTTTTCGCCCATCCGGCGGTCCAGCTTGTACTTGGCAGAGGTTCTTTTCGTCATCCTCTGATCTCCTCTTCGCGTTTCGAGAGGGCGTTGTCCTCTTCCCCGGATTTGGCCGGGGCGACAGGCATCCCCTTGCGGGGGCCACCAACACCAAATGAAAGCCCGGCCTGACGACCGGGATGGAGCGCGCTTATACAGTGCAGAACGTTCATGTCAACAGCGCTGTCGCACAACTATACAGCCAAAGGCCGCCGGGCCCTGGGTTCAATGGATGAGTGCCTGTTTGCGCTGCTACTTGCTGTTGTGTGCTGCCCGCAGCGCATCGATCAGTTCGCTGTCGTTCCTCGATTCCATGCCCTGCTCGACCATTTGCTCCCAAACCTGCCTGGTGCCCCGCCCCAGAACCGACTGGGCGCCGAAGCTTTCGATCACTTCGATGCCATAGGCGGTGTCCTTGATGCGGTTTTTGCCGGTGAACATGATCGGATCGTCGATGATGCCTTCGGCCATGTTCCTGGAGTGAAGCTTGACATGCGGGCTGCCGGTTGCGCCGTTTGAAAACGCGTCTGCCGCCACGCGAAGATCAATGCCGGCGGCCTCGCACGCCAGCAGACCTTCGGCGGTAGCCGCCACCTGAAGCGCGCCCATGACGTTGTAGATCAGCTTGAAGGTAATGCCAGAGCCCACCGGGCCAAAATGGATCACCGCTGCGCTGATCGCATCTAGGACCGGACGCATCGCATCGACATCCTCTTTCGATCCGCCGGCAAACACCTTCAGCTTGCCGGCATTCGCCAGATCCGGTCGCCCGGCCACCGGGCAGTCGAGAAAATGCATGCCTTTTACCCTCGCCAGCCCGTCAATCTCGCGAATCCAGTCCAGCGAGGCGGTTGAGGCCTCAATCGCATATGCACCCGGTCTGAAATTGCCCTTGAGCGCGCCGTTTTCCCCGTTCCAGCTGTCGCGCGACGCGTCATCGTTGGTCAGGCAAGAGATTACCACCTCGGCATCCTCAACCGCATCTTTCGGTGTCGCGGCGACCCTTGCTCCCACCTGCTCCAGCGGCCTGGCCTTGGCGATTGTGCGGTTATAGGCCGAAACCTGGTGGCCGCCCTTGAGGTAATTTCTGATCATCGCCGCGCCCATCGAGCCCGTGCCGAGGAATGCAATGTTCGCCATGGTCATTCTCCCTGAATGCTGTCGTTGTGCCTGGACGGTTTCAATCGGGTGGGCGGGTGATGCACAATCCTTCCAGCGCCAGCCCGTAGGGCAGAAACTCGTTCATCCGACGCCGCAGATCCTCGGTCAGAAGGATGCGCGAATAGCGGCGGTTGAGTTCTGGTTGTTTCATGATCTCGGCTGCCAGTTCGCGGGCGCGGTCCAGCAGTCTGTCGGCTGGCAGAATCTCGTTGACCAGCCCGTATTCAAGCGCCTTCCCGGCCTCGAGCACCTGCCCTGTCAGCAGGAAATACCGCCCCCGGTTCAGCCCCATGATCATGGGAAACACGATATGCACCCCGTCACCGGGCACCAGCCCACCCGAGAAATGTGCCGAATCCTGAAACGAGGCGGTGTCGGTGGCCAGCACGATGTCGCACATCACCGGCAGTTCGGCGTGCCGGGCGGCCGGGCCGTTGACAGCCGCAATCATCGGAATGTCGATTGCCAGCATGTTGGCGTGAAGCCGGTTGGCTTCCCATCCAAGCTCACCCCAGCCATCCGGGCTCATATGATGGTAGGCTCGGTTGGCGTCGGCTTCGGGTGCGGGGCCAGAGAACTCGTCGCCTGTGCCGGTCATGATGACCACCTGGTTGTCGCGATCCCGCCCGATATTCAAAAACGCCTCTTCCAGTTCGGCATGAGCACGGCGATTCCACCTGAGCGGGCCGCCGTCGGTCACAAGCGTCATTTCGAGAATGCCGTTGCGGCGGCTGAAATCGACGGTTTCGTACTTGTCGCGATAATCTTCCAGCCGGGTTCTGAGCTTTCTGATTTCGTTGGCGTCCATGCTGGCCTCCCTAGCCCGCCTCAGGTGGCATTTCTGGCATCCCTGATGCCCTCAAGCCCGTCAAAGAAGGTAACCGGCGGATAGGCCTCGGGGTCTGTCACCACGTCGAGAAGCGTGGTTTCACCCGAGGCGAGCGCGGCTTTCAGGGCGGGCAGATAATCTCCAGCGTTTTCGATCCGCACACCGCGGCATCCAGAAGCCTCGGCGATTTTCGCATGATCCACATCCGTGAAAAAACAGCAATCGCTGTGGCGACCGAACTTCACGTCCTCGGCGTCTTTTTGATAGCCAAGAACGCCATTGTTGAGCACCGTCAGCACAACAGGTGTTTTCATGCGCCGTGCCGTTTCCAGTTCTGACCAGACATGGGCGAACCCGCCATCACCGACCATGCAGATCACCGGGCTGTCGGGGCGGGCAACCTTTGCGCCGATTGCCATCGGCAGACCCCACCCCAGGCCAGCCAGCCCGCGCGGCGAAATGAACCGCATTCCCTGCCTGAGCGATGGCAAGTAGCAGGCGGCCCACAAGGTAGAGTAACTGGCATCGGTCACCACAATGGTTTCGGGCGTCAGAACCCGACGGATATCGGCCGCCAGTCTTTCCGGCCGGATCGGGTGAGCGTTGGAATTCTCGTATGGCACAATGTCCGGCAAGTGCCTGGCCTTTGCCTCGGCAATACGCTTTGCGGTTTCGGGAATTGGCCCGCGGCGCCCCTTCATGGCGGCGCCCAGCGCCTGAAGCGTCAGTTTGGCGTCGCCGTTCAGCCGCAGAGCCTCATAGTTGCGGCCGATTTCCAGACTATCGACATCGATATGGATTATCCGTGCGTCCCTTGGGTAGATCGCCCAGCTGTCGGTTCCGTTCTGGTTGGTGCGTGAGCCGACAAGCAAGATCACGTCGGCCTCGTCAATCAGCGGCTTCATGAATCGTGCGGGCGACAGCCTTCCCATGGCGTACCCGACAACACCAAGCGAGAGCGGGTTTGCCTCGTCAACCGCACCCTTGCCCATCACTGTAGTCATCACCGGCAAGTGGCATTCGCGCTGCAACGCGGCGATTTCATCACAGGCGCCGGACAGGTGAACCCCACCACCCGCAACCACAAAGGGGTTTTTGGCCGAGGCCAGCAAGTCTGCGGCCTCGGTGATCCGCGCCGGATCCGCGGCCACCCGATCAAGCGGGAAGTGCCCCAGATTGGCGGTGCGTGGCTGCGGCAGCTCCACCTCCTCAAGCAACAGATCGGCAGGCAACATCAACACAACCGGCCCCGGGCGACCGCTGGCGGCGGTTGCAAAGGCCATGTCGATATAGTCTTCGATCCGGCTTGCCTCGGTGACGCGCCTGATCGATTTTACGCAACCATGGAACAACGCCATGTGATCGAATTCCTGGAATGCGTTCTTGTCGGTTTGGGGGCGGTTCACATCCTGCACCAGGGCGACAATGGGAATAGAGGCCATCATCGCCTCGGCCAGCCCCGGGACCAGCAGGGTTGCAGCCGGGCCATTCTGTGCCGTGACCACGCCGACCTTGCCGGAGACGCGGGCATAGCAATCGGCCATGTAGGTTCCGGCATTTTCCGTGCGATACATGAAATGCCGGATGTTGGCGTCTTCCGAAGCCAAAAGCAGCGCCGATGGCAGGCATTGGGAAAACATCACTTCCACGCCGTGACGCACCAAAGATGCGGCAAATATCTGAGCCACGTTTCGGTTTTCGCTATCGGTCATTGGGCGTGGTTCCTTTGGGTTTTACTTGTCTTTAGGCGACTGCTCCCGCGCGTCCGGGTCAGGGGTTTCCCTTCAAAACAATTGTTCCGATCACTACACTGTCGCCCTTGATCTGAATTGTCACGGTCTCGCCGGAATACCCATCATGTGATATTTCAACCCTGCATCCGCCCAGATCCTGACCCAGCCCGTCGATCCTGAATTCACCGAAAGCGTCGGTTTCACAGGCAGCGATTTGCGTTTCCCCGAAATTCAGCGAAACGCGGGCGCCCGCCAGGCAGTCGTTTACCCCACCCTTTGAGCCCAGCACCTCGCCTGCCAGAAACACCTTGGTGAACCGGTGCAGGTTCTTGTAGTGAACCCGGGGTCTTGTGGCCAAATCCGGCCGGATCGGCTCCAGGCTCTCTTGCGCAATCAGCGCAGCCATGTCCTCGTCGGAAACCTTCACCGCCCTAAGCGCACCGGTCGGGCAGGACTGCACACAGCGCGGCTCTTTCCAGCCGCGGTCAAGCAGGTGGGCATCAAACGTCCAGGCCTGCGGCAGTGAAAGCTCCTCGTTCCACCAGATGGCGCCGTAGGGGCAGCTTTCAACGATATCGTGACGGCCGACGGCCTTGTGCGGATTGATGATCACGATGCCGTCGGGACGCTTTTCAACCGCCCCACCGCCAGCCTTGACGCAAGGCGCATCATCGCAGTGGTTGCACATCGTCGGTACATAGGTGGTATCGACCATTGGGTGCTGCCCGCGCTCTTTGGTCAGGATGTTGATCCATTTGTGCCCGTGAAGCGGTTGCGGCGCAGAATATCCCTTGATTTCATTGCCTACATATTCGTCCTTGGTGGCAATAAAGCAGTTGTTGCAGTTGTGGCACTCGGCGACGTCGACGATGAGGTTCCACTTGCTCATGACGCCAGCTCCTCCAGCGAGAATCTTTCAATCTCGATCAGGCAGGAATTCGGAGCCGATGCCGAGGTCTTTTCGGTCATATGCCGCTTGGGCGTCAGCACGTTCACGCAGCCGCCAATATCGGGCGATTCACCGGGCTCGCCAACCGGCTGATATTCGGCCGAGGATTCGAAAGAGTGAACCACGCCTTCCATCAACCGTTCGGTCAGAACCGCCGCACAGATCACCGACCCACGGTCATTATAAAGCCTGACCGGATCGTGGTGTCTGATCCCCCGTCGCCGGGCCTCAATCGGGTTGATCCGGGCAATCCAGTAATAGTGACCGTCGATAAGAACCCGGTGATCCTGAATGTCGTTGATCACCGAATCCTTGCCATCGCCAAGCGTGTGAAAGCTGAACCGTGGGTGCGGCGTTATCAGTTGCAGGGGATACTTGTGCAACAGTTCCTTGGTTTGCCGCCCCTCCCAGGCCGGAATGTAACGGTTGATGGGCGGGCGATCGGGATCCTGCCCAAATCGTTTCAGGCTGCTCGGTTCAAACTCGAATTTACCGGACTGGGTTTGCAGACCCTCAAGGTATTTCTCGCCATATTCCGCCGGCAATGGCGACGGTTCCGGCACATCCTTTTTGCGCCCCTCGTAGAACCAGCGCATGCTGGTGGGCGCGCGGTTGGCCTCGTTTTCTTCCGGTGGAACCACGTAATACCCTTTTTTCATGAACTTTTTCCACGAAATCCTTTTTGCGACGTCAGAGCTGAGGAATTGGTCCCGGCACCACTGAATCTCGGTCTTGGCCTCGCCGAAATAGGCGCTCAACCCCATCCTCTGGGATAGCTCAAGAAAGATCTGAAAGTCGGATTTGCTCTCTCCCAGGGGTTCGATGCACTTGTGCTGCAGAGTGATGACCCGGTGGTTGAGCTGGTTGAAATTGTGATGCCCGTAGCCGCCCGACGAGGCCCATTCGCCGATATCGGTACGTTCGAAATTGGTACAGGCCGGCAGGATCAGGTCGGCGAATTTTGCCTCTCCCTCATCCCAGATCGACTGGTTCAACACGAATTCAAGGCCATCTGACTGATAGGCCTTGGCAAGACGGTTTGACTCCATCGTCGTGCCGAAATGCGAGCCACCGTATTTGTACATCATGCGGATCTTGGAATGCCCCGGTGCCGGATACCCAAAGCGCATGAACTGACCTTCCAGAGACTTCGGGTCGGTCGGGTATCCGTGGGTTTCGCCATCCAGAATTGCCTCGGGAATGCGCAGGCGGGGGATTTTCTGGGTCGAGGTGTTCATAGAGATCATGTGCGGCATGCGCTGATAGTTCTGCACCGCATCCGCCGTTCCCTCCATGTCGCCCGAAATGCCGCCATCGGCGTAACCCGGGAAATAGAACTGCATATCCAAAGGCGCCCCAACCGAGAGGTTGCCGAAATTCACCCCGGGCCTGCCCAGACCCTGCATCGCCATCAGGCAAACCATGGCGCGGGCCCATTGAATGCCGGTGGCCGACCGGTTTGCGCCGCCAAAGCAAACGCCCTTGCCGCCGCAGGAAAGATAGGTCTTCTTGCTGCCCCATTCGCGTGCCAGGGCCCGTGCGACATGCGCTTTCACACCGGTTTCCGGTTCCTGCCATTCAGGTGTCTTTGGCTCTCCGTCCTCGTCCCCCAGAACGTAGGCCGCGTATTTCTCGAAGCCCGTGCTGCGGTTTTCGACGAATTCCTTGTCGTAGAGGTCTTCGGTGATCCAGACATAGGCAATGGCGTGCGCCAGCGCCGGGCCGGTCCCCGGTATGATCGGAATCCACTTGCCGCCCAGCCAGGTGGCCGTTTCGTTCCGGTAAGGGTCGATATGGATGGATTTGATGCCAAGCTTTTTGGCCCATTGGCGGCGAACGGTTCCCTCGAACGCCGAATAAGAGCCGCAGGTCGTTTCGGGATCCGAGGCCCAATAGACGATCTGGTCAGCCTCTTTCAGACAATCCTCGATCTGGCCGTATGGTTCGGCCGCGCCCATCCGCATGCTATAGCCATAATGGTGCGCCGCCCCCCAATAAAACCCTTCCCAGCTGTCCGGATTCAGCACCATCTTGGTATAGCCGATGGCGTTCATGAAGCGGATGTTCGCGCTTAGGTAGTAGCCAATATTGCCCCAGGTATGGTGAGAGCTGTGACTGTTGAGAATGGCGCCATGCCCGTGCTGCCGGTTGACCCGTTTGATCTCATTCGAGGCCAGATCAAGAGCTTCGTCCCAGGATATCCGCTCATAGCCCGATTTGCCGCGGTTTTGCGGGTTGCGCTCTCCATCAGGGTCGAAATCGACCCGTTTCATCGGGTAGAGCAGCCGTTTTGAGGAATAGACCAACGACTTTGACGCCAACCCGTGCGGGCTCAGTGTCGACTTGTGCGGTGGGGTCAGCACCTGCCCCCTGGCCCTGATCGTCCAGGCCGGCGCATCGTTTGTGTCAAAGTCCATCGGTGTCATGCGAACGATCTTTTCGTCTTTGACATAGACGAAAACAGGCCCGCCGTTGGTCTGATTGACATAGCGGGTCTCTCCGTCGCCAACCGGGGTGCCCTGCCGCCAGTGATGGGTCAGCATCGCGTTCATCAGGTCGGTGAAATGCAGCGAATACTCATCATCGCCCTGCACCTCGAACCCGAAATTCTTGGCGGCGTTGAGCACGGTCAACGGGTTGAGAAACGGACGCAGCAGGGGATAGACGGGATGAAACATGCCCGAGCACAGGTGAAGCAGCACCTGCACGCCCAGCTTGGGTGTCTTGAATTTGACAACAACATCGGGACTATCGTGAAGCCCGGCTCCGGACTCCAACCTACCGCCATCAAACCTGTACCAGCGCGACCGTGACCCATCCTTGACTTGAATCTGCGCTACAAAGTTCTTTGCGCCGATCAGTGCGCGCAATTTCGGCGAGCGCCTGGAGTAGAATTTCAAGGCGGGTGCCAAGCAGAAAAGAACCAACGAAAAGATCATTCAACCTCTCTCAATGGGCGATCGACGCAACTTTGCCCTTTCGGGGCCGAAAGTGAAGATTTCCTGGGCGTCTGGCAGACAGATCGGGTCATCACCCCCGAGCAATAGGTCACGGAATCCCTTCTTTGTCAAACTGCAATAATTCACCGGAATAGCGATGGCAGAACACACAGCCGCTCAGCAATCGGGGACGCAATCGGGAAAGGCGAACCCATTGGCAAGTTTGGTCGGAATCCGCCGCACAGTAGACGTCAGAGATGACTTTCGGCAACAGGTGAGCACCCAATACCCATAGTCGTTGTGCGCAATCGGTTGGAATTCATCCAAGCGCTGAGGGTCGGATTCTCATTAAATTATAAAACCTGCAATACCACCGACAGCGCCGCTCGGTCGCCCGGTTCCGACCAGACGTTCGGGTCGTTCCGCAGCTAGGGCGGTTTTGTAGTGGCCGGCGCCTTTTGACGAAAGGGAGCCGTTAAACTCTTTGCCTCCACAGCGCGCGTTGCTGACCGGGCCGGCGGCGCAGCCAGCGAATGCGGGGTTGAGTTGAAGTCTGAAGAACTGCCAGGGGCTTCCATGGGCCAGCATTGATGAGAAAAAGACAATGATACCGGATATTTTTGAATTTCTCTACGCGGCCAAATTCGGATCGGATTGGGCGTCCGATACTGCTGCATGATCGACGGAGGTCCAGACATGGCCGATATGCGTATAGAATTCTCAGGGATCACGCTGAAGAACCCGATAATCGTCGCCTCGGCTGAACCCAGCAATAGTGTCGAGAACATCAAGCAGTGCATCGACTATGGTGCCGGGGCGGTGATCACCAAAACGATCGGTGACATCCCCGGCATGCAGCAGCTGACCAAGAACTCGAAATACGCCATCCTGAATGATCAGGGACGCATCATCAAAGGCAAGGTGCCGCGGTCGTTTGTTTTCTACTCGCGTTCCGGGTATATCAGCGAACCGGCCGCCGACTGGATCTCTGTTCTGAAAGAGACCCAAGCCTATGCCGCGGCCAACGGGTCGGCGATCATCGCCAACATCGCGTCGGGCACCCTGCAAGGCTGGATCGAACTTGCAAGGATGTGCGAGGATTGCGGAGTGCCGATGCTGGAGGTCAATTTTCAGTGCCCGCACCCTGTGGGCATGGCGGATGGCGCCGATGGCATCTGGATCGCCCAGGACCCGGACGTCACCGCCAAGGTTACCCGCGCCATCGTCGATGCTGTCGGCATCCCGGTGATGGTCAAGCTGACGCCTGAGACCAACCGGCTGGCCGAGGTCGCCAGAGCGGCCATGGACGCCGGTGCGGCCAGCGTTGCGGTCAATTCGCGCTTTGTCGGCTTTGCCGTCGATATCGAAACCGCCGAGCCCTATATCGACGGCCCGGCCGGGGTTGGCGGGCCGTGGGCCAAGTACATCACCCAGCGCTGGGTCAATGAGATCTACCGCGATGTCGGATGCCACATCTCCGGCTCGAACGGCATCTTTGACTGGCGCGATGCCATCGAGTTCATCATGAGCGGCGCGCGCACCATGCAGGTCGGGTCGGTGCTGATGCTGAAGGGTATCGAGTGGCTGCCCAAGGTGATTGCCGGCATGGAGAAGTTTCTCGATGATCACGACTATGCGGACGTTGCCTCGATCCACGGGATCGCGTCCAGAAAGGCCCTGATGAGCGCGCCGGAGCTGTTTGCCGTAGAGCCGGTCTATACGCTGATCGACCACGACAAGTGCAAGTTCCCCAAATGCAAGATCTGCACCCGCATGTGTTTTTACGACTCGTTGAAAGAGGGGCAGACACATATCCAGACCGCACCCGAAACCTGCATTGGTTGCGAGCTTTGCCTGAACGTCTGCCCGTTCGACGCGATCACCATGACCGCCGACAAGGAGCTTGCGCAAAGGTCGCAAGAGATGTTTGCAGAAGGCGAAACCGAAATCCCGACTCTCGCGGCACAGTAGCCAAAGCATTACTTGCGTTTCTCATGCAAAACACACTTGGCGGGTGTCTATCTGATTGGCGCTGCCACAGAGAAGGGCGCTAATCCTTCTCGACTACAGCCTTTTGCACCGTCTCGTTGACGTTGAGCTGGAACACATCCGGTCTTGAATAATGCCCGACCACATCCAGGTCGTATTTTCCCCTGATAATCTCGTTCTTGTCCATCGCGGCGACAAGAATGGCCTCCTCGTCGTAGACCGGGCCGGCGAGCACTTTGCCAAGCGGGGAAATGATCGTGCTGCCGCCACGAATTAGCACCGTCTCGGGATTGTCCCCCTGAACAGGATGATAATCCTCGGGGCCGTCCGCACGGGTCATGAATTGACAGGCCGAAAGAACAAAACAGCGCCCCTCCATGGCCACCATCTGCATTGAAGGCAGCCATGTGTCGCGGTCGTCGACGGTCGGCGCGCAATAGAACTCAACTCCTTTGCCATACATCGCAAGCCTCAACTGGGGCATGTAGTTCTCCCAGCAGATGACAGCCCCAAGCGTGCCGATATCGGTTTGCGGGGCCGCCAGTGTAGAGCCGTCACCGAACCCCCAGACGAGGCGTTCCAGAGCGGTTGGCATCAGCTTGCGATGATTGCCGATCAACTCGCCTGACGGGCTGAAGAACAGGGCAGTGCAGTAGAGCGTTCCCTGGTCCCGCTCGATGACACCGATGACAAGGTGAGCATTGGCCGCAGCAGCCATTTCGCCGATCCTGTCGGTATCCTCTCCGGGGACATCAATGGAGTTCTCGTAATAGCGGCGGAATTCATCGCGCCCCTCACTGGATCGCATGCCCAGTCTTGCGCCAAAATCCAGACCCTTGGGGTACCCACCAACAAATGCTTCCGGAAATACAATCAGTTGCGCATTGTTAGTGCTTGCATCACTCACCAGATCGGCAAGCTTTTCCAACGTGCGTTTCTTGTTGAATAACTCTGTTGCCGCCTGAACAACCGCGCCGGTGATAACTGTCATGCGATACCCTGCTGCCGGGGTTTCATTGTGCCGCGCACAAGAGCCCCACGGGAGCGTGGACGAGGGCGGCTTGCTGCACGGGTGCCGACAGCGTAACGCCAAAGAGACAAAGCGTCGATACGATTTGCGTGATGTCGATGTCTGGGCGACACTATCGGTCGTAACGGCAGTGGGCGGCGCGACTTGCGCCCGAGCCGCCGCACGATACCTGCGCCCACTACCCGACAAATGCCTTTTCGATGACGTACTCGCCGGGGCGGCTGTTTGCGCCTTCGGTAAAGCCGCGCGCATCGAGGATACGCTTGAGATCCAGGTTCAGCGCCATCGAGCCGCAGATCATCACCCGGTCCAGTGCGGGGTCGAGAGGCGGCAGGCCGAGATCGTCGAAGACCTTGCCGTTTTCGATCAGGTCGGTAATCCGCCCCATGTGGGCGGAGGGTTCGCGCGTGGTCGTGGCATAGCGGCGAAACTTTGCTGCCGCCTCTTCGCCGACCAGCGGGTCGTCGGCCAGGGTGTCGGCCAGGTGCCTGCCATAGGCCAGCTCGCTGTTCCTGCGGCAGGTCTGGGTCAGGATGACCTGATCGAATTTCGCATAGGTTTCCGGCTCTCGCATCAGGCTGGCAAAGGGGGCGACACCGGTTCCGGTCGACAGCATCCACAGCCGGCTGCCCGGCAGCAGCGCATCAAGCACCAGGGTGCCGGTCGTCTTTGTCTTGACGATCACCTGGTCGCCGGGCCGGATGTTCTGCAATCGCGATGTCAGCGGACCGTCCTGGACCTTGATCGAATAGAACTCCAGTTCCTCGTCCCAGAACGGCGACGCGATCGAGTAGGCCCGCAGGATGGGTTTGCCGTTGTCGCCGGGCAGGCCGATCATCACGAACTCGCCCGAACGAAAGCGAAAGCTGGCCGAACGAGTGACCCGGAAGGAAAACAGACGGTCGTCCCAGTGCCGGACACTCAGCACGGTCTGCGCGTCGGGCAATGCGGGGGCCGTGCTTTGCACGGGGTCGAGAAACATTTCCGTTGCTGTCATCTTTGTCTCCACCGATCTGGCGATTTGGGCCGGCGCCAGGGCAAACGATTCAGTCCGGGGGCCGCGCGAGGGCATCAAACAGGATTGCGGTTGAATTGATAAATTCAAAAGTGGTGTGTATAATTAGCCAGAAGTAAATAATAACAGGGCGGACCCATGGCTCGGAAAACGGCCATCAACCTGCGTCATTTTCGGGTGTTCATCGCCATCGCCGAGGCGGGTAATTTCACCCGCGCGGCAGAGCGTTTGCTGCTGTCGCAATCGTCGCTGACCGTTACCATGCGGCAGTTGGAAAGCGAGCTGGGTGTCAGCCTGCTGCGGCGCACGACGCGTCAGGTTCAGATCACCAGCGACGGAGAGCGGTTTCTGAACGAAGCAAAGCGCATCGTCAAGGATTTCGATCACCTGATGACCACCATGCGCCTGTCGGCCTCGCAGCTCAGTGGAACCGTTCGTATTGCGGTCCTGCCGTCGGTGGCAATCCGGCTGCTGCCTGACCTGGTCAGGCAATTGCGTGAAACCCATGGCGACATCAATATCGTGCTGCGTGACGACAATGCCCGCGGCCTGCACCGCCAGGTGCGTGACGGAGAGGTCGATTTCGGTATTGCCAACCAGTGGTTCGATTATCCCGAACTGGAATTCGTGCCGCTGACCCGGGACCAGTTCGGGCTGGTATGCCGCAAGGATGACCAGCTTGCCACCGGCGGCAAACTGGTCTCGTGGTACGATCTGAACCCCGAGAAACTGTTCATTCTGGCGCCCGATACCGGGGTTCATGTCACCCTGCACAACACGCCCGAGCTTGACAGCCTTCTGGCCGCCACGGCGGGAGAGGTTCTGGTGATGGTGACCTTGCTGGAAATGGTGCGGGTGCGTCTGGGCGTGACCGTTCTGCCCGAATTGGCAGCACCCGGTCCGGGGGATCCGGATCTGGTGTTTCGCCCGCTGGCTCACCCGGTGGTCCACCGCAACCTGTGCCTGATCCGGCGCCGCAATGAACCGCTGGCACCGGGTGCCCGGCGCGTGTGGGAAGCCCTGCGCTCCAAGCTGCCCAGAACGGTGGGCTGAGCCGCGCTATGTTTGGTGTAGAGCTACTGGCTGACGCCGTTGGCGTCCTGCGCCGTAATGCAGTCCCGGGGCATTGAATGACGGTCTGGAAGCCGACTGGCCGGTGGTGCAAAAACGGCTTTGCTGGTGTCGGTATTGGTGGCGCTAGGGGATGTCCCCAAGCACCATGCCGCCGTGCGGCGAGCTTTGAAACAGGCCTGGGAACTGGACGATGCCGACAAGGCCGAACGTCTGATGCGCAATCTGGCGCGGCGTTTCGAGCAGGAGGCCCCGGATGTGTCTCGATCGATCCTTG
>JAAELR010000003.1 GCA_024226455.1 Paracoccaceae bacterium
ATGTCGATACGGCCGTCACCGTTGAAATCTGCAGACGCGACCCCGGCAGGATAGGGACCGGCGGGAAACCATAGGTTCCCGAAATGCGGACGCGGGGGTCGGGCGTGGATTTGGCCGAGGCTCAGTATCGTGACCGCGATCGTCAAAAGCAGTGTGCGGATCATGACTCCTCCGACCGGTACTGCCGTTGGCCATGATCATACCCCGAAATTTACGGCGGCAGGGGCTAGAACCCAGCCAATCGCGCTAGACTGGGCCCGTGATGAACGGCAAGCCACCGGGTGTCGCGATCGTCGTCCCCTTCCTGGATCATCTCGGCGGAACCGAGGGTCTGGCCACGTCGCTGGCCCGGCGTTTCGTGGCCGAAGAGATTCCGGTACTGATGATGACCTGCGTGCACCTGCGGGAACGCAACGCTCCGCGGCGCAAGACGCCGGACGGCGTGGAGGTCATCCGCATTCCGGTGCTCCAGCGCTCGGCGTTGCTCGATCTGACCTGGACCGTCCCGGGAGGCATCGCCCTGGCGCTCAAACGCAAGCGGTTCCAGGCGATGATCGCCTACCACCTGCCGACGGCGGGGGTGCTCGCATCGGTCACCTCGCAGATCACCGGTCGGCCCTTCGCGGCAGTCACCCAGGGAAGCGGGCCCACCGGCGATGTGACCGCGTTGAACGCGTTGCCCTGGTCCCGACGGCGCGTTAAACGAATCAACCAGGCCGGCTTCGTCGCCGCAATCAACGGCTTGATCGAGCAGGAGTTGATCGACACCGGCGTTCGCAAGGAGCTGATCCGACGGGTACCCAGCGCCTGCGACATCCACCAGTTCAAACCGCCCACCGAGGATCAACGCAGCGCGGCCCGCGAGCGATTCGGCGTCGGCCCCAATCAGATCGCCATCGTCGTCACCGGACGCCTGCACCCGGACAAGAGCCTGCCAACATTGTTCTCCGCAGCCGCCGGCATGAACGACAACGATCGCATCCGTCTGTTGCTCACCGGCGAAGGGCCCGAACGCCCCGCG
>JAAELR010000004.1 GCA_024226455.1 Paracoccaceae bacterium
GGCCGGCGTGGCGCTGGTGGGATATTTCGCGCAAACGGTGCAAATCCACCGCCAGCAGCGCATTGAACGCGAGCTTGCCGCCCTGCGCTCGATCCAGGCCCAGAAAATGGAGGCCACAGGGCAGCTGGTGGGCGGCGTGGCGCATGATTTCAACAACATCCTTACCGCGGTTCTGGGAAATCTGGAGCTTTATGGGGTGATGGAGGAACCCGGCGAAAGAGATCACCTTGTTGCCGAGGCCCGGCAATCGGCGGAACGGGCGGCGGAGCTGATCCGCCAGCTTTTGGCTTATTCCCGGCAATCGCAGCTGCAGATCGAGACCCAAAGCCTGCGGGCGGTTTTCGAACAGGTCCGCAACCTCAGTCACCGGCTGCTGCCCAGTTCCATAGAAACCGTCTTTGCCATGCCGCCCGAGGCCATCAGGATCAAGGTGGATCAGGCCCAGTTGATCACGGCGCTGATCAACCTGCTGGTGAACGCCCGGGATGCGCTGGAGGACGGCGGCAGGGTCTCGGTCGAATGGCGCCCGACAGAGATGGACGGGGTCGCGACGATGCCGGGCGGCTATGCGCCGAAACCGGGGCGCTATGTCGAGATCGCCGTGCAGGATAACGGCCCCGGCATCGACCCGGACCAGATCGAAAGAGTGACCGAGCCCTTTTTCACTACCAAACCGATCGGCGAAGGGTCCGGCCTTGGCCTTTCCATGGTTGAGGGCTTTGCGCGGCAATCCGGCGGCGGGCTGAGTATTCGCTCGTCCGAGGGTGGCACCCGTGTGTCGATCCTTTTGCCCTTGCCAGAGCGCGGGGAGGTCCAATGAGCGGAGGATCCGGCGGCGCAGGTTCCGGTGAGACAAGGCGCTGCACCCCGATTCGCGGGCGCAGGCCGCGGATGCGCCGATGGTCCGGTAGCCGCCGGTTCACCTGCCCGCAAACATCCCGGCGCCTTTCGTTCTATGGCAAGGCCGATGCTCACTTTTGTCGTCGCCACTTTGCTGTTGATCATCACTCCCGGTCCCGGGGGTGATGTCGGCGGCCGGTTTCGGCGCGACCTATGGCTCTCGGCTCTCGGTTTCCGGGCGCCCGCCGGGCTTGATGGCTGGGTTGTTGCTGCAGCCGATCAACCCCAAGGCCTATGTGGTCAACACCACGCTGTTTTCCGGTTTCGTGCTGGGGCCCGACGCCTATTGGGTCGAGGTGGCGGTCAAGCTGCTGGTCCTGAATGTCATCTGGATACCGATCCATCCGGGCTGGCTGGCCGCGGGGGTCTGGCTGGAACATTTCGACCTGCCCGAGCGCACCCACCGGGCGATCAACATCGCCATGGCGGCGGCCATGCTGGCCGTGGTGGGGCTGGCGGCTCTGTCGGCCCGGGTATAGCGTCAGGGACGATTGGAGGCGAGGGATTTCGCCCGCTTCCCAAACCCGGCGGCGCAACATATAGTGCGCCCAGACAGGCAGGACGAACTGACGTAACGGGCAAAAAGGGGCAGACGATGGCGCATATCATCGTCGTGGGCAACGAAAAGGGCGGCGCGGGCAAATCGACCGTGTCGATGCATGTGGCGACCGCACTGGCGCGCATGGGTCACAGCATCGGAGTGATCGATCTGGATCTGCGGCAAAAGACGCTGGCGCGCTATCTGGAGAACCGGCTGGGCTTCATGTCCAAGCACGGGCTGGACCTGCCGACGCCGGATTTTCGCGAGCTGCCCGAGGTGGAAAAGCGTCTGCTGAAGCCGGGCGAGAACGTCTATGACCGGCGCCTGTCGCTGGCGGTTTCCGGGCTGGAGGACAGCGCCGATTTCATCCTGATCGACTGTCCCGGCTCGCACACCCGGCTTTCCCAGGTGGCGCATTCGCTGGCCGACACGCTGATCACGCCGCTGAACGACAGTTTCGTCGATTTCGATCTGCTGGCGCGGATCGAGGGCGAGACCAACCAGATCCTTGGGCCCTCGGTCTATTCCGAGATGGTCTGGAGCGCGCGTCAGTTGCGCGCCCAGGCCGGGCTGAAGCCGGCCGACTGGGTGGTGGTGCGCAACCGGCTTGGCGCCCAGCAGATGGTCAACAAGAAAAAGATGGGTGACGCGCTGGATGAACTGGCCAAGCGCATCGGTTTCCGCGTCGCGCCCGGCTTTTCCGAGCGCGTCACTTTTCGTGAGCTGTTCCCTCGCGGGCTGACGCTGCTGGATCTCATGGATATCGGCGTCAAGCAGCTAAACATCTCGATGGTCGCCGCGCGGCAGGAACTGCGCGACCTGATGAACGCGCTGAACCTGCCCGGCGTGAAGGTGGATTTGTGAGCTAGGGCCCGGCCGTGGCGTTTCGCCTTAGCCGAGGGGCTCGAACTTGCAGGTGAAATGGCGCATCAATTTCTGCTCCCAGGTGATGCGGTAACCTCTCAGGCTATCCTTCATCGCGGCCAGTTCCTCAAAGACCTCGATGATGTAATCGGCGTGCGATTGCGTGTAGGTCCGTCGCGGGAAGGCCAGCCGGACCAGATCCATCGCCGCGGGCACCTCGCTTCCGTCGGGCTGGCGGCCAAACATCACCGTTCCGATCTCGACAGCGCGAATGCCGCCCAGTTCATAAAGGGCGACGGACAGGGCCAGACCGGGATAGGACAGCGGGTCGATATGGGGCAACCAGGCCCGTGCATCGATGAACACGGCATGTCCGCCCGCGGGCTTCACGACCGGAATGCCCATCGCGTCCAGCCGGTCGACAATGTAGGAATTGGTGCGGATACGGTATCTCAGATAGTCCTCATCCACGATCTCGACCAGACCCTGAGCCAGTGCCTCCAGGTCACGGCCCGACAGGCCGCCATAGGTCGGGAAGCCTTCGGTGCGGATCAGGTGGCCCCGTGCGATTTCAGCCAGGTCATCGTCATTCAGCGCCAGCCAGCCGCCGATATTGCCGAACGCATCCTTTTTCGCGCTCATCGTCATGCCGTCGGCTTGCGCAAAACAATCGCGCACGATCTCGGTGATCGAACGCTCGCCCTGGCCCGTCTCGCGTTGCTTGATGAACCAGGCGTTTTCCGCAAAGCGGCACCCGTCGATGATGAACGGCTTGCCGAATTCCCTGGCCATCGCGGCCACCGCGCGAATGTTCTCCAGGCTTACCGGCTGACCGCCGCCCGCGTTGTTGGTGATCGTCAGCATTACGCATGGAACGGCATCCCCATGCTCTTCAAGATAGGCGCGCAGCTTGCCCAGATCCATGTTGCCCTTGAACGGATGCAGCGATTGCGGATCGAGCCCCTCGTCAATCACAAGGTCGGCCCCTTCGGCACCCGAGGCCTCGATATTGCCACGGGTGGTATCGAAATGGGTGTTGTTGGGAATGCGCCGGCCGGGCCCTCCCATGATGGAAAACAGGATGGCCTCTGCGGCGCGGCCCTGATGTGTCGGAATGATGTGTTTGAAATTCATCAGGTTTTGCACTGCGGCCTGAAATCGGAAAAACGACGGTGAACCCGCATAGCTTTCGTCGCCGCGCATGACCGCGGACCATTGTGCTGCACTCATGGCGCCGGTGCCGCTGTCGGTCAGCAGGTCGATCATCACGTCCTGGGAATGCAACTGGAACGGGTTGAAATGCGCCTCTTTGATCAGGCGAACGCGTTCATCGCGCGTTGTTACCCGGATCGGTTCGACGGATTTTATGCGGAAGGGTTCAAAGATGGTTTTCATCAGGGGCTCCTGTCTGTCGGCCCCCTTTTTCGCGCGGCAACCAATGAACACGGGGCGGGCCAGCGCTACGGTTGTCCGATCTGCGGACCGCGCTCAGCGCCCTTAAGGTTGCAGCCCATGTGATTTCACGTTCGAAGGCCTCGATCAAGCCCTTGATGCAGATTTCAGGGAGATGCCGAAATGGCGGGCTTGACCCATTGCCGGATACCGCGATGCAGCCGGTTCTCGGGTCTTTGCCGTTTGATGGTGATCGTGCCCATGCGCGGAACAAGCCGTAATTCAACGCGCCAAGAGCGCGTGTTGCAACGCCGTCACCCTGGCTCTGCGCCTGTCCGGCTTGGCGCGCTGGCAGCGATGCGGGACGCGGGGCCGGATTTGCTGGCCGGG
The DNA here is from genome assembly GCA_024226455.1 of Paracoccaceae bacterium. Taxonomy (GTDB): domain Bacteria; phylum Pseudomonadota; class Alphaproteobacteria; order Rhodobacterales; family Rhodobacteraceae; genus JAAELR01. Next base: position 4,088 of record JAAELR010000004.1, read on the forward strand.
CAGAACGGGCGGTTGGGCGCGAAGGTCAAGAGCGGCATTGATGTCGCTGGCAGGCGGTTTTGGCCGGATTGCGGCTGTTTAGCTGGCCCTGTGCAGAACTGGGAACGGAGCGCGGCGATGAACTCCAAGCAACGATTTCTGACGGCGCTGGGGCTTGGCATCCCCGACCGGGTGCCCATGTGGGACTGGTTCGATGAGCCCGTGGTCTATGACGTGGCCGCCGAACTGGGGCTGATCCGGTCCGCCGATCTGGGGCTGCTCAGCCGGCGCGGCAGCGAGACCGGCGGCTATACCGAGCTTTATTGCGATATCATCGGGGCGCTGGATGTCGACGGCACCCAGAACGTGATCGATACCGGGTTCACCCGGACCGGCGACGAGACCGGGCGCGACCGCTATGGTCGGCATTTCATGCTCAGCACCCATGGCGAGCCCATGGTGCTGGAGCCAGCGGTGCGCACATCCGAGGATATCGCCGGCTACGATATGCTGTCGTTTCTGTCGGACCGGGATTTCGATGGCATCCGCGAGGTGATCCGGCGCCATCCCGACCGGGCCCACGGGCTGAACGTCAAGGGCCCCTTTGCCGAGGCCTGGCTGAACATCGGCGGCATGGACAAGCTGCTGGTGGCCTTCGGTTCCGATCCGAAGCTGGCGCATGACGCCATGGCCATGTCGGTGGGCTGGAGCAGGGCGGTGCTGGATCTGGCCGCCGAGGCGGGGATCGAGTTCGTGGTGACCGATGCCGATCTTTGCGGCAACGATTTTCCCTTGATGTCCTACGAGCATTTCCGGGAGTTCCTGGTGCCCTACAAGCGCGAGCTGGTTGAGCACGCCCATGGGCTGGGGTTGAAGGTGATAAAGCATACCGACGGCATGGCCTGGCGGCTGATGGATGACTTCATCGCAATCGGTTACGATGGCTTTCACCCGGTGCAGCCGCAATGCATGGATCTGGCGACCACCAAGGCCTATTTGCGGGGCCGGATGAGTGTCTGGGGCAATCTGGACTGCCTCGATCTGCTGGTGTTCGCCACGCCAGAGCGGGTCGATGCCGCCGCCAGACAGGTCATCGCGCAGGGCGCGCCGGGGGGTGGCTATGTGTTCGCCTCGTCAAATTCGCTGCATCCGGGCTGCCGGGCGGAGAACGTGATCGCCATGTTCCGGGCGGGGCGCAAATACGGCGACTATGCGCATATCCCGGCCAATCTGCCCCCGGCCCCGGCGCCGCCCGACACCACGCCTGTGCGCCAACGGCGCCAGACCAGGCGCCGGGCGAAAGCGTTCGCCGGATGACCCCGCGGGTCGAGGTGTTTTACTCGCTGCAAAGCGACTACTGCTATTTCCTGCTCGACCGGTTGCTGGGGCTTAGCCGCGGCGGGGTCGATGTTGCGGTCCGCCCGGTGCTGGGCGGTGTGATCCGCATCCCCGACCGCTATCGCGGACGCCAAGCGCTGGAGCAGCGCTATTTTGACACCGACACGAACCGCACGGCAGCGTTTCTGGGTCTGCCCTACGCCTATCCCGACCCTTCGCCGATTGCCTTCGAGCCCGGCTCGCTATGGGTCGCGCGAGGTGAACAGCCGAGAAACGAGCGCCTCAACCGGCTGTTTGTCGGGGCGGTGCGGGCGGGGCGGGGGTTGGAGTTTCTTGACCATGTGGGGCGGATGCTGTGGGACGGGTCCACCCCCGGCTGGGATCGGGGTGACCACCTGGCGCGCGCGATGGCGGCGGCGGGGCTGGAGATCGGGGCGGTGCTGGCGGGTAATGGCTGGGAGAGTGTGGCACAGGCACTGGCAGCCAATGACCATGCTTTGCACACCGCGGGTCATTGGGGCGTTCCGCTGATGGTGTATGAGAGAGAGCCGTTCTACGGTCAGGATCGGTTTGACCAGCTATTGTGGCGGATGAAGAGGCGAGGTGCCCGATGATGGTGCCCGGGAAACGGGCGGCAAGAAACCAGGCCCTTGCCGTGACAGATGGGTGTCGCGGAACGGTGCGCGCCCTTCAATCTGCCCGTTGTGCCGCTGGCGGCATGTCATTCGAGGCGCCTGGGCTGGCGTTGAAGGCAGGCGGCTATGGGGGCGCTATGGGGAACTATCCGGTGCGTCAGAGCGTGCAAGGCAGGTGTATCACGGGGCGAAACCGCATTACGATCACCTCTACGCGCATCGGATTCGGCTGGGGGGAATAAATGGATAGCTATTGGCAGAACTGGATCGGTGGCGAATGGGTCGATGGCGGCGCCGGGCGGCTGACGGTCGAGGACCCGGGCAGCGGCGAGGTGCTGGCCGAACAGGCGGCGGCGGATGGCGCGGATATCGACCGGGCCGTGGGCTCGGCCCGGGCTTGCCTGACCAGCGGCGTGCTGACCGACATGCGCCCCATGGAACGCGGTCGTCTGGTGCAGGAGATGGGCCGCTGGATCGCGGCGCGGGTGGACGAGATCGCCCAGATGCTGACCTGCGAGCAGGGCAAGACCCTGTGGGAGGCGAGGACCGAGGCCAGCAACTGCGCCCGGTATTTCGAGTATTACGGCAATCAGGCGGCGACGCTGGAGGGGCGTTCGATCCCGCTCGGCGCCGGTTATCTCGACTTTACCGCGCTGGAGCCCTATGGCGTCTCGGCGCAGATCATCCCGTGGAATTTCCCGCTGGAGATCACCGCCCGCTCGATCGCCTGCGGGCTGGCCACCGGCAATGCCTGCGTGGTGAAATCATCCGAGATGACGCCGATGTCGTCGCGCTATTTCGCGCTGGCCGCCGAGGCGGTGGGGCTGCCCCGGGGCGCGCTGCACATCCTGACCGGCTGGGGGCATCAGGCGGGCGCGGCGCTGGCGGGGCATCCGGATATCAACCAGATCGTGTTTACCGGCTCGGTGGCGACGGGGCAGAAGATCGCCGCCGCCGCGGCGCAGACTGTGGTGCCATGCGTGCTGGAACTGGGCGGCAAGTCGGCGGCCATCGTGCATGACGACGCCGATCTGGCGGCGTTCGAGATGGATGTGCGCCGCGGCATCTTCGTCAATGCCGGGCAGATCTGTTCGGCCATGTCGCGTGTGGTGGTGCATGAGGCGGTGCATGACGAACTGGTCGAGCGCATCGCGGGCGTGGCGCGGTCGCTGTCGGTCGGGCCGGGCATCGAGCGGGCGGAATTCGGGCCCAACATGGGGCCGATGATTTCTGAAAAACAGCGCGACCGTGCGCTCGGCATGGTGGCAGAGGCCGAAGCCGCGGGCGTGCGGCTGGTGACCGGCGGGCGAAGCCCGAACCTGCCGGGGTTCTTCATGGAGCCGACGGTGCTGGCGGATGTCGCGCCGGGGATGCGCATCGCGCAGGAAGAGATATTCGGCCCCGTGGTCAGCGTGCTGAAATTCCGCGACGAGGCCGAGGCCATCGCCATCGCCAACGGCACGCAATACGGGCTGGTGGCGGGCGTCTTCACCCGCGATCTGGACCGGGCGACGCGGGCGGCAAGGGGCTTGCGCGCGGGTCAGGTGTTCGTCAACGAGTGGTTCGCCGGCGGGGTCGAGACGCCGTTTGGCGGCTACGGCAAGTCGGGCTATGGCCGCGAGAAGGGCTGCGAGGCGCTGATGAACTATGTGCAGACCAAGAACGTGGCGATCAGGTTGCGCTGATGGCGAACTACACGCTCTACTACCACCCGATCCCGTTTCGCGGTCAGTTCATCCGCTGGGTACTCGCCCATGCCGGTGCCGATTGGGACGAGCCGGCGCATGGCGAGGTTCTGGGGCTAAAGTCCCTGTCCGTTACCGATCAGCCGGTACCCTTCATGGCGCCGCCGCTGCTGGTCGATCACGATGCCGGGCTGTCGCTGGCGCAGATGCCGGCGATACTGACCTATCTGGGGCAAAAACACGGGGCGATGCCCGACGATCCGGCCCGGGCGGCATTGACCGGCAAGGTGATCGCCGATGCCAATGACGTGCTCGACGAGATGACGCGGTATGGCGGGCGCTCGATGTGGACGCAGGTGGCTTGGGACGGGTTCGCCGCCGACCGGCTGCCGCGCTGGATGCAGATCTTCGAAGAGACCGGGCGGCGGCACGGGCTGAGCCGGCAGACGGGGTTTCTGCTGGGCGGCGATGCGCCGGGGCTGGCCGATCTGGTGACGGGTTGTCTGTGGTTCACCATGACCAGCAAGCTGCCGGTATTGCAGCCGATGCTGGCCCGGCATGCTCCGGCGGTGGCGGCGCTGTCGACCCGGATGGCCGGTCGGCCGCCGGTTGCCGCCCTGCGGGCACGCACGGATGCGGCCCTTGGCGATACCTGGTGCGGGGGGCAGATCGAGGCGTCGCTGCGCCGGGTGCTGGGGGGCATGAAAACCGGGAAAAGGATGAGGGCATGAGCCTGTTTGACGAGGATTTGTTCGAAAAGGGGCTGGCCCGGCGCAAGAGCACGCTGGGGGCTGAGTATGTGGAAAGGAACCTGGCGGCGGCGGATGAGTTCACCCGGCCATTCCAAGAGGCGATGACCGCCTGGTGCTGGGGGTTCGGCTGGGGTGACGAGGTGATCGACGCCAAGACCCGCAGCATGATGAACCTTTCGATGATCGGCGCGCTGGGCAAGATGCACGAATGGGAAATCCACCTGAACGGCGCGCTGAACAATGGCGTCAGCAAAGAAGAGATCCGGGCCATCATCCACGTGGTCGGCATCTATTGCGGCGTGCCGCAATCGCTGGAGTGCTTTCGGGTGGCGCGCAAGGTGCTGGAGGAACGCGGGCTGCTGTGACCGGCTGCCGCCCTTTGTCGCCGCAATGCCGCCTGACGCAGATCGTGCGGATCGAGGGACAGGCCAACAACGTGGTTCCGGGCCAGGTCAGCTGAGTGCACTTGCAAGACGATAGCCTGCCGGAAGGGCGTTTCGACGCGCCGAGATCCACGCCCCCGGGCGCGGCTTGGGCAATCGGGACTTTTCAGTTATGCGTGATCGCTTTAGTCTCTACCGACCGAGCCACAGATCCCGCGGCCCTATTTCGATTACCGGACCTATGTGAATGCGACCCACCTTTCTGTTTCCCCTCCTTGTCGCCATGGCCACCACAGCCAGCGCCAAGCCTCTGATTTCCGACAGCGAATCAAGCCTGGCGATTATCTGCATCAACTACCGCGATACCGATGAGCGGATCGTCGAGATCTGCAGCCGGGCGCTTGCCGAGGCGCCCGGCGCCAGCCCCAGGCAGATCCGGCAAATGCGCAAATCGCTTGGCGATGCCTTCAACGCTCTGGGAGAGACCGAAAGGGCGCGCGTCGAATACGAGACCATCCTGCGGCAGAGCCCCGATGCGACCGCCGGTCATCTGGGGCTGGGCTGGTTGTTGCTAGCCGACGATCCCGCCGCCGCGGCACGGCATTTTGACCGTGCCGCAAGAACGGGAGTTTCGGCCGAGGTCGTCGGCGGGCGCGCCAAGGCGATGTACAAGGCCGGTGAGATCGGCTTCGACGACCTGGTCGAAATGCTCGACGCCGCGATTGCCATTGACCCGGAATACAGCTGGGCGGTGCGGGAAAAGGGCTGGCAGCTGATCGATCTCAACCGCGAGGAAGAGGCGATCGAGGCTTTCACCACGGCATTGGGTATCCACCCCGAAGATGCGAACGCGCTGTTCGGATTGGCCAAGGCGCGGCTCTATTCCGCGCCGGAACTGGCGCTTGGCGACGTGAACCGCGCCCTGCAGATTGAATCCGACGACTTCTGGGGTCTGGATCTGCGGTCGCAAATCATGTTCAATCTCGAACGCTACAGGCAATCGATACGAGACGCCGAGCGGGTGATCGCATTGGAGCCCGACTATGCCGATGGTTTTGTCCGCAAAGCCCGAGCGTTGGCCGAGTTGGGAGAGCGTCAAACTGCGTTGGACCTGCTCGAGAAGCTTGCAGAGCGCGAGAATTTCACCTCCAACGGATACCTGCGCTATTGGCGTGCCTCGCTAATGGCCGACGAACAGGATTGGCGCGGCGCCAAGCGGGTGCTGCAAGTCGGGTTCGACGCGGGCGAAGGCGATCAATATGACCACCGTCTGATGGCCTATATCCTGATCGAGCAGGGCCGGACCGGCCAGGCTATGCGCCATATCGAAACTGCGCTGAAAGCCGCACCCGACTGGGCGCTCTTGCATTTTTACAGGTCCAAGGTACTGGCCCTGAAACGCCAGCCTGCCAAGGCATTCGAGGCTTTTGCCGTGGTGCATGGCCTGGGCGTTGAGGGCTGGATGGTCGGTGAGTTTGCCGCGGCGCTGGTCAAGCGCGGCTATTTCGTCGAGGCGATCCGGGCCCGGTTGCAGTTCCGCTCTTTCTGATCTCGGGCGCCAGCGCCACGGTCAGGCCCGACAGCACCCCGGTGCGGGGCTGGCCCGGGCGGGGCGTGTCGCCGAATAGGGCGGGCAGCGCATGTTGCGTGGGCGGGCGGTCTGTCGGTGCGCGGCAATCGGGGGAGTATCCGGTCTTGCGCCCGCAGCATCAGCGCAAACATCCGCCGAAATCACTCGGCCCCGGTGCCCAGCCATCATGCGCGCAGGTCATCGATTGCAATTTGCCCGCGTGTGCGTATCACGGGGGGCGGACGACATAGGCATTCAGGGGACGGCAGAGATGGCGGAAACGATGATAGGAGTGATCGGCGGCAGCGGCGTGTACGAAATCGAGGGATTGCAGGACGCCGGATGGCAAACGGTCGACAGCCCCTGGGGTACGCCCAGCGACCAGATCCTGACCGGCACGCTGGGCGGGGTGAAGATGGCATTTCTGCCACGCCATGGCCGCGGCCATGTGCACAGCCCCACTACCGTGCCCTACCGCGCCAACATAGACGCGCTGAAGCGGCTGGGGGTGACGGATGTGATCAGCGTCTCGGCCTGCGGCTCTTTCCGCGAGGAAATGGCGCCGGGTGATTTTGTCGTGGTCAACCAGTTCATCGACCGCACCTTCGCGCGCGAAAAGAGCTTTTTCGGGACAGGTTTCGTCGCCCATGTCAGCGTTGCGCACCCGACCTGCCCGCGGCTTTCGGCGGCTTGTCTGGGTGCGGCCCGGGCCGAAGGCATCACCGTGCATGACGGCGGCACCTATCTGGCGATGGAGGGCCCGCAGTTTTCTTCGTTGGCGGAATCGAAGATGTACCGGGAACAATGGGGCTGCGACGTGATCGGCATGACCAACATGCCCGAGGCCAAGCTGGCCCGCGAGGCAGAGCTTTGTTACGCCTCGGTGGCCATGATTACCGACTATGACAGCTGGCATCCCGACCACGGCGCCGTCGATGTGTCCGACATCATCGCCACGCTGACCGGCAACGCCGACAAGGCCCGGGCGCTGGTGGCGCGGCTGCCGGGGCTGCTGGGGACGGGTCGGGAACCTTGCCCGGATCTGTGCGACCGGGCGCTGGAATACGCGGTGCTGACCGCGCCTGACAGCCGCGACCCGGCGATGATCGCGAAGCTTGACACGGTGGCGGGCCGGATCCTGGCATGATCCTGCCTGCGGGTGCCCGGGTGCTCGTGCTTGGCGCCGGCGGGTTCATCGGGCTGCATATCGGCCTGGCGCTGCGGCGGGCGGGCCATCATGTGATCGCATCCGCCCGTGACGTGACGCGGCTGCAGGCGCTGGGGTTCGAGTGTTTCTGCGCCGATCTGGCACGTGCCGAGACCCATGAGCCGGAGTTCTGGCAGGATGCCATGCGCGATTGCGCCGGCGTGGTGAACGCCGCCGGGTTGCTGACCGGAACGCCCGAGCAGATGCGCGCGGTACATGTGCTGGCCCCGGCGGCGGTTTATGCGGCGATGCCGGATGGCGCGCGCGGGGTGCTGATCTCTGCCATCGGGGTCGAGGGAGACACCGGCTTTGCGGTGACCAAGCGCCAGGGCGAGACGGCCGCACAGACCAGCGCGCGCGCCATCGCCATCCTGCGCCCGGGGCTGGTGCTGGGCGACGGCAGCTATGGCGGTTCGTCTCTGGCCCGCGCGATGGCGGTCCTGCCGGGGCTGTTGCCGGTGGTGGGCAGCGGCACGGAACGCTTCAACCCGATCCATGCCGACGACCTCTCGGCTATCGTCGTCGAGGCGTTGCTTTTGCCGGTGCCCGACGCGCCGGTCGAGATCGGCGGCCCCGAGACGTTGACACAAGCCGAATTTCTGCAATCCCTGCGCCGCTGGCTGGGCCTGCGCGCCGTACCCGTCCGGCGCCTGCCCTACGGGTTGGCGCTGTGGTTTGGCCGGATCGGCGACGCGCTGCGCCTGGGTCCGGTCTCTGCCACTGCGGTGCGGCAGCTTTCGCTGGGCGCCGAGGCGGCGACAGAGGCGATGCGGGGCCGTTTCGCGCACCGCCCGCGCGGCTTCAGCGCCTTCCTGTTCGACCGGCCGGCGGGCACCCAGGACCTTTGGCACGCGCGGCTCTACCTGTTGCGCCCGGCACTGCGGCTGGGGCTGGCGCTGATCTGGCTGGCATCGGCGGCGCTGGGGCTGCTGACGCCGCTGCAGGCGATGCCTGGGGCGGTGCAGGGGTCGGGCCTGCCGGACCTGGCGCTGCTGGCCATGGCGCGGCTTGGCGGGCTGGCCGATCTGGCGATCGGGCTGGCGCTGTTGCGCGGCTGGCGGCTGCGGCTGATGGGGTGGCTGCAGCTGGGGCTGGTGGCCGGCTATACGGCGGGGCTGACGCTGATCGCCCCGGCACTCTGGCTCGACCCGTTGGGCGGGATACTGAAAAACCTCGCCGTCATGCTGCTGATCGCGGTGCATATGGTGCTGGAACGAGAGCGATGAGCGATCCCTATCTGTTGCTGAAATGGCTGCATATCCTGTCCTCGACTGTACTTTTTGGCACCGGCATCGGCACCGCCTTCCAGATGGTCCGGGCGATGCGCAGCGGTCATGTCGGCACCATCCACGACGTCGCCCGCGGCGTCGTGCTGGCCGACTGGATGTTCACCACGCCTGCCGGTATTGCGCAGCCCGCTACCGGGCTGGCGCTGGTCTGGCTGCAGGGCTGGAGCTTGACCGAGCCCTGGCTGATCGCCACCTATGCGCTTTATCTGCTGGCCTTTGTCTGCTGGGCGCCGGTGGTGCATCTGCAGATCCGCATCCGCGACCTTTCCGGCGCGGTGCTTGCAGATGGCGGCCCACTGCCCCGGGCGGCAAGGCGGCTCTACCGTATCTGGTTCGCGCTGGGCTGGCCCGCCTTCGCGGCGCTGCTGGCGGTGTTCTGGCTGATGGTCGCCAAGCCGTCGCTTTGGGGCTGACCTGCCGTACGCAAGGTTAACCGGGCGCAAACCCGGACAGGGTAGGACCCTTACCGATGATCTTCGCCTCAGTGCGCCCGCATCCAAGCGCGCCCTTGCGCGCGCCACCGGGTTTGGGCATGAACACCCCCGAAACCGCCGCCGCAACCCGCAACGCCCCCCGTCTGCCCGTAAGAAAGGCCCAGCCCATGACACCGCAGCCCAGCGTCAAGGACTATATCCGCACCATCGTCGACTTCCCGCACGAGGGCATCCTGTTTCGCGATGTCACCACCCTATTCGCCGATCCGCGCGGTTTTCGCATGGCCATCGACCAGATGCTGCACCCCTATACCGGGCAGCGCATCGACAAGGTTGTGGGGCTGGAAGCGCGCGGTTTCATCCTGGGCGGCGCCATTGCGCACCAGCTGAGCTGCGGCTTCGTGCCGATCCGCAAGAAGGGCAAGCTGCCCGGCACCACGATCAGCGAGGAATACACACTGGAATACGGCGAGGCGATCGTCGAGATCCACGACGACGCCATCGCCGCCGGAGAGACCGTGCTGATCGTCGACGACCTGCTGGCCACCGGCGGCACCGCCGAGGCCGGCATCAAGCTGCTGGAACGTCTGGGCGCCGAGATTGTCGGCTGCGCCGTGATCATCGACCTGCCGGACCTGGGCGGGCGCCGCAAGCTGGAACAGATGGGCATGGACGTGCACGCCCTTTGCGCCTTCGAGGGGTTGTGACGCCGGGTCGGCCCCCGGTCGGCCAATTGGCAAGCGGCTTGAACCGGCCCCTGCGGGGGCGACCGGAGGTCACCGCCGACCAGTTCCCGGCGCGTCATAGTAGAAACGGAATCAACGCCTTGCGCTCCGACGGGTAGTCGGGGAATGTCTGGCGGTACCAGCGGTGATGCGCGATGGCGCGGGGGGCGAGATTGGCCGCGGTCCAGACCGCGAAGGCCAGCGCTGGCAGGTTCCAGCAGGCGATGGCAAAGCCGGTCCACTCGACGATCTCGCCCAGATGGTTGGGGCAGCTGACCCAGCGGAACAGGCCGCCCTTCGGGATCACGTAGGTCTGCGGTTCGCCGTGGTCGCGCAGCGCCACCAGCCGCCGGTCGGCGCGGATGTTGATCGTGGCTCCGAGGGCAAATACCGCCAGCCCGATCCAGAACCGTGGGTCGGCCAGCCATTGGCCCCCGTATCCGCCCCAGCCCTGCGCCAGGTAATAGCCGTTGGCCCAGCCGTTTGCGGTGTTGAACAGGATGGCACTTGCCACGATGACCAGTGGGATCTTTTTGCCGCGGGTGCGCATGGTCAGCGGGTAGATCACCGAGCGCTGCAGGTAATGCGCCAGCCAAAGACCCAGGAACACCGCCACCGGCGCGCTGACCGCGCCACCGGCCGCGAATGGCGCAAGCAGCGCCACGGGAGACACGATCTCCATCACGATCCAGCCCAGCCGGTTATCAATGCCGGGGCCCCATTTGCCGCTGGCGTGCCGTCCGTAGCCCGGGGTCAGCCACAGTTGCACCGGCACCAGCGCCACCGCCAGCAGTGCCCAGCAAAGGATAAGCCAGTTGAATGTCTGCAGGCTCACGGCGCGTCGGGGGTCAGAACGGCGCCGGGGTTCATGATGCCCACCGGGTCGAGCGCGGCCTTGATCGCCCGCATCGCAGCCAGCTTGGCCGGATCGCCATAGCGCACCAGATCTGCCGCCTTGATCCGCCCGATCCCGTGTTCGGCGCTGATAGAGCCCTCCATCGCCGTCACCAGATCATGGACCGCGCGTATCACCGCCGGCTTCTCGGGCAGGCGTTCGGCCCGGGTCTGGCCGGGCAGGGGGTAGACATTGTAATGCAGATTGCCGTCGCCCAGATGACCGAAGCAGTTGGTGCGGTAGTCGCCCAGGCGGGCCAGCGTCTCGGCGCACAGCCGGATGAAATCGGGGATCAGGCTCAGCGGCAGAGATATGTCGTGGCTCGAGATCGAACCGATGCGCCGGTTCGCCTCTGGGATCGATTCGCGCATGGTCCAGAACTCCTGCCGCTGGGTTTGCGATTGCGCAATCAGCCCGTCGCTGACCAGCCCGGCATCGTGCGTTTCTGCAAAGAGAGTCTCCAGTTTCCTTTGCGGATCCTGATCCGCTGCAAGGCCGAGATCGATCAGCACCAGCCAGTCTGGCGGTTGCGCAAAAGGAAGGCGGATTTGTGGCATAGTTTCGGCCAAAAAGTGCAAACTCTGCCCGGCGATCAGTTCGAAGGCCGAAACCCCGTCGCCGATCTGGTGAAGGCTGGCGTTCAGCAGGTTCAGCGCCGCCCGCGGGTCGGGCACCACCAGCAGCGCCGTGCCGGTCCTGGCGGGGCGCGGCAATAGCCGCAGCGCCGCGGCGGTGACCACCCCCAGCGTGCCCTCGGCGCCGATCAGCAGGTTGCGCAGGTCATAGCCGGTGTTGTCCTTCCTGAGCCGCCGCAGCCCGTGCCAGACGGAGCCATCGGGCAGCACCGCCTCGAGCCCCAGCGTCAGGTCGCGCATATTGCCGTAGCGCAGCACGTTGACGCCGCCGGCATTGGTGCCCAGAAGTCCGCCGATCCGGGCCGAGCCCTCGCTGGCCAGCGACAGCGGGAAAAGCCGGTCGGCATCCTCGGCGGCCTGCTGCACCGTGGCGAGGACCGCACCGGCCTCGGCGACGATCACGTTCTCGGTCGGATGGAGCGCGCGGATCGCCGTCATCCGCTCCATCGACAGTACCAGCGGCAACGACCCGTCGGGCATGATCTGCCCGCCCACCAGACCGGTGCCGCCGGCATAGGGCACCACCGGCACCCGCGCGTCTGCGGCGGCGGCGATGACAGAGGCGGTCTCGGCGGTGTCGCCCGGCGCCACCACCAGCCCGGCCTGGCCATGCAGGATGCCGCGCGGCTCTTGCAGGTAGTTGGGCGTGATGTCGCGGAACGCGGCGGTGGGAAGCCGGGCGCGCAGGTGATCGGCAAAGGTTTGGGTGACGGGGTTCAGCATGGGATCAAGGAGAAGCACGCGCGCAATTCAGGCGCAAGCGCTCATCGGGCCCTTCGGGTCCCTCCTCGCGGCGGTCGGCGGGGAGGGACCCGAAGGGCCCGATGAGCGGCATTTCGTCGAAAGCCGGCCCGGGCAGCGGTTCCGGCACCAGAACCGTGGGCCGCCGCGGCATGCCGCGCAGCCACATTTCAATCGAAGGCGCGCCGTTGCGCATGGTGGCCAACTCGTCCGGCATGCCCGGGATGAACCGGTCCAGCGGCAATGGCCCGAATCAGTGCATCGGGATCGCCACCGAGGATTTCAGCCGTTTCATGATCCGCACCATGGTTCCGGTGGGCAGCGTCATCCCGCCATCCACCGCCGCCATCACCATGTCGAGCCGGCCAATGGCGGCTGCGCCCGGGATTGGGCAGAGACCCCCACCGGTCGAATCTCAAGGGGGTGAGGAGGGTCTCAGCTTTGCCAGAACGCCCAAACCCACGGGTTTTGTCTTGCGCCACCGCGAACCGGGCCAGCGCCGGGCCATGCCCGAGAGAGGCGTTGCTGCATGATTCGCGTTCAGGTCGATCTGCGCAGATCGGGGGTTCTCGCAGAAATCCCGCGGTTTCAACAGCTAACGCGATTTTGACTGGCCGTTGCGCAGAATAGTGGTAAACTGGGCTTCAAATCGCGGGGACGACCGGACTGATGCGAGCCCTACTGCTGACAAGTTTTCTGGCCCTATCGGCATGTTCGATGCTGCCGACGCCTCCCTCCGGGGACGGAGAGATGCTGCGCGCCGGCTTGCCCTCGCCCGAGGTTGCGGCCGAGAATTTCCTGTCTGTCGTCGATCTGGTCGAGCCGGTGGCCGAACGTGTCTGCCGGGCTGAGGCCGCCGAGGCCGGACCAACCTGCGATTTCCAGATCGTGGTAGACAGCCGTCCCGGTCTGGCGCCGAACGTATACCAGACCAGCGACCCCGCCGGACGCCCGATCATCGTGTTCACCGTGGCGCTGATCGGCGAGGCGCGCAATCGCCAGGAACTGGCCTTTGTCCTGGGGCATGAGGCGGCGCATCACATCGCCGGCCACAGCCCTGATCCGCTGATCAAACCCGCTGCGGTGCCGCCCGGCACCCTGTCGACCAAAGGTTCCGGTGTCGTTGCGCCGCCGGCCTGCACCGCGAAATCGATCGCCGAGGATCCGGGGACCTGCCGCTATACCGGCGGATCGGAACTGGAGGCCGACGCGCTGGGTGCGGTGATAGCCTATCGCGCAGGCTTCGACCCGGTAGAGGGCGCCGAGTTTTTCCGCCGCGCCGCCGAGGCCGGCACCGGGTTCCGCGCCGCGCATCCCCAGGACGCAGAGCGGATCGAGACCGTCCGCCGCACCATGGCCGACCTGCAATAGCGCCAGACCCGCCGGTGTTCTGCCTGATGCCGGGGATCCGGATCGCCCCGCGACGGATCGTGTTTCAATAATTGCGAAAATCACGCTAGCCTTTCCCGGGGCACCGGGGAGGGCGCGCGCATGATGGAAACTCTGAAATCCGAGGCACACCGGCTGAAGATGACCGTGGTGTGGTCGCTGCAGGGCTGGCAGGCGGCCTGGGCCAGCGAAAAGACCCTGCGGCAATGGACGCTGGCCAACGTGCTGTCGGCGGGGCTGGCGCTGGTGCTGGACCTTTCGGCCGCGGAACGGGCGCTGGTGATCGGGTTCGGGCTGCTGATCCTGGCCGCCGAGCTGATGAACACCGCGGTGGAAGAGGCGGTGAACCGGATTTCGCGGCTTGATCATCCGTTGTCGAAAAAGGCCAAGGACGTGGCCAGCGCCGCGGTGGCGCTGACCGCTATCGCGGCGGGCGCGGTCTGGCTGATCGTGCTGATCGGCTAGGGTGCGCCGCCATCTTTCCTATTCATCCCGGTCCATGAGACAGGCAACGAAATCTTCCCGAAGGTTTTGAAAAAACATGGTTTTCCAGAAAATCCTGCCCTTCGGAGTACTGGCGCCCGTGACCCCGATCCGGGCGACTGGCTTCAGACCAGCCGGCCCCACAGATCGTATTCCCCGGCCTCGTCGACCGCTACCGAAACGATATCGCCGGGGCTCAGTGGCTCGAATCCTTCGTCGATGAAGAGATTGCCGTCGATCTCTGGCGCGTCGGCCATGGTCCGGCAGACCGCCGCGTCGTCATCGACCTGATCGACGATCACCTGCATGCGCTGGCCGACCTTGGCCGCCAGCCTGGTCTCGGATATCGCCTGCGCCTTTTGCATGAACCGCTGCCAGCGGTCCTGCCTGACGGCATCGGGCACATGATCCGGCAGCGCGTTCGACTGCGCCCCGGCGACGTTTTCGTACTGAAAGCACCCGACCCGGTCGAGCTGTGCCGCGTCGAGCCAGTCGAGCAGGTACTGGAATTCGGCCTCGGTCTCGCCGGGATAGCCCACGATGAAGGTCGATCGCAGCGTCAGGCCGGGGCAGTCGCGGCGCCAGGCGGCGATCTCGTCGAGGGTCCTGGCGGATGCCGCGGGCCGGGCCATGCGTCTCAGCACATCCGGATGCGCGTGCTGGAAAGGGATGTCGAGATAGGGCAGCACCCGCCCGCCGTTTTCCGCCGTCTCGCCCATCAGCGGCACCAACTGGCGCACATGCGGGTAGGGATAGACGTAATGCAGCCGCACCCAGGCGCCAAGCTGCCCCAGATCACGGGCCAGATCGGTGATATGGGCGCGGTGGCCGTGGTCTTCGGCGTGCCTGATGTCGATGCCGTATGCGCTGGTGTCCTGGCTGATCACCAGCAATTCCCTTACCCCCGCCTTGACCAGCCGTTCGGCCTCGCGCAGCACCGCATGGGCCGGGCGGCTGACCAGGCGCCCGCGCATGTCGGGGATGATGCAGAATTTGCAGTGGTGATTGCAGCCCTCGGATATCTTCAGATAGCTGTAATGCCGCGGCGTCAGTTTCACGCCGCTGGCAGGCAGCAGGTCGGTGAATGGGTCGGGGTCGGGCGGTACGGCGGCATGCACCGCGTCCAGCACCTGCTCGTATTGCTGCGGGCCGGTGACGGCCAGCACCCTGGGATGCGCTTGGGTGATGTACCCGGGCTCGGCGCCCAGGCAGCCGGTGACGATCACACGGCCGTTTTCACGCAACGCCTCGCCGATGGCCTCGAGGCTTTCCATCTTGGCGCTGTCGAGAAAGCCGCAAGTGTTGACCACCACCGCATCGGCGCCCTGATAGTCGGGCGAGATGCCATAGCCCTCGGCGCGCAGCCGCGTCAGGATGCGTTCGCTGTCGACCAGAGCCTTGGGGCAGCCCAGGCTGACCATGCCGATGGTCGGCTGGCCGTCACGGTGGGATTCACCAAGATGGGCGGACGCGATGTCGGGGCGCAGGTCGGGCGGGTTCTGGCTCATGCCGGGGCTATAGGGCGTTTGCCGCGCAAGGGGAATGGCAGACGCGCAACAGGCGGGTTCGCCCGCGCTTTGCGCCAGTTTACTGGAATCACATAATCTGCATATGTGAACATCATAATAATAAGGAAGAATGGCGGCGCATGTTCCTGGTCGCGCGATTTTGCCGGAACCGCAGTCAGAAAACGACAAGGGAGAGGATATGACATTGCTTGGAAACACCAGACGCTCGGCGGCAACAGCGCTGATTGCCGGAACCGCCGCCCTTGCGGCGCTTCCCACACAGGCGACCGAGGGCTATTTCGCGCTGGGCTACAGCCCGGCGCAACGCTCGCTCGGCGGCGCCGGGGTGGCGCGCGGATTTGAGGCCATGTCGACGGCAATCAACCCGGCCGGTGTCGCCGGGGTGGGGACCCAGTTGCAATTCGGGCTGGAACTTTTCTCTCCGTCGCGGGGCTATACCGGCACTGGCACCGGCTTTGTGCCTACGGGCACGGTCGACAGCGACGAGAACCTGTTCTTCGTTCCCAACTTTGCCTATAACCGCGCGCTGCAGAACGGCGCCGTGCTGAACTTTGCCATGTATGGCAATGGCGGTATGAACACGACCTACCGCACCGGGCTGGCAGGTTGCGGGTCGGTGTTCTGCGGCGGCCAGGCCGGTGTGGACCTGATGCAGATGTTCCTGTCTGCCACTTATGCCAAGAAGGTTGGCGCTTTCAGCTTCGGTATCTCGCCCACGGTTGCGGTGCAGCGGTTCGAGGCAACCGGGCTTGGCGCTTTCGCCGCTCTTTCGGCCGACCCCGCCAACCTGACGGATAACAGCTATGACATGTCCTATGGTTTCGGTGTGCGGGCCGGGATCGAGGTAGAGTTGTCGCCGACCTTGCGCTTTGGCGTCGCCGGACAGACCAAGATGGATATGTCGGAGTTCTCCAACTATGCGGGGCTCTTCGCTGACGGTGGCGATTTCGACATCCCCGCTTCTGTGACGGTGGGCCTGGCCTGGCAGGCGCAGCCCGGCCTGACGCTGATGGCCGACTACCAAAAGATCTTTTACAGCGACATCCCGTCGATCGCCAATCCATTCGGCGCGGGGCTGCTGGGCTCTGCCGGCGGCCCAGGGTTCGGCTGGGAGGATGTCGACGTGTTCAAGATCGCCGCCGAATGGCGGCAGAACGATACGATGACCTGGCGCGCGGGCTATACCTATTCGACCAATCCGGTTGGATCGGACGACGTGACGTTGAACATCTTGGCCCCCGGTATCGTGCAGCACCACATCTCTGCCGGCGGCACCTGGACGATGAACCAACGCGACTCGCTGGATTTCTCGGTCGGTTACGTGCTGCCCAGCACGGTCAGCGGTCTTGAAGTTACACCGCTCGGGGCGACGCCGGGCAGCAATATAGAGCTGAACATGCACCAGCTCAGCGCCAGTGTAGGCTGGACCCGCAGGTTCTGAACCGAACGCGAAAAAACAAAACGATTGCCGCCGTCCGGCTTGTTAGCCGGGCGGCGGCTGCGTATCGTGGACCCCAGGCAAGCGGTTAGCGGAGTGATGCGCGATGAGATGGCTGATCAGGATTTTCTTCGGGTTGTTGGTGTTGGCGGTGGCCGCGCTGGCGGCGTTGTTCCTGCTGCCATCCGAAAAGATCGCCAAATTGCTCACCGACCAGTTTGAGGCTGCGACCGGCCGGGCGATGACCCTGCAGGGCGACCCGCGTCCCTCGCTCTGGCCCGAACTGGGTGTCAGCACCGGGCCGGTGACGGTGGCCAATGCAAGCTGGGGCAGCGCCGCGCCGCTGCTGCAGGCAGAGGATCTGTCGGTGGGGGTCGATATCATGGCGCTGCTGGGCGGCAGCATTCATATCAACCGCGTCGATATCGTATCACCCCGCCTGGTGCTGGAGCTTGCCGCCGACGGGCGCGGCAACTGGGAGATGGGCAGCGGGTCGGAGCCGACCACAGGCGGCAGTTCCGGTGGGTTGCCTGCCTTCGCGCTGGATCGCGCCGTACTGCGCGGCGGGCGGCTGAGTTTCATCGACCACGGCCGGGGCAGCCGCACCGATCTGACCGATGTCGACGCCACCATCCGCCTGCCGGACGTGGCCGGCGAGGCGAAACTGGAAATGTCCGCCGCCATGGCGGGCAGTGCCTTTGAACTGGAGGCGAGCGTTGCCCGGTTCGCGGAATTCCTCAGCAGCGGCGCGGTGCCGGTCACGCTGGATTTCAGCGCCGGGGGTTCTTCGATCGGCTTTGACGGGCGCGTCGGCCTGTCGCCGCTGGCCGTGGGCGGGCAGCTTGACGCGGACCTCGGCGATCCCGGTGCGGTTTTCGGCCTTGCGGGGCTGGCCGCACCCGACCTGCCCCATGGGCTGGGCCAGTCCATGGGCCTGAAGGGCGTGGTGACGTTCACCGAAGCCGGCGGTGTCACCCTGCGAGACGGCACCATCCGGCTGGACCACAACACCCTGACCGGTTCGGTCGACATCACGCTGGCCGACAAGCCGCGGGTCACGGCGCAACTGGCCGCGGCGGGCCTGGACTTTTCTGCCCTGACGGGCGGCGAAACGCCCGATCCGCCCGCCGATGCCGGGCCCACGGGTTGGCCGCGCGACCGGATCGACGCCAGCGCGCTGCAATCGCTGGATGCCCAGATCGCGCTGGCGGCGTCATCCATCGACCTCGGCATCGCCAAGCTTGGCAAGACGGTGATCCTGACCAAGCTCGACAACGGTCGGGCGGTGACCGAAATCAGTGAACTTGCGGCCTATGACGGCAGCTTTGCGGGGTCTTTCGTGGTCAACAGCCGCGGCGGGCTGTCGGCCCGGGCCAACCTGACAGGCACCGGCTTTGCGTTGCAGCCGTTCTTGACGGACATGGCCGATTATGACCGCCTGCTGGCCACCGGCGATCTGTCGGTAAGCCTGCTGGCCGTGGGCAACGACATGGCGGCCCTGATGTCGAGCCTGTCGGGCGAGGGGGCGTTGAACCTCGGCCAGGGAGAACTGCGCGGGCTCGACCTGGCTGGCATGCTGCGCAATCTCGACACGTCCCATATCGGAGAGGGGGCCAAGACGATCTTCGAGAGCATCAGCGGCACGTTCAAAGTGGATCAGGGCGTGCTGCGCAATGACGACCTGCGCATGACGGCGCCGCTGTTGAATGCCGACGGCAAGGGCAGGGTGGGCATCGGGGCGCAAGACCTGGACTACCGCGTCACCGCGGCGCTGCTGGAGGGGCAGACCAATGGCGGGCTGCGGGTGCCGTTGATGATCACCGGGCCGTGGAGCGACCCGAAATTCCGCCTCGATCTGCAGGCGCTGGCCGAACAGGAGCTGGCGGACGATGTAGAGGAACTGCGCGACAGGGCCGAAGAGGTGGTCAAGGACAAGCTGAAAGAGGAACTGGGGGTCGAGGTCGAGACGCTGGAAGAGGCCGGGGATGCGCTGAAGGAAGAACTGGAGGACCGGGTGCGCGATGGGCTGATGGACCTGCTGGGTGGGAACTAGGTCACGATTTCCGGGAGCGCAAACGCAGGCTCGGCTCCGGCCTGGTGCCGGATGGGCAATGGAACCGGAGGAGCCGAACCCTCGAAGAGAGTTTGCGGGGCAATCCTGCCCCGCTGGATCTGGTGAAAGATTATCGGAAAAGCTGTTTGGCGCCGTTTCGACCTGCCGGCAACATTCACCATCGCGCGTCGGCGGTGCTGCGGGCGCGGGCAGGGGCGCGCGCATGTTCGGAGGGCGTGATCCCGGTGGGTCAGACGCCGAGACACCAGCGCATGATGGCTTTCTGGGCGTGCAGCCGGTTTTCTGCCTCGTCGAAAACTACCGAATGCGGCCCGTCCATCACCGCCGAGGTGGCCTCTTCGTCGCGATGCGCCGGCAGGCAGTGCATGAACAGCCCGTCGGGATTGGCATGGCCCATCAGGTCGCCATTCACCTGATAGCCGCGCAACTGGTTGTGGCGGCGTTCGCGGGCGCTTTGCGGGTCGTGCATCGAAACCCAAGTGTCGGTAACCACCAGATCGGCGCCCTTGACGGCCGCCTGCGGGTTGCGCTGTGTGCGGTAGAGCCCGTCCAGCGCCGGTTCGGGATCGAGCGTTTCGGGGCCTGTGAAGACAAGGTCGAAGTCGAATTGCCTGGCGGCATGTGCAAAACTGGCAAAGACGTTGTTGCCGTCGCCTGACCAGACCACCTTTTTGCCGGTGATCGGGCCGCGATGCTCTTCGAAGGTCATGACGTCGGCCATGATCTGGCAGGGATGGGTGCGGTTGGTCAGCCCGTTGATCACCGGCACGGTGGCGTGTTCGGCCATCTCCAGAATGGTGTCCTCTTCGAAGGTGCGCATCATGATCAGGTCGACATAGCGCGAAAGCACCCGGGCGGTGTCGGCGATGGTCTCGCCATGTCCCAGCTGCATCTCGCTGCCCGACAGCACCAGCGTCTGGCCGCCCATCTGGCGCACGCCCACGTCGAAGGACACACGGGTCCGGGTCGAGGGTTTTTCGAAGATCAGCGCCACCATGTGGCCCGATAGCGGCTGGTCGTCGTCGGGCGTGCCTTTGGGGAGACCCTTGCGGGCTGTCTTCATGGCGATGGCGTGGTCAATCATGCCGCGCAGGTCGGCGGGGTCGGTCTTGTGGATGTCGAGGAAATGCTTCATGGATCAGTGCCTTTGTCAGCCGGGGAAGCGGGGGGCCAGCCCCCCGCACCCCCCGAGGTATTTTGCAAAGAGAAGAACCCCCCCCGGGGGTTATTTCACCGCAGTTTCGATGGCGGTGGCGGCGGTTTCCAGCCGGGTGAGCGCCTCGGCGATATCTTCGTCGCTGATGGTGAGCGGCGGTAGCAGGCGGATGGCATTGCCGGCGGCGGGAACGGTCAGGACATTGGCGTCATAACCCGCCTGCACGACATCCAGATTGGGCGCCTTGCAGACCAGCCCCAGCATCAGCCCCGAGCCGCGCACATTTTCGAACACTTCCGGATGGCCGGCTACCAGCCCCTCGAGTTTTTGCCGCAAGAGCCCCGCCTTGCGGTTCACCTCGTCCAGAAAGGCCGGGTCGGTGACGATCTGCATCACTTTCAGCCCCACCGCGCAGCCCAGCGGATTACCGCCATAGGTCGACCCATGGCTGCCCGAGACCATGCCGCTGGCGGCTTTTTCGGTTGCCAGCAACGCACCCAGAGGAAAGCCGCCTCCGATGCCCTTGGCGACCATCATGATGTCGGGCGCGATCCCGGCCCATTCATGGGCAAAGAGCCGCCCCGTCCGGCCCATGCCGCATTGCACCTCGTCGAGGATCAGGAGCGCGCCGTGCTCGTCGCAGAGCGCCCGCATGTCGCGCAGCACCTGGTCGGCGACGGGGATGATACCGCCCTCGCCCTGGACCGGCTCGACGATGATCGCCGCCGTCCTGTCGCAGATGGCGGCGCTGAGGGCGTCCATGTCGCCAAGCTCCAGATGGGTGAAGCCGGGCAGAAGCGGCCCGAAGCCTTTGGTCAGCTTGTCGCCCCCGGCAGCGGCTATGCCGGCGGCCGACCGGCCGTGGAAGCTGCCGTTGAAACCGATGATCTCGACCTTTTCGGGCTGTCCGGCATCGTGGAAATGCTTGCGCGCCATCTTGATCGCCAGTTCGCAGGCCTCGGTGCCGGAATTGGTGAAAAACACGGTTTCGGCGAAGGTGTGCTCGACCAGCATGTCGGCCAGCGCCTGCTGGTTCGGTATCTGGTAGAGGTTGGATGTATGCCACAGTTTGCCGGCCTGTTCGGTCAGCGCCTCGACCAGCGCCGGGTTGGCGTGGCCCAGCGAATTCACCGCGACGCCGGCGCCGAGATCGAGATATCGTGTGCCCGATGTCTCGATCAGCCAGCTGCCCTCGCCCTGTTCAAAGGAAAGCGGAGCACGGTTGTAGGTAGGCATGACGGACGGGATCATCGGTTTGGTCCTTTTCAAGAAAAGAGTTGAAGACGTGCCGGATCGGCAGCTTGGTGTCAACGGTTCGGAGGAATGCGCGGCGCGGCGCGCGCGATCAGGGGGGCGCAGGCGGACGCGGTCAGCGTCGGCGTCGGCAAGCGAAATGGAAGACCCGGATCATGGGCGGGCTTCTAGCCGGGATGCGGACCGCAAGGCAAGCAGGAATTGCGCAGAGGCCGCAAAGCCCGCCCGCCACTGCACAGCCGCAATCTGCCGCTGCACTCGGGCGCGGGCGCGCGCGGTGGCTGGCACTGGCGGGGATCGCCGTTCTGATGGCGCAGGCGCAGGCGCGCCATGTCAACTCTCTGGCCCGGGCCGAGGTTGTGACGGCGGCGGGGATGACTGGCACATTGCCGCGCTTCCATCGGCTGACATCTTGCACTAGATAGAGCCAACACGTATCAGACCGTCTTGGCGGGCCGGGCTCTATGGCGTCCGGGGCTCGTCTGGCCGTTTTCGAATTGGGGAAGAACCATGTCCTGGACCGACGAGCGCGTTGAGCTGCTGAAGAAGATGTGGGGCGAGGGCCAAAGCGCCAGCCAGATCGCCAAGGAACTTGGCGGCGTCACCCGCAACGCGGTGATCGGCAAGGTGCATCGGCTGGGGCTGTCGAACCGCGCCACCGGTGCGGGATCTGGAGGCTCGGCAAAGCCGGCCGCCGGTGACAAGCCGGGGCCCAAGGCGAAACCGACCAAGGCCGAGGCAGCACCGGCCCCGGTGGCCGAGGTTGAACCGGCGCCAGTGCCTGTGGTGCGCAAGCCCATCATTCCCGCCGGCCAGCCGTTGCCGCCGCAACCTTCGGCCAACGAGATCAGCCCCGAGGCGCTGGCCTCGGTGCGCGAGGTCGAGAAGAAGGCCAAGCGGATCAGCCTGATGGAGCTGACGGAGCGGACCTGTAAATGGCCGATCGGCGACCCGGCGACAGAGGATTTCTGGTTCTGCGGTCTCGCGGTGCAGCCCGGCAAACCCTACTGCGAGGCGCATGTGGGCGTGGCTTTCCAGCCGATGAGCTCGCGCCGCGACCGCCGGCGCTGATACCGGGCGCCCAGCCCACGGGGATACCCGATTCGGAGCAAGTGTTTCGCCCGGGAAACAAGTTACCTATTGCCAATGGGTTAAGCCCCATTTGCGGGATTTTGTGTTGCCGGAACGTCGCCGTCTTTGCTTTTCCCCCGTGCCCCGGGGCAGTTGGTTTTTACCAACCGGGACAGTATGTTACGATGTTTACCTTACCGGGTGAGGGATAATCGTGAAAATAGCGACAATGGCCACTGGCGGGATCGGCGGTTTCCTGGCCGTGAAGCTTACCCAAACCGGCCACCGGGTGGCCACCATCGCCCGCGGCGCGCATCTTGGCGCGATCCGCGAGAACGGTCTTACGCTGGAGGGTCCGGGCGGCGGTGAAACGGTCCGGCCCTGGATTGCCACCGACGACCCTGCCGGGGTCGGGCAGGTCGATGCGGTGATTTTCGGGGTAAAGGGAGACGCGCTTGATGCCGCGGCAGAGGCCTGCCGGCCGATGTTGGGCCCGAACACGGTGGTGGTGCCCTTTCTGAATGGCGTCGAGGCGGCGGACCGTCTGGCGGCCATCCTGCCCGGCGGCAATGTCGGCAACGGTCTGGCGCAGGTATCGACGACAATCGCGGGCCCCGGGCTGATCCGGCAGACCGGCGAATTCGCGCGGTTTTCCCTGGCCGAGCGTGACAGCCGCCCGTCCGAACGGATCGGGCGCCTGCAGGACGCGATCCGCGAGACCGGATCCGAGGCGCCGGTGGTCGACGATGTCGAGTGCGATGTCTGGATGAAGTTCATATTCTTTGCGGCGCTTTCTGGCGTGACGGCCGCGGGCCGATGCACCCTGCAGATGGTTCGCGGCAACGATGCCCTGAGCCGGCTCTTTCGCGACGTAATTGCAGAGACGGCGGCGCTTGCCCGGGCACGCGGCGTGGCGATCCCGGGCGACGCGGAGGAAATCACCTGGAACCTGGTCAATTCCCTGCCGGGTGGCATGCGTGCCTCGACCGCCATCGACCTCGAGAGGGGGCGGCCGCTGGAAATCGACTGGGTCACCGGTGCCGTGGTGCGGCTGTCCCGGGCGATTGGGCTCGACGCGCCGCTCAACAGCACGATCTACGCGCTGCTGAGCCCGTACAAGACCCCGCCTGCCTGAAACGTCTACCGCAGGCGCATCGGTCCTCGGGGCGGCGGCCTTCTGCTGCTGCCCCGCAAGGAGTCTCTCCCGGCCATGCCGGTGCATGTCATCCCCGCTGCGGCGCCGCGTCCCGCGACGGCTTGAAACCTGGCGGGCCGACGCTAGGTTTGGGCCAGAGCGGCGGATGGCGGAGGACAGCATGGCAAAGGCACGGATCGGGCTGATCGGGCTGGGGGTGATGGGGGCGAACCTTGCGCTCAACATCGCGGAAAAGGGGTTCCCGGTCGCGGTTCACAACCGCACCACGCCCGCAATCGACGCTTTCATTGCCGGGGCCGGCGACCTGGCCGACCGATTGGTTGCCGCCCCGACGCCCGCGGCGCTGGCCGCGGCGCTGGCGCCGCCGCGGGCGATTATCCTGATGGTCAAGGCGGGCGCCCCGGTCGATGCCACCATCGCGGCGCTGCGACCGCATCTGGAGCCGGGCGACATCATCATCGATGCGGGCAATGCCGATTTCAACGACACCAGACGGCGCGAGGCGGCGCTGCGCGAGGCGGGGCTGGCGTTCGTCGGCATGGGCGTGTCGGGCGGTGAAGAGGGCGCGCGGCACGGGCCGTCGATCATGGTTGGCGGCACGGCGCAGGCTTTTGCCCCGATCGCCGGGATCGTCGAGGCCATCGCCGCGTGCTACAACGGCGCCTCCTGTGCCGCGCATCTGGGCCCGGATGGGGCGGGGCATTTCGTCAAGACCGTGCATAACGGTATCGAGTATGCCGACATGCAGATGATCGCAGAAATCTACGGACTGCTGCGCCATGCCGAGGGCCGCCCCCCCGCCCGCATCGCCGCGCTGTTCGACGAGTGGAATGGCGGGCCGCTGAGATCCTATCTGGTCGAGATCACCGCAAAGGTGCTGGCCGCCAGTGATCCCGAAACCGGGCTGCCGATGGTCGATGTGATCCATGACTGCGCCGGGCAGAAGGGCACCGGGCGCTGGACGGTGATCGAGGCGCTGAGACTGGGTCAGTCGGTGCCGGCCATAGAGGCGGCGGTGGGCGCACGGGTCTGGTCGGCGGCCAAGGATTTGCGGCTGGCCGGAGAGGCGGTGCTGCAGGGCCCGGACCCGACACAAGCCGGGGCGGGATTGCTGGATGCCGACCTCGAACGCGCGCTGCTGGCGGCGCGGGTGATAGGCTATGGGCAGGGTTTTTCGCTGCTGGCGGCGGCGTCAGGGGAATTCGGCTGGCAGCTTGATCTGGTGCGCATAGCCGAGATCTGGCGGGCCGGCTGCATCATCCGCTCGGCATTGCTTGACGACATCGCGTCGGCCTTTGCCGACCCGCCGCCGGGTGGCAGCCTGATCCTGAGCCTGCATTTCGCGCAAGTCCTGAGCGGCAATACCGGCGCCTTGCGCCGGGTGGTTGCGCGGGCGGTTCAGGCCGGGATGCCGGTGCCGGTGCTGTCGGCGGCGCTGGCCTGGTACGACACGATGCGCCGGGCCCGGGGCACGGCCTCGCTGATCCAGGCGCAGCGCGATTTCTTTGGTGCGCATGGGTTCGAACGGGTTGATCGCGACGGCGGCGGCTATCACGGGCCGTGGGGCGGCTGACCAGGTGATTGTCGGAATTCGCCGGGCAATACAGCCCTGGCGCGAACCGATTGGCAGAACCGGTCCGGTGGGTTGCGGCCTGTTAATCGCAAACCGCAGCAATGTGGTATTTGTGGTTGCTCGCCGATCAAGGGATGGTCGCGATTTTTGGCTTCATGAGATGCATGAGGAAACGGTCGCAAGAGATTGATCTTGTAGAAAAATACTCAACATTACTCGATCTCGGTCCGCCGGAGGGCGTGGTTTCTCTGACTCGCAATGGCAAAACTCGTGTTCGAATAGGTCAAGCCGAGAGGAAATTCTGGAAACCCCCGAAATGCTTGCACATACCGAATATAGCACCTCGATTGTTGGAATTGTCTCGGCCTGTGCTGGTAACGCAAAGCAAAGGGCGGCGCGGTTTCCCGCGCCGCCCGGCCTGTCTTTGTGCTTGGTGTCCTGGCTCAGTTGGCGCGCAGCATGATCCATTTCTGGGTGTTGTTGTTCTGCGCCGGACGGGTCACGACGTTGTTGTCGTTCTGGTCCAGATAGGCATCCAGATAGTTGCCGGTGCTGACCTGGCGGATCGTGTAGGTGTTGCCGCCCGCCGGCACGATGAGCCAGACCTGCGTATTGTTGTTCTGCTGTGGGCGGGTCACCACATCGTTGTCGTTGCTGTTCACATGGGCATCCAAATAACGCCCGTTGCTCTGGTGACGCAGGGTGTAGCGATTGTTGCCCAATGCGGCGACGATCCACCGCTGGCTGGCGTTGCCCTGGAAGTTGCGGGTCACCACAGAGAAGTCGTGGCCCTGATCCAGATGTGCGTCCATGAACATATGCGAGCTTTGCTGCTGGATCGTGTAGACCCCGCCCAGTTGCGGCGGCGTGGAGCGCTTGAGCTTCCAGACCTGGGTGTTGTTGTTCTGGAAGTCGCGGGTGACGACCTCGTTGTCGTTCACGCCCTCATGGGCGTCGAGGAAACGGCCGTTGCTTTGCTGTTGGATGCGGTAGGTGTCGGGGCCGACCTTGTTGAAGATCCAGACCTGGGTCGCGTTGCCCTGCTTGGCCCGCGTGACGACGCCATTGTCGTTGACGCCCTGATGCGCGTCGGCATACAGCCCCGTGCTTTTCTGCTGCATCGTGTAGGTGTTGCCGCCCAGGTGCTTCAGCACCCAGACCTGGGTGTCGTTATTCTGCTGGTTGCGGGTGACCACCCGGTTGTCGTTGCTGTTCACATGGGCGTCGAGATAGCGCCCGTTGCTTTGCTGCTGGATGGTGTAGTCGCCCGACAGGCTTAGCGCCGCGGTCGGGGCGGCGAGCCCGGTGGCGATCAGCACTGCGCCGAACATGGCGCGGATCTTGCGTTGAAAAGTCATGGTTTGTCCTTCGTTATTCCGTTTCCCTTGGTGCCGGGCCGTTGGGGCAGATCCTGTGACAGGCGCCGACTGGTAGGGGCAATTCGGCAAAAAGCCGCCCGTTGCTCAATATCAGCCGATTGTTATCCGATGACGACAGGGCTGCCATGGTCTCATCTACATGAAAGAAAACGGAAAATCAAATAGGCGCATGAAGGCTTCATGATTTGCGCGGTTTGGCGCGCAAGGTGGGGACGGCCTGGGTCGGGTCCTCTGGCCATGGGTGTTTGGGGTATCGCCCGCGCATGTCCTTGCGCACGTCCG
The DNA here is from genome assembly GCA_024226455.1 of Paracoccaceae bacterium. Taxonomy (GTDB): domain Bacteria; phylum Pseudomonadota; class Alphaproteobacteria; order Rhodobacterales; family Rhodobacteraceae; genus JAAELR01. Next base: position 31,140 of record JAAELR010000004.1, read on the forward strand.
CGTAGGTTGAGACCCAGAACCCCGGCAGGTTGGTGGTGGTCTGCACCGGGCGGCCCGCCGGCGACAGCAGCGTCACTTTCAGCGGCAGGCGCCGTGGCCCGATGGCGGGATGCGTGGTGACACCGAACATCTCTTGCAGCCGCACCGAGATCCCGGGCTGTCCTGCCTCATAGTCGATGGCGACGCGGCGGCCCAGCGGCGTGGTGAATTTGGCCGGGGCCAGCCGGTCGAGCCGTTCCTGCGCCTGCCAGCCCAGCCGGGTCTGCAGCGCCGGCGCCAGATCAAGCGACCTGAGATCGCCGGCGCTGCGAATGCCGTCGAGCCAGGGCAGAAGCCAGTTGTCCAGTTCGGCCATCAGCCCTGCATCGGAACAGTCCGGCAGGTCTTCGCCCTGGCCGCGCATCAGCTCTATTCGGGTGCGCAGGCGGCGGGTGGGCCCGGACCATGGCAAGCCCAGGTCGCGCACCCCGTCCAGCATCGCGCGGGCAACGGCGTCGGCGGGCGCGTCGTCATGGTGCCGGTCGCTCAGCACCAGTGCGCCGAACCGTTCCTGTCGCCGCGCCACCACCCGGCGTTCGCGGCGTGACCACTCGCAGACGTCCTGCCAGCCGATCCGGTCGCCATAGAGCCCGCGTAGTTCTGCCTCCGATAGTTCCACCGCCTGCCGCACCGTCGCCTCACGGCCGCGCCCGTCGAGATCGGTGGCCACGATCAGCCGGGCGTTCGCCAGCGGGTCTGCCTCGAGCATCGCCGCCCCGGTGCCTCCCGACAACACCCAGCGTGGCGCGTCACCCTTGCGGCGCAGGCCAATCCGGTCGGGATAGGCCAGTGCCGCCATCCCGGCGGGCGACAGGCCGGTTTGCGCCCTGGGCGCCAGCCGCCGCAGCCGTTTTGCCTCTACCCCGATCCGTTCCAGCGCGCCGCGGGCCGCGCCGTGCCGCGCCTGGTCGCGCAATGCTTTCAGGCGCAGGGTCAGGTCGGTGCCGGCGCCGCGCAGCGGATCGCGTTCGTTCATCAGTGCTGCCAGTTCCGCGGCACCCGGCCCGGCGGCGGTCAGCATATGCGCCAGCCGCGGATGCAGCGGCAAGGTGGCCAGCACCCGCCCGTGGCCGGTGATCGCGCCGTCCTCGGCCAGCGCACCCAGGTCGCGCAGAAGCCGTTCCGCCTCGGCCCAGGTGCCCTCTGGCGGTGGTGTCAGAAAGGCCAGATCGCCGGTGCCACGCGCACCCCAAAGCGCCAGGTCCAGCACCAGCCCGGCCAGATCTGCCGCCGCGATCTCGGGCGGTGGAAAGGGCAGCAGCCCGCCCTCTTCGCCGCGGGTCCAGAGCCGATAGCAGATGCCCGGCGCCACCCGCCCGGCGCGGCCCTGCCGTTGGGTGGCCTCGGCCCGGGTGACGCGTTCGGTGACCAGCCGCGACATGCCGCGCCCCGGATCGAACCGCGCCCGTCGCGCCTTGCCGCCGTCTACCACGACGCGGATGTCGCGGATCGTCAGCGCGGTTTCCGCAATGGCGGTGGCCAGCACCAGCTTGCGGCCGGTCCTCGCCGGAGCAATCGCGGCGCGCTGGGCGGCAAAGGGCAGGGCGCCATAGAGAGGGTGGACGGCGATATCGCCGGGCAGATCGTTCAGCTGCGCCGCCACGCGCCTGATCTCGCCCTCGCCGGGCAGGAAGGCCAGAATACCGCCTGTGGTCTCTGCCGCCGCCTGACGGATCAGCCCGGCCATGGCGGTCTCGAACCGCAGTTGTTTCGGCACCGGACGAGGCAGCCAGCGGGTCTCGACCGGGTAACTCTGGCCCTCTGACGTCACCAGCGGCGCGTCGTCCAGAAGATGCGCCACGGCCCCGGCGTCGAGCGTCGCCGACATCACCAGCAAAACCAGATCCTCGCGCAGTGCCGCCCGCGCCTCGCAGGCCAGCGCCAGCCCCAGATCGGCATTCAGCGAGCGTTCGTGAAATTCGTCGAAGATCAGCGCGCCGATACCGTCGAGCCCGGGATCGGACTGGATCATCCGGGTCAGGATACCCTCTGTCACCACCTCGATGCGGGTATCGCGGGAAACCCTGGCCTCGCCGCGCATCCGGAAACCGACGGTCTGGCCCGGCTGTTCGCCCAGTGTCTCGGCCATACGCTCGGCGGCGGCCCGCGTCGCCAGACGGCGCGGTTCCAGCATGACGATCCGTCCGGGGGACAATCCGGCCTGCAGCATGGCCAGCGGCACCCGCGTGGTCTTGCCCGCCCCGGGCGGCGCCTGCAGCACGGCGCGACCGTCGCGGGTCAGTGCGGCCAGAAGCTGGGGCAATGCGCCGTCGATGGGGAGAGGGTCGGTCACGCCCACCCTATCTGCGAACGATCGCGGCGGTGCCATAGGAACTGTCGAAGGCCACGCGCTCGACCCGCAGCATACCGCCGCCAGCGTCGGAATAGCTGAGCCGGAAGTCGAACTTGCGGTGCCGTGACACCTCGCGCGCTGTAAAGCCACGCAGCCGCTCGTACCGGCCCTTGCAGACCGGTAGCCCGTCCGCCTTGCCCGCGGGGACCATCCAGATCCGGCTGCGCCGCCTGCCGTCGAAGATAGCCACGTCCAGCGCGCAGGCGCTACCACGCGGCACGTCGCGCAACAGCGCCCAGATCGCGCTCAGCGGATCGAGCGTGCCGCCTTGAGTGGCGGGGTCGGGTGTATCGGGCCCGGCCTCTTTGGTAGAGTTGTAGTGGATGACGCGCGGCACCCCGGCGCTGTATTCGATCAACGCATCGGAACTGCGCCGCCCGGTATCGGCGGTCTCCTGATAGTGTTCCGGCTGCAGCCTTGCGCCCTGCACCCGGCCAGCGGCGGATCCGCGGAACGAGAATTGCCGGACCGCGGCGACCAGTCCGGTGCTCTGGATCACGCCGGAAACCGCATAGCTGTCGGTGTTGGCGTGGCTGGTCAAATACACCGCGCCGACGCGCAGACCCGAGATCTTGAGGTGGAACGCATCATTGCCCGCCCGGGCGCCGGTCGTCGCCAGGCCCAGGCAGATGGTCACAACAGTTACCAGAAGTCGCACCGCTTCCCTTTCTGAATCGGGTTATCGCCCGGGCTGGACATTGCCCAAGTGTTGCGGGCATGACAACGCTTGCAAGCATGGCAGGCTGGCAAGAAAGGCGCAATTGATGGCGAAAACCGATCCTGGCGATCTATCGCGGCGAATTCTTGCCGGTGAACGCCGTGCGCTGGCGCGTGCCATCACACTGGTTGAAAGCCGCCGCGACGATCACCGGGCCGAGGCGGCAGAACTGCTGGACCTGTTGAAACCGGTCGGTCGCACGGCGCTGCGCATCGGGCTTTCCGGCACGCCAGGGGTGGGCAAGTCGACCTTCATCGAGAGCTTCGGCGCCATGCTGACCGGACAGGGTCTGCGGGTGGCGGTGCTGGCGGTCGATCCCTCGTCGGCGCGCTCGGGCGGGTCCATTCTGGGCGACAAGACCCGGATGGAACGGCTTAGCCGCGATCCGGGCGCCTTTATCCGCCCGTCGCCGTCGCAGACCCATCTGGGCGGCGTGGCGCGGCGCACCCGCGAGGCGGTGGCGCTGTGCGAGGCGGCCGGGTTCGACGCGGTGCTGATAGAGACGGTAGGGGTCGGGCAATCGGAAACCGTGGTGGCCGAGATGTCGGATCTGTTCATCTTGCTGATCGCGCCGGCCGGCGGGGATGAGCTGCAGGGGGTCAAGCGCGGTATCATGGAGATCGCCGACATGATCCTGGTGAACAAGGCCGATGGCGACCTGAAAGCCGCCGCGGCGCGCACCTGCGCCGACTATTCCCAGGCGCTGCGGCTGCTGCGGCCCCGGGTGCAGGACCTGAAGGGATTTCCCAGGGCGATGACGGTCTCGGCGTTGGCCGAGGACGGGCTGGCAGAGGCCTGGGCCGGGATGCAGGCGCTGGCAGACTGGCGGCGCGACAACGGCCACTGGCAGGCGCGCCGGGCGGCGCAGGCGCGGCACTGGTTCGAGGAAGAGGTGCGCCAGGGCCTGCTGGCGCGGCTGCACACGCAAGAGCCGGTGCGCGCGCGCATGGCGGCACTGGGCGAGGCCGTGGCCGAGGGCGCGCAATCGCCGGTGCAGGCAGCGACCGAGGTGCTGAAGCTGCTGGCGGGCGGCACCGGCTGACGAAACAGACCTTACCGTCGTCTGGCGAGTTCCCGGTAGAGCGCCTCGGGCGTGACGCCCAGTTCATGGGCCAGATCCTGCCACTGGCCCCGGGGCGGCAGGGCCCGCTCTTTGCCCAGCCACGCGTCGAGCCGCTCGGCCACGGTGCGCAGCGTGCGAATCTCTGCCCGGATCCGGGCCGATTGGACCGAGTGGGCGAGAGAGGCGGCCCAGTGTTCCGAAGCGCGGGGGTCCGCGCCCAATCGCCTGAGGAACCGCGCGCGGCCCACCGCGACCAGTTCTGCCGGGGCGGTTGCCACGGCGTTGCAGTGATAGCGCTCGGAATAGGCCGAAGCCTCGGCCAATACCTGCCCCGCCACGGCCAACTGCAGGACAATCGGCGTGCCGGACCTTGTGTGCCGGATCAGGCCGACCTTGCCGCCGGTCACCAGGAACATGACATGCACCGGGTCACCGGCGTGAAACAGCGTCTCGCCTTCGGCCAGCTTTCGGGCGCTGCCGCCCGTGAACAGGTCTTTGATATTGCCCGACATGATTGCAATCATATGAGTTGGCGCCGTGGTATGCCATCCCGGGCAAACCGCGTGAGCTATGGAGACCTGAAATGAGACCTGTCCGCCCGTTTTTTCTGGCTTTGGCTGTCACCCTGCCGGCGGTCGCGCTTGCCGCTGGCGACCACGGCCATGGCGATGCCAAGACCCCCTATGCCGGGCTGCAGGCCCGCGCGATCAAGAGCCTGTCCGAGGAAGATATCGCCGAATTAAAACGCGGCGGCGGCTGGGGACTGGCGCTGCCGGCAGAGTTGAACGGCAAGCCGGGGCCTGCGCATCTGCTTGAACTGCAAGAGAAAATCGGGCTATCCCCCAAGCAGGTCGCAGCCCTCTCGGCACTGCATGACGAAATGCGCGTCGCCGCCATCGCCGCCGGAGACCGGCTGATAGCCGCTGAGGCCGCGCTCGACCAAGCCCTGCAACAGCCCGGTCTGACAGACGAGGGGCTGCGCACGCTGATCGATGTCGCCGCTGCCGCCCGGGCCGATCTGCGCTATGTGCATCTTTCGGTGCATCTGGCGACCCCGGCGCTTCTGACCGAAGCCCAGATCGCCAGCTACAACCGCCTGCGCGGCTATGCCGACGACCCCTGCGATGCAGTGCCAGAGGGCCACAACCCGGCGATGTGGCGCAAGCACAATGGTTGTGAGTAGGACTGCCTACTCGCCGTAGGGCACCCAGACCGTCTTGACCTCGGTGGCCGCGGCCAGGAATTCGCGGCCCTCGCCGTCGCTGCCGGACCAGTCGCGGCTGCGGGCGTTGTTGACCCATGTGCGTTTGAGGTTGCCCGCCGCCTCGCTCTCGACAAGGCCCGAGATATCCGACGACGAGAAGCTCCACACCGCGTCGACCCCCAGATGCCCCGCCAGATGCGGCCCAAGCTCTGTGTGGCTGCCGGTCAGGATGTTGACCACACCGCCGGGAACGTCTGATGTATCAAGCACTTGGTAGAAATCCGTGGCGGTCAGCGGGTACGGCTCTGAGGCCACCAGAACACATCGGTTGCCCATGGCGATAGCGGGCGCCATGGTGCTGATCAGGCCCAGCAGGGGTGCTTCGTCGGGGCAGAAGGCGCCGATGATGCCCACGGGCTCGTTGATCGCCAGCGCGATGCCGCGTAGCGGCACCGGCTTGGCGGCGCCGTCGAGCTTGTCGGCCCAGGCGGCGTAGGTGAACAGGCGCGAGATCGCGGTTTCGACCTCGGCCCTGGCGGTGCGGGTGTTGGTGCCGGTTTGATGGCGGATGCGGGCGGCGAACTCATCACCGCGGGCAGAGAGATTTTCTGCAATGAAATAAAGGATTTGCGCCCGAAGATGCGCGGTGGTCCCCGACCAGCCGACAGCCTTCTCGGCGGCCTCGACGGCGTTGCGGATATCCTTGCGGCTGCCCAACCCCACATGGCCCAGCAGCTTGCCGCGGGGGCTGCACACGGGTCGCGAATAGCCGCTGTCGGGGCGGGCCTGCTTGCCGCCGACATACATCTTGGGCGTCCGGTCGATCTCGTCCGCTACCGAGCTTGCGGCGGTGCCCGACGGCATCAGGGGTTTGAGCGGTTTGGTGCTGCGTATTCGGCGGGAATAGGCCATCATGCCTTCCCATCCACCCTCTCGGCCAAAGCCCGACTCGCGCACGCCGCCGAAACCGGCGGCGGCGTCGAAGAGGTTGGTGGCGTTGATCCAGACCACGCCCGCGGCCAGCTTGGGTGCGATGCCGAGGGCTAGATTTATGTTTTCAGACCAGATACTTGCGGCCAGACCAAAGCGGGTGTTGTTGGCCAGCCCAACGGCCTCTGCCGGGGTTCGGAAGGTGGTGGCGACCAGCACGGGGCCAAAGATTTCCTCTTGCATCAGCGGGTCGGACTGCTCCAGCCCGGTGATCAGCGTGGGGCGGAAAAAGCAGCCCGTCTCGGGCAAGGGGATGTCGGGTTGAAAGACCTCTCCGCCGCTGCCTGCGACCTTGTCGGCGATCTGCTGCCATTGCACCGGGTCCACGACGGTGCCGATGTCGATGCACTTGTCGAGCGGGTTGCCGATGCGGAGATTTTCCATTCTTTTCCGCAGCTTGGCGTGGAACGGCTCGGCGATGCCCTCTTGCACCAGCAGGCGCGAACCGGCGCAGCAGACTTGGCCCTGATTGAACCAGATGGCGTCGACCAGCCCTTCGACCGCGCTGTCGATATCGGCGTCTTCAAACACGATGTAGGGCGACTTGCCGCCCAGTTCCAGCGTCAGTGCCTTGCCCGATCCGGCGGTGGCGCGGCGGATGATGCGGCCCACTTCGGTGGAGCCGGTGAAGGCGATTTTGGCGATATTTGAATGGCTTACGATCATCTCGCCCACCGCGCCGTCGCCGGTGACGATGTTGACGACGCCCTTGGGCAGCCCCGCCTCGCGGCAAAGATAGGCAAAGGCAAGCGCTGTCAGAGAGGTGTATTCGGCGGGCTTCAGCACCACGGTGTTGCCCATGGCGATGGCGGGCGCCACCTTCCAGGCCAGCATCAGCAGCGGGAAGTTCCACGGCACGATCTGACCGCAGACGCCCAGCGCTTCGCGGTCGGCCAATTCGGTGTCGGCAAGCTGCGCCATGCCGGCGTGATAGTAGAAGTGGCGGGCCACAAGGGGGATGTCGATATCGCGGCTCTCGCGGATCGGTTTGCCGTTGTCGAGCGTTTCTAACACGCTGAGAAGGCGGCAATGTTTCTGCACCAATCGGGCCAGCGCATAGAGGTATCTGGCCCGTTTGTGACCGGACAGACGGGCCCATTTCGGCTGTGCCGCGCGGGCTGCGGATACGGCGGTGTCGACCTCGTCCGAGGTGGCCTGCGAAAGATGCGCCAGCACCTCTGATGTGGCGGGATTTCTCGACGAGAAATCGCTTCTGGGCTCTGTCATGGCACCGTCGATGAAATGTCCGAACCGGTCGCCGCGGTCGACCAGCCAGGCCAGCGCCTCGGCCGCGCTTTCGGGGGCGGGGCCATAGTCCATGGTCTCGAAAATCTCTGGCACGGTCATGCGTCTGCCTCCTGCGAGGTGAACGAGGGGTTAACGCCGGGATCGCGGCAGATGCGCAGATCCGGGGTTAACGCGTTGTTTTGCAGGGAATTGCGCTGTCGGCGTTGCGTCGGAAAAACGTCGGCTTTGCGTCGGACCCGGTAGCGGCAAATCCCATGGTTAACAGAGCGTACGGCGGTCATCGCCTATGCCGCCGGATGGCGCCAGCCGGTCGAATACCGCCCGGTGACCTGGTGTTCGAGCTGGCGTTCGATGTCGCCAAGCAGTGAACTGGCGCCGAAGCGGAAAAGGTCTGGGGAAAGCCAGCGCGTGCCCAGTTCTTCCTTGATCAGCGCCAGATAGGTCAGCGCGTCCTTGGCCTTTGAAATGCCGCCGGCGGGTTTGTAGCCGATATGGATGCCGGTGCGGTCGTGATAGTCGCGCAAGGCCCGGATCATCACCAGCGACACGGGCAGGGTGGCGTTAACGCTCTCCTTGCCGGTCGAGGTCTTGATGAAGTCGGCGCCTCCCATCATGCAGACCAGCGAGGCGCGGGCGACGTTGCGCAGCGAACCCAGCTCTGCGGTGGCGAGGATGGTCTTCATATGGGCCTCGCCGCAGGCCTGGCGCATGGCGCGGGTCTCGTCATAGAGCGCCTGCCAGTTGCCGGTCAGGGCGTGGCGGCGCGAGATGACGATGTCGATTTCCTGGGCTCCGGCGGCGACGCTGGCGCGGATCTCGGCGATGCGGGTGTCGAACGGCGACAACCCGGCGGGAAAGCCGGTGGAGACGGCTGCGACAGGAACGCCGCTGGCCTGCAGGGCATCGACAGCGGGGGCGATCATGTCGTGATAGACGCAGATGGCGCCCACGGTGATCGGGGCCATGCCGAGGGCGCTCAGGATGTCGGCGCGCACCGGCTGCATACCCTTGGCGCAAAGCCGACGGACCCGGCCCGCCGTGTCGTCGCCCGCAAGCGTGGTCAGGTCGATGCAGGTGGTGGCCTTTAACAGCCACGCCGCCTGATGGTCTTTCTTGAGAGAGCGGCGGCCCGGCAGGGTTCTGGCGCGGCGTTCGATGGCAGATGTGTTGGCGCGGGCCCCGAGCACCCAGTCGAGGTCGAGCGCCATGCCGGGATTACGCGGCTCCGCCACCTGCGGCAATTGCGCGGGGCGGTCATGCGCGGGTTTTTCGGTCTGCCGGGTGTCTTCTTGCTGCAAGGCGTGCTCTCCGTCATGGCGGCAACCGCGCTTAGGGTGGCACGGGCGGTGGGCCATGACAAGCGGGCGCTGGGCGGCCCTCAGGGCAATCGACTGAATAGACTGGTGACGTGGGCGTGGTTTTCTGACTCAAAGCCATGTGAGCTTACCATGAGTCAGTTTTGCCATCTGACCCACAGTTTTGGGATCTTGAGCCTTCGTTTGCATCTGGCCTGAATGGCTCTCAGGCCGCGTTTGA
>JAAELR010000005.1 GCA_024226455.1 Paracoccaceae bacterium
GCCAGCGCCGGATTGTTGCGCGCCGACTCGCTCAGTTGGGAAAGATTGCGGTCCACCCAGGCGCGTCCGCTGGTTCTCAGTTGTTTGGCGCTGTCTTCACGGCTGCGGTTGGCAATATGGGCAAAGAACCGTTCGGCCTTGTGCAAATCCTCCGGCCTTGCGGCCGCTCGCGCCCTTTCCGGCAGGTTCCAGAGGACGGAGCAAAAGACTTCACCGGGCAGGTCGTAATGCCAGCCACGTATAATTTCGAGCACCCGCTTTTGCAGCTCAAAATCCTGGGTGCCGAATTCGGTCCGCCGCCGCGCCACCTCCTCCGGTTTAAGCGCCGAAACGGTCGGATTGAGATCCTGGGTTGCCTGGTGCTGCCAGAGCAGGGATTCCACACCGGCGGGCGGGGAATCCGCGCCCAGCGCAAGACGCACCGCGCGCAGCAGACCCGGCGAAAACCGTTTGGTGGGGGCCAATTGACGCAGCAACAGCTCACATGCGGCCTCATTCTGCGCCGGATTCAACATCGGCGGGGCCGGATGCTCCCAGCTTATCAGGCGATAGAGCGCGCGTAGCTCCGAACCGCACTGCCTGGGTGAACAGGGCAACAGCGCCACCGCCTCGCATTTCGCCGCCCGCAGGCGGCGCCCGAAACGACCCCAAAACCGGCGAGCCCGGCCGGCATCCCGGGCCAGACAGCCCAGATCGCTCAAGATCAACACCCGCCCCCCCATCGGAGGTTGGTAGGCGCGCAGGCCACCATCCTTCGTATGGATCAGGGGCTCATCAAATACGGGATCACGAATGGCGGTCTCCAGTGCATCACCTGAAAACAGCAGCGCCAGCCGTTGCTGCACCATCATATGATCGGCCAGATAGGGCGCCAGGTGCTTGCCCCGATCATCGAC
>JAAELR010000006.1 GCA_024226455.1 Paracoccaceae bacterium
CGCAAAAAGCTCTACGAAAGCATCGACGCGCTGCAGGCCGATCTGGACGACTGGCTGCATCACTACAACACTGAACGAACTCATCAGGGCAAAATGTGTTGCGGCAGAACGCCGTTCCAGACCATGATCGAGGGCCAGGAAATCTGGAAGGAAAAGTTCGTGAACTGAACTTGGCCTGACAGACGCCGCCGGAAGAACGGCCAACTGTCAGATCACATCTGAACCACTACAAATACACTGATCTCCTCACGGGGTGTGCACCAGCGGCTGCCCCATTGGTCCTCTCAGACAGCCGGCGACCCACACAAACCCGCCAACAGCGCCGCCCAAGCGGCCTCGTTCAATCCTCAAATTCCACGCGCTCTATGCAACCACGCCAGCTATTGGCCTATAACCGGCTGGAGGACCCTTGTTCGCGCGACTGTAAGCTACCCGGCGCCTGATATCTCCTGAAGCGTGGCGCCGGGGATGGGGCGCCTTTTTTGGGCTCTCGTCCTGTTGCGGCGGTAAATGGCGATTGACCGCGGGGCGGCAGTGTCGCAACCATTGGCGCGAAGCACCGGGGCGCAGCGGGGGTATCGCGATGCAGTGTTTTTCATACCTCGAAGAGGCCGCTCTGGGGCGGATCCATGAGGCCTCGCTGGAGATCCTGGACGAGGTCGGTCTGATTGTGCGCAACAGGAAGGCCCGCGACAGGTTTGCCCGACACGGAGCCCGCGTCGACGAGGCAAGCCAGCGCGTGCGCGTTCCGCCCGATGTGGTGGCGCGCTGTCTGGCCATGGTTCCGCCGACCATCACCCTGCGCGGTCGCGACCCGAAATTCGACGTCACGCTGCCGCGCAGGCTGCCGGTTATCGCCACCGCCAGTTCGGCCCCCGATATCGTCGATCCGGTCAGCGGCGTGACGCGGCGGGCAACCTCGCAGGACATCGCCCGCATCAGCCATGTGGTCAACGAACTGGACGGGTTCGACGTGTTCTCGATCTCGGTGCTGGCCGAGGATGCGCCGGACGGGCAGTTCAACCTGTCGCGGTTCTACCCGGCGTTGAAGAATTGCCTCAAGCCGGTGCGCACATCGGTGGTCGATGTCGCCGAGGCGAAACAGATCCTGAAACTGGGCGAACTGATCGCGGGCTCAGCCGAGGCGTTCCGCGAGCGACCCTTCATCACCTTCGGTTACTGCTCTGTCGTCACGCCGCTGACCATGGATTTCGACAGCACTGAAAACCTGATGTTCTTTGCCGAAAACGGCGTCACCGCCTATGGCACAGTGGCGCCGATGGGCGGCATCAACACACCCTTGTCGCTGCCGGGCATGATGGTGCTGGTCAACGCCGAATGGCTGGCGACCATGTGTCTGGCCCAGATGTCGCGCCAGGGCACCGAGATGATCTATAACTTCCTTCCCGTTTTCGCCGACCTGCGTGACGGGGCCTATGCACCCGGAGCCATCGAGGTTGGCATGATGAACTCGATCGTCTGCCAGATGGCGAGGGCGTACAAGGTGCCGGCGGGTGGTTATCTGGGGCTGACCAATGCCAAGGTTTCGGACGCGCAGGCGGGCTATGAAAAGGCCCTGTCGCCGCTTCTGGGCGCGGTTTCAGGGGTCGATTTCATGGTCATGGGCGGGCTTTTGGATGCGTTGATGAGCCTGGATTTCGGCCAACTTGCCATCGACGACGAGATCGCGCGGATGATCAAGACGGTGCGTGGCGGCGTCGATTTCAGCGAGGCGGCCTTGGGGCTGGACGACATCAGGCGGATCGGGCCGGGTGGCATATTCGCCGACGCGCCAATGACCCTGGAAAACATGACCAGCGCCACCTTCATGCCAGACCTGGCGGACCGCAATCTGCGCGAGACTTGGGCCGAGCAGGGCGGCTCTACCATCCATCAGCGCGCGCTGAACAAGTCCATGGCGATCCTGGCGCAGCAACCCAACCGGGCGGCCCTGCCTGCGGATGTCGACGCCCGCATCAAGGCGTACTTCCCGGGGATCGTGGCCGGTGACAGCTCTCTGCCCGAGGGCTGGGTGCCGTTCGATACCGGGGTGCAGGCGCCGTCCCGGACCCGCAGGCAAACCCGCCGCCGCAGGACGGCTAGGTAAGTGCTGAGAGGCATTGCGACATGAACACACCCTTTCCCGGCTCGGCCCGTATCGTTGTGATTGGCGGCGGCGTCATCGGCACGTCGATTGCCTATCACCTGGCGAAATCAGGCGTGAATGACGTGGTGCTGTTGGAAAAGACCCGTCTTACCGAGGGCGCGACCTGGCACGCGGCGGGGCTGGTGGGGCAGTTCCGCTCGCAGCAGAACCTGATGAGCCTGATGAATGCATCGGTACGGCTGTTCGATGGGCTGGCGGCGGATACCGGGCAGGAAATCGGTTGGCGCAAGGTTGGCTCGATGCGGGTGGCGGCCAGCCTGGACCGCTGGCAGGAGCTGCTGAAGTCGCACAGCTCGGCCCGGGCGGTCGGGTTCGACATGGCATTGCTGACGCCCGGCGAGGCAAAGCAGCTTTACCCGCTGATGCGTGCCGATGACCTGGTCGGGGCGGCGTTCATCCCCGAGGACGGCCATGTCGATCCCTACTCGCTGACCCAGGCCTATGCCAGGGGCATCCGCAAATACGGCGGTCGGGTGATCGAGCAGGTGACGGTCACCGACCTGGTACGGCAGGGCGCGCGGATTGCCCAGGTGGTCACCGATCACGGCACCATAGAGGCTGAAACCGTGGTCAACGCCGCCGGTATCTGGGCCCGCCAGCTGGGCTGGATGGCAGGTGTCGATCTGCCGGCGGCGGTGGTGCAGCACCAGTATTTCGTCACTGAAAAGACGTCGGATATTCCCGACGGCCTGCCCGCCTTTCGCGACCCCGACGGCGGTTATTACGCCAAGCCAGAACCGGGCGCGCTGGCCATTGGCGGCTGGGAGAAGACCACCGATACGGTGAACCCAAGGGACGGCTTTCCCCTGCAGAACGCCCGACACCTGTTCGACGCCAATGTCGACCGGATGGAAGAGGTATTCCTGCCAGCGGCGCACCGCCTGCCTCTGCTGAACGATCTGGGCGTGCGCACCGTGATCAATGGCCCGATCCCGATCTCGCCGGATGGCGAGCCGGTGATGGGGCCGGTGCCGGGGCTGGACAACTTCTTTGTGGCCTGCGCCTTCACCTCGGGCATCGCCGCATCAGGCGGGGTTGGCGAGGCGGCGGCCAACTGGCTGCTCGATGGTGATCCGGGGCTGGATCTGTGGGCCTTCGATCTGCGCCGCTTTGGCCCGCTGCAGGCCGGGCGCCGGTTTCTGCATGACCGGGCGGTCGAAAGCTATACGCGCTACTACGACATCCACTGGCCCGGCCAGGAGCCGACCAGCGCACGCGCCATCCGCCGCTCGCCGCTTTTTTCAAGGCTGAAGCAGACCGGCGCGGTCATGGGGTCGAAATTCGGCTGGGAGCGCGCCAACTGGTTCGCCCATGGCGATATCGCACCGGTGCCGCGGCACGGCTGGGACCGCCCCGGACAGGCCGAAACTGTGGGACGCGAGCACAAGGCGGCGCGAGAGGCGGCGGCGATCACCGACATGACCTCTTTCACCAAGTTCGAAGTTACCGGCGCCGATGCCTGCGCCGTGCTGCAATATCTCGCCGTGGCCAATGTCGACAAGCCGGTGGGGGGCGCGGCCTATACCCAACTGTGCAACGCGCGCGGCGGGATCGAGGCCGATGTGACGCTGATCCGCCGTGCCGCTGACCGGTTCTGGATGATCACCGGCTCGGCGCTGGGGGTGCGCGACCGGGGTTGGCTGGATCACGGGCTCGGGCTTGTGGCGCAACACTGGGGTAGGGCGCCCGATGTCGTGATCCGCGACATCACTTCTGCCCTGGGCGTGCTGAATCTGCAGGGGCCCAATTCGCGCGCAATCCTGCAGCAGGTTTGCGACGACGACCTCAGCGACGCCGCTTTCCCCTTCATGAGCGCGCGCGATATCCGTCTTGGCCATGCCCCGGCGCTGGCCTACCGCGTTACTTACGTGGGCGAGTTGGGGTGGGAGTTATACATCCCGATGGAGTATCTCGAATACGCCTATGAAACCCTGTCCGAGGCCGGCGCACCCCGGGGCATGATCAACATGGGCTATCACGCGGTCGACACGTTGCGGCTGGAAAAGCGGTTCCTGGCCTGGGGGGCGGACATCAATTCGGACTACACGCCGATCGAGGCTGGGCTGGGCTTTGTGATCGATTGGGAAAAGGGCGACTTTTTGGGACGCGAAGCGCTGGCGCGCCAAAAAGCGGCCGGACCGTCGCAAAGAATGGCCGCTTTGCTGCTGCAAGACAACCTGCCGGTCTATGGCGGCGAGGCGGTCAGCCATGCCGGTCGGGTCGTTGCCCAGACCACATCCGGCAATTTCGGCTACACGCTGGGCCAGCCCATAGCGTTGGCCTACCTGCCCGCGGACCTGGCGCGCACTGGCGCCGAACTGACGGTGCAGAGCTTTGACCGGGCCTGCGCGGCGAAGGTCGTCATGGGCGCGCCCTATGATCCCAAGCGGGCAAAGATCCTGTGCTGAAACCCGGGCCGGGGCAGAGTACCCCGCCGTCGATCCAGGACTATGGCTTGCCAGATGCGGCAATCGGCTCGATTATACGACAAGGAACTGGCTGCGGGCGCTGCCGTCGGCGCCATCGGACCGCTTGATGCGCAAAGCTCTGGTCTGACGCGGGATCGTGCACAAAGCGCGGCAGGCGCATCACCGCCGCCGCGCCACCAAGAAAAGGACGCAGGATGACAACGTATACCAGCCCCGACATTCAGCCAATCGCCCGGCGCGGCCTGCGCTACTGGATGCTGCCGGGGCTCTGCGCCCTTGGGATCGCGCTGGGGCCCGGACTGGCGGGCGCCGAAGGCCAGCAATGGCCGCTCGAGACACTGCGCCTGACGCAGGCCGGGGCAGGCGGGGGCGACACCTTTTTCGGCACCGTCCGGGCTCGCGAAATCGCCGGGCTGTCTTACGGCGCGCGGGGCTGCATCGTCGATGTGTCCGAGGATGCCAGGCGCGAGCGCGTGGTGCGGGCGGGGCAGGTTCTGGTCAAACTGGACGACCAGCGTACGGTTTTGGCGTTGCGCACCGCCGAGGCCAGGGTGCTGGAACTGAACGCGGCGGTCGAGGAACGCCAGTTGGACTTCGAGGCGGCCGAGGCCGATGACCGCCGCCGCAAGGAAGAGCTTGCCTTCGTCGTGGAAGAATTCGAGCGCGGCAGCGTCATGCTGGGCCGGGGGCTGATTAACGAGACCTCCATGGACGCCATAGAGCGCCGCTTCATGGATGCGGGCTTTGCCGCCGAGCGGGCCATCGAGGCCATCGCCAACGCCAGGTCCGCCATCCGGCGGGCCGAGATCGCGCTGGAGATCGGCAAGCTCGACATGCAGTCCGCCGTGATCAACCTTGGCATGTTCACACTCGAGGCGCCGTTCGACGGTATCCTGGTCGGGTTCGATCCCAATGTGGGCGACTGCGTGCAAGAGGGCGAACTGGCGGCGCGGATCTACAGGCCGGACCAGAAATCGGTTGACGTCTACCTGCGCGTCAGCCGCCTGACCGCGACCGATGACAGCGGGCTGGTAATCGGCGCACCGGTGCAGGTGACGCGGGTCAACGGCCAGGAATGCGGCGGCAACATCACGCGGATCGACACCGAGGCGGACTCGGAAACCCAATATGTCGAGGTCACGGTCGATGTCGAACCAGCCTGTGCGCCCAGCCTGTTTCTCAACGAATCGGTGGAAATCGCGCCGGATCAGACCGACGGCGCAGAGTATTCCGTGCCCAACGGCGCCATTCAGGGCACGGCCACCGTGTTCCTGCTGGACGAGCAGAGCCGCCGCCTGATCGCCACCGAGGCCGAGATCGTGTCGCGCGGCGACCACGAAACGGTGGTGCGGCTGGGGGATGCCGACGGGCGCCTGCTGGTCACTCAAAGCCGGGCGGCGATGGTCGACGGGGTATTGGTGGACGGGCTCTGAACCGTGATACGTTAGGGCATGCCTGATCGGATTCCCGATAGGTGCTTGGGTGAAAGACATGTTGCATCTGCCGAATATATCCATCGTGCGCCTGGTACGGGTGACGCTGATCGTCGCCGCCATCGGAGCCCTGGTGCTGGAGCGCTGGTCGCTGTGCTTTGTCGCGCTGGCCACGCTGGGCGCCTCGATGCTGCCGGACCTGTTGGCCAGGCGTATGTGCCTGCGTCTGCCGGTACCCTTCCTGACCTACTCTGTGCTTTTCATCTTCGCTACGTTGTTTCTGGGCGAGGCGTTCGATTTCTATGAACGCTACTGGTGGTGGGACATTGCGCTGCACGGCACATCCGCCATGGGCTTCGGTCTGGTGGGGTTCGTGTTCATCTTCTACCTTTTCGAAGGCGACCGCTATGCAGCGCCGGCCTGGGCGATTGCCTTCATCTCGTGGTGCTGCGCCGTGGCGATCGGCACCATGTGGGAGATCTTCGAATTCACCGCCGACATGACCCTTGGCACCAACATGCTGAAATCCGGCCTGCCCGACACGATGGGCGACCTGATCGTCGACATGTTGGGCGCGCTCTTTGGTGCGATAAGCGGTTATCTCTATATGAAGGGGCTCGAACGCGGCGGGCTGCTGGCCTGGTTGATCGCCGATTTTGTGCGCCTGAACCGGCGCCTGTTCCGGCGCTCTGACGAACCGGACTAGGATTGCCGTTCAGGTGCCGCAGAAGGTCTGGTGCACTACCTCTTGCGGCCTCGGTGGCAGCGCGAAATCCGCGTCCGCCGACGCCAGATCGAAGGGGTTCCTTAGCACAGAGATCAACCTGAAGAATGGAGCGCAATCATCGGACAAGGCGGCATGAATGACCTTTTCCACGCGGTGATTTCGCGGGATGACGGCAGGGTTGCTAAGGCGCATCAGGGCCTGTTGCCGGTCGGGCGCTGCAAAGTCGCGGGCGCGGCGCCGCTGCCACAGGTCCTGCCAGTCTTCGTGACAGGTCGCCACGCGCGGTTCTCTGTCGGCGCAAAGATCCCGGAACGTGTTGGTGAAGTCCGCCTTTTCAGCCGCCATCCAGGCCAGCATCGCTTCGATCAGGTCGGCATCACCCGGCACGGCGCTTTGCAGTCCAAGCTTGGCGCGGAACACGTCCTGCCAGGCCGCGCGGTACAGATCGGGGAAGCGATGCACCGACATGGTGGCCTTTTGCACAGCCCTATCCTGGTCGTCGTCGATCAGCGGCAGCAGAGCGGTGGCAAGCTGCGCCAGGTTCCACACGGCGATCTGCGGCTGCCGCCCATAGGCGTAGCGGCCATTGCGGTCGATCGAACTGAAAACCGTGTCGGGGTGGTAACCATCCATGAAGGCGCAGGGGCCGTAATCGATGGTCTCGCCGGCGATATGGGTGTTGTCGGTGTTCATCACCCCATGGATGAACCCGACCCCCATCCACTGCGCCACCAGCCGCGCTTGGGCCGCGATCACGGAGTCGAGCATGTCCAGCGCGTGCTCTGCCTCTGGGTAGTGGCGGGCAATGACTTGGCCGGTCAGGGCCTGCAGGGCCTCTGTGTCGGCGCGGGCGGCGAAATACTGAAAGGTGCCGACCCGGATATGGCTGGAGGCGACGCGGGTCAGGATCGCACCGGGATGCAGGGTTTCGCGAACAACCGTCTCTCCGGTGGTCACGGCGGCCAGCGCCCTTGTGGTGGGGATGCCGAGCGCGTGCATCGCCTCGCTGACGATGTATTCGCGCAGCACCGGGCCCAGCCAGGCACGCCCGTCGCCGCCGCGGCTATAGGGGGTAAGGCCGGCGCCCTTCAGTTGAAGGTCACGCCTTTTCCCTTTGTTATCTAGCACTTCCCCAAGCAAAATGGCCCGCCCGTCACCAAGCTGCGGCACCCAGTTGCCAAACTGCTGCCCGGCATAAACCTGGGCCAGCGGATCGGCGCCCTGCGGCACCGCGTTGCCAGCCAGCACCTGCAGGCCTTCGGGCGACGCCAGCGCCTGCGGGTCGATGTCGAGATCGCGCGCCAGAGCTTCGTTGACCGTAATCAGTCCGGGGTTGGCCACCGGGGTCGGGGCGGTGCGGGTGTAAAAGCGGTCGGGCAGGGTGGCGTAGCTGTTGTCGAAAGGGATCGAAAACGTCATGCGGTCAATCTAGGTACGGCCACGCGGTTCTGCCAGCCAGGTCATCAGATTGCTGTGGGTGCGTGGGCGAAACCCTTGTTTTCCAAAGAATTTCTGTGCGGCGCTATTGTCGGCGCCAACCTCACTGTGCAATGCCTTCAGTCCCGATGCAGCGAGGTCGCGGCGCAGGGTCTGCAGGGCCTCGGATCCCATGCCTCGGCGGCGGATGGTTTCGCGGATGAAGAGCCCGTCGATACGCCCGGTGAGTCCACCCAACCCAAGGGACCATCCGAAACTGACCGCGACATAGCCCACCGGGGCGCGGCGCGGACCGATCAGCCAGATTGCGCCATGCGGGCTGCCCTGCAGTAGTGGCAGCAAAGTAGCGCGGCAGACGCCTTCGGATTGATCTGTGTTTTCAAGGGCATGGGAGGCGGCGACCAAGGGCAGCAGGCGATCGAGATCGGCCTCTGCCGCAAGATGCAGCGCGGTACTCACAGGCGGGCGAGGCGGTCGGTGAGCAGGGCGTAAAAGCCGTCTGCATGCAGGTCGCCGATGAACAACGCGTTGGCCGCCCGGTCGGTGACGCGCCACCAGTCGGCGACGGTCATGCCGCGGGTCAGATCGCTTTGAACCTCAATCTCTACATTGATGTGGCGACCGGAAAACAGTTGCGGTTCAAGGAGATAGGCGATGACGGTGGGATCGTGCAGGGGCGCGCCCTGGCTGCCGTATTTGGCTATGTCGAAGCGTTCGAAAAAGTCGGTCCAACTGGCAACGGCCTCGCCGACGCAGGTGCCCAGGGCGCGAAATGCCTCTATGCGCGGCCTTGTGGTCAGCGCCTTATGCGTGACGTCGAGCGGCATCACCACCAGGTCAATCCCGGATTTGAACACAATATCAGCGGCTTCTGGATCGACATAAATGTTGAATTCCGCCGCAGGTGTAATATTGCCCACCTCGAAATAGGCGCCACCCATCAGGGCGATTTGCTGAATCTTTTCAACTACATCCGGGGCGCGGGTCAGGGCAGTGGCGATGTTGGTCAGCGGCCCGAGAGCGCAGAGCGTGATCGCTCCGGCGGGCAATGAACGCAGGGTTTTTATAATGAAATCAACAGCATGGCCATCCTGCAATGGCATTTCAGGATCCGGCAGGTCTATGCCGTCGAGCCCGGTCTTGCCGTGCACATGTTCGGCCGTCACCAAAGCCCGCGACATCGGCGCCGCGCATCCGGCCAAGACCGGGACATCAACATTACCAGCTAACTCGCAGATAATGCGAGCATTTTTCGATGTAAGGGGCAGGGGGACATTGCCGGCAACGGCGGTAATGCCCAGCACCTCAAGCTCTGGCGAGGCCAGTGCCAGCAGGATGGCGATGGCGTCGTCCTGGCCGGGGTCGGTGTCGATGACGATCTTGCGTGTCATGGGAACAGAGTGATCGGCGAACCGAATGAAGTAAAGCGCCGAAAACCGGTGTCGGCAAAACGTCGGATTTTTGTCGGACTTGCGTCGGACCGGTTTCGGGCAGCCGGGCCGCCCCGAGAGAAGCGGGTCAGCTCTGTTTCTCGCGGGCCTTGGCCGCGTCCCAGAGCGCGTCCATCTCGGCCAGGTCGCTGTCTTCGGGGCGCTTGCCGATCTCGGCCAGACGCGCCTCGATGGCGCCGAAGCGGCGGGTGAACTTGCCGTTGGCGGCGCGCAGGGCGGCCTCTGGGTCGATCTGAAGATGCCGGGCGAGATTGGCGATGACAAACAGCAGATCGCCGAATTCCTCGAAGATCTCGTCCTGGGTCAGGCTGTCGCGCGCCTCGGTCAGTTCGGCGGCCTCTTCGGTGATCTTGTCGAGCACCTGAGAGATGTCGGGCCAGTCGAAACCGACCCGGGCGGCGCGTTTTTGCAGCTTTACCGCGCGCAGCAGGGCGGGCAGGCCGGTGGCCACATCGTCAAGCACGCCCCTGGCACCGCGCGCCGCGCGTTCGGCGGCCTTGACCGTCTCCCAGTCGCGGGTCTGCTGTTCGGCGGACTTTTCGCGGCTTTCAGCCCCGAACACGTGCGGATGGCGGGCGACCATCTTGTCGGACATGGTGTCGGCCACCTCGTCGAAACTGAACAGCCCGGCCTCTTGGGCCATGCGGGCGTGGAACACCGACTGAAACAGCAGATCACCCAGCTCTCCCTTCAGCTCATCCCAGGCTTCGCGTTCGATGGCGTCGGCCACCTCATAGGCCTCTTCGATGGTATAGGGCGCGATGCTGGCGAAGGTCTGCTGGATATCCCAGGGACAGCCGGTATCGGGGTGGCGCAGCCGGGCCATTATCTCCAGCATCCGGGGCAGGCCGCCCTTGGGGTCATGCACCAGTGCGTCGCTGATATTGCCCATTGTCGCCCCCGGCGATCTCTGCTTGTTTGGTGCTTGTTATCCGGCAAGCCAATGGGGGAGTCCAGCAATGCCCGTGATCAATCGTATCGGCGATCTGGCCGAGGAGATGACCGAATGGCGGCGCTGGATGCACCGCAATCCGGAACTGGGGTTCGATTGTCACAAGACCGCGGGCTTTGTGGCCGAACGGCTGCGCAGCTTTGGCATTGACGAGATCCACGAGGGCATCGCCACGACCGGCATTGTTGCGGTGATCGAGGGGCAGGGGCAGGGGCCTTGCATCGGGTTGCGCGCCGACATGGATGCGCTGCCCATCGAAGAGGCGACCGGGGCCGGGCATGCCAGCGAGACCCCGGGGTTGATGCATGCCTGCGGCCATGACGGGCACGCGGCGATGCTGCTGGGGGCGGCGAAATACCTGGCCGAGACGCGCAATTTCGCCGGCCGGGTGGCGCTGATCTTTCAGCCAGCCGAAGAGGGCGGCGGCGGCGGCGAGGTGATGGTCCAGGAGGGGATCATGGACCGGTTCGGCATCGGGCAGGTGTTTGGCATCCACAACGCGCCGCTGCATGAGACCGGCCACATCCTGACCGCGCCAGGGCCGGTCATGGCGGCGGCGGACGAGTTCGAGGTGGTGATAGGCGGCGTCGGTGGCCACGGGGCCTGGCCGCACGAGACGGTCGATCCGGTGGCGGCGGCGGTGGCGATGGTGCAGGCGGTGCAAACCATCATGTCGCGCAACCACCGGGCGGCCGACGACCTGGTGATCTCGGTGACGCAGATCCATGCGGGCAGGGTGAACAACGTGATCCCCGACAGGGCGGTGTTTTCCGGCACCATCCGCAGCTTTACGCCCGAGGTGCGGGCCATGGTATTCCGCCGGCTGGAAGAGATCGTCAAGGGGCACGAGGCGGCGTTCGGGGTGACGGCCACGCTGGAGATCGACATGGGCTATCCGGCCACGGTGAACGACGCGGCCTCTGTCGAGTTTGCGGCTGGGGTGGCGGCAGAGATTGTCGGGTCCGAGCGGGTGAAGGTTGATGCCACGCCCGAGATGGGGGCCGAGGATTTCAGCTATATGCTGCAGGCGCGGCCCGGGGCGTACCTGTTCGTGGGCCAGGGCGACACGGCGTTCTGCCACCATCCGGAATATGATTTCAACGACGAGATCGCCCCCATAGGGGCATCGTTCCTGGCGCGTCTGGTGGAACGGGCGCAGCCGGTTCAGGGCTGAAAGCAAGTAAAGGAGGGCGCCATGGCGCTGGAAGATGCGAAATCGCAGGTCGATACGGCGATAACCCGAGATGGGTTCAAGGGCACCTCGAACGAAAACACATTCGCCGGGGTGACCTCATTCCTGCGCCGCAGCCTGACCAAGGACCTGACCGGGGTCGATCTGGCGGTCACCGGCATTCCCTATGACCAGTCGGTGACCAACCGGCCCGGCACCCGGCTGGGCCCGCGGGCGATCCGCGAGGCGAGCGCCCTGCAGGCGCCGGACGCGCCCTATGGCTGGGGCTTCGACCCGATGAGCGATTTTGCCATTGCCGATTTTGGCGACATGGCTTTCGACTATGCGGTGCAGGCCGGGATCCCGGCGGCGATCGAGGCGCATGTGGGCGGCATTCTAGATCAGGGCGCGGGGTGCATTGCGCTGGGCGGCGACCATTCCATCAGCCTGCCGATCCTGCGGGCCCATGTGGCGCGCCATGGGCAGCCGCTGGCGCTGGTGCAGTTCGATGCCCATGGCGACACCTGGGCCGATGACTACGCCGAACGGATCGACCACGGCACGATGTTCTACAAGGCGGTGCAAGAGGGGTTGATCGATATGGCGCGGTCTATCCAGGTCGGTATCCGCACCCATAATCCCGATCCTCTGGAGTTCGAGATCATCGATGCGCGCGAGGCGCATGCGATCGGGCCAGAGGCGGTGGCACAGAGGATCCGGGCGCGGGTAGGCGAGGCGAAATGCTATCTGAGTTTCGACATAGACGCGCTGGACCCGGCTTTTGCACCCGGCACCGGCACGCCGGTCTGGGGCGGGCTGTCAAGCTGGCAGGCGGCGGTGATCCTGCGCGATCTGGCGGGCATAGATCTGGTGGGCGGCGACGTGGTCGAGGTGTCGCCACCATTCGATGCAACCGGGGCCACGGCAGTGGCGGGGGCCCATGTGGCGGTGGAACTGATCTGCCTGTGGTGCTGGACTGCTGCAACCAGGTAGAAATTTCACTGGACCAGCAAAGCCGAAAGGTCACCTCAGGACGCGACGGGAGCAAGGCTTGGCAGCCCGGAAACCTCAAACATCAATCGGGCCGAAAAGCCTTGCAGAGAATGCGCGGCAGAGGCGCAGCTTGAAAGTCATGGGTCGACGAACGACATCTTTTCATGGAGTATGTTGTTCCACCGGTCATTTTGCTTTTTGTTTTGCGGTTCGGGTTTCCGGCGGCAATCACCTGGTTTTTTGGAACTGTGGATGCCACCCGAAGCGGCTTGGATGCGTTGGAAATTCCCCGGCACTGATGAGTATTCCGGGTCAGTGACCGGGATGACGAGGATGCTCTGACCTAAAAGGGATTGGATTTGAGATGCGAAATATGATTTCAAAATATCTTGAATTCTATGACAGGCAGCCAGCGATAGCGTTAGCGTTGGGATTTCCTGGACTGTTCCTGACCTTTGCGTTGTTTGCATGGACGTACAACGTTTTCATTCAGGTTTTCAGCTACAATCAGGCGTTTTCGTTCGCTGTGGTGTTTGTTCCCATGTGCGTTATTACGTTCATGCCGATGCTGGTATTGTTGTCTCTTGGCGCTGAGTTGATGTGGCGGGTATTTTTTGTGTCCCGAGTTTTCAAAATCGAGGGGCAACCAATCCGCGATGGATTAGGGGATTTTTCAAAGTAAGGGAAAAAACGGCTGATGGAGTGCCCTTGATATGTTCCAGCACTGCGCCTGGGTCACGCTCGGCATCCCATGCCCGATCTCTCTGCCGGTTCTCATTGCGGGCGAGAGTGACATTTCCGCTTTACTCGTGGGTGGCATTCTGGCTTTGCAGCTACAAGCGTAAGTCGCATAATCGGTATTATGTTAATATTGAAGACGGGCGAAAACCGCATTTCGGGGCTGTCTGCGGCGTGGTTTCATATAAGGATAACCCCGTACCATGCTGTTAAATAGCAATTCTTTCAAACAAGGCGCGAGTTTGGACGGCTGCTAGCGCAACCTTGGGTGTGGTGCTCGTCCCATTGCGTTAAAAAAAATTGCTACCCTTAGCCGCTGAACCCTCGTCTGATCTGATATTCGTGATACGTTCCCCTATGGTTGAGTGTTGGGGAGCGCCTGGTCGTGGCCCTGCGGGTGTTTGCTCACACCCGTGGAGGGTCCGGTTTGCGGATGATTAGGTCCGCGCTGGCCAGTGCGCCGAGGAGTGATTGGATGCTGGATTATATCGAGGCCATCGTGGCGGCCCGCACGATGGAGGATGTCTGGCCGGTGCATTGCAAGGCGATGTCGCGGTTCGGGTTCAACCGGCTGTTCTATGGGCTCACCCGTTCGCGCTCCCGCCAGAGCCTGGGCGACCGCGACGATTTTCTGCTGCTCAGCAACATTTCCGAAGCCTACACGGTGCCCTTCGTCAATGACGGGCTGTACCTGCACGCGCCGATGATGCGGTGGGTGTTGAGCAATACCGGTGCCGTCAGCTGGAGTTGGCTGAGAAACCACCTGCATAACCTGACACCGGCCGAGCGCAATGTACTGGAATTCAACGGAAAACACCGGATACACGCAGGTTATTCAGTCAGTTTTCAGGACGTTTCACCGCGGGCCATCGCAGCCATAGCGCTGATCGCCGACCCGGATGTCGGGCAGGAAGCCGTCGATGCCATGTGGCAGCGCCGTGGACGCAAGATATTGGCGATGAACAACATCCTGCATCTGAAGGTGATGAACCTGCCCTACACGGCCGCGCGCAAGACCCTGACCAAGCGGCAACGCGAGGCTCTGGAATGGGTCGGCGATGGCAAGACGACGCAGGATATCGGCACCATAATGGGCCTTACACCGGCGACGATCGAGAAGCACTTGCGGCTGGCGCGCGAAGCGCTGGATGTCGAAACCACGGCGCAGGCGGTGGCAAAAGCGTCTTTTCAGAATCAGATTTTTCTGGTCGAAGGCCTGCCGCAAAATTAACTTTGCAGCGCAGCTAATTGAAAAACAATGACATAGCAATCGTAGTCAAATATCAGCCCGGCCAATTGCCGAGGTAAGGAATCCCATACTTTCTTTTCGTCGGGTTAACGTGGCAGGCTAATCATGTTCCGTGAGTGGTGGCTTTTGCTAGGGAACGGCGAGCCTGGACGACCTGTGTTTCGAGGAAGTCCGGTTTGCATCCGGGAAACCGGACGCTGGGCTGGGGATGTATAGTCCGCCTTCAGTCCGGCTACCAAAATCGGGGCCCCGGTCCTCATCCCCAACCGTCTGGGACCCCAACCTAAAAACGGTGCGATTCCCGCTTTTTTGGAACCGCACCGTTTTTTCATGCCGCAGCTACGGCGCCAAAGTGCCGATCCGGCCCGGCGGAACCGGTCGGATCGTTCTGGCTCAGCCCTTGGCGGCCTTGGCTACTTCGGCGGCGAAATCCTCGACCTTCTTCTCGATCCCCTCGCCCACTTCGAGGCGAATGAAACCGGTCACTTCGACGCCGGCCTCTTTCGCGGCGGCCTCGACGGTGAGATCGGGATTGACCACAAATTGCTGGCCCAGCAACGTGACCTCGGCCAGCCACTTGTTCATCCGGCCGACGATCATCTTCTCGATCACCGCCTCGGGCTTGCCGCTTTCGCGGGCAATGTCCATCTGGATGGTCTTTTCCTTCTCGACCGCCGCCGGGTCCAGATCGGCCTCTCCCAGCGCCTGCGGGCTGGCCGCGGCGATGTGCATGGCGATCTGCTTGCCGATGCCGTTGTCGGCGCCGCTCAGCGCCACTAGCACGCCGATCTTGCCCATGCCGGGAGCGGCGGCGTTGTGCGAGTACGACACGACCGTTTCGCCCCCGAGCGCAGCCATCCGGCGCAGGGTCATGTTCTCGCCAACGGTGGCAATCTTGTCGGTCAGCGTGTCGGCGACGGATTTGCCGCCGAGATCGGCGGCTTTCAGCGCCTCGACATCGGCCACGCCCATGGCGGCGCCGGCGATACCGGCGACCATGTCCTGAAACTCGGCGTTCTTGGCGACAAAGTCGGTTTCCGAATTCACCTCGACGACAACGCCCCGGTCACCCTCTACCTTGACGGCGACCAGACCCTCGGCGGCGGTGCGGCCGGATTTCTTGGCGGCTTTGGCCAGGCCCTTGGTGCGCAGCCAGTCAGTGGCGGCCTCCATGTCGCCGCCCGTTTCGGTCAGCGCCTTTTTCGCGTCCATCATGCCTGCGCCGGTCTTGTCACGCAGTTCCTTCACCAGTGCAGCGGTGATTGCCATTTTCTGGCTCTCCTATTGATCGAAAAACGTCCCGGGGGCGGCCAACCCGCCCCCGGTATCGAGAATTTGACGCCCCGCCGACCCGCGGGGGGGCATTGGTTCAGGCCCCGGCGGGGGTTTCTTCGGCCGCAGGCGCCTCGGCTGGAGCCTCTTCGGCCACGGGCGCCTCTGCCGGTGTCTCTTCGGCCACGGCCTCTTCAATCGGGGCTTCTTCGGCGGCGCCGATGTCGATGCCGGCAGCACCCAACTGGGCGCTCATGCCGTCCAGCGCGGCGCGGCTGACCAGATCGCAATAAAGCGAAATGGCGCGGGCGGCATCGTCGTTGCCTGGGATGATATAGTCGATGCCGTCGGGCGAACAGTTGGTGTCGACCACGCCGACCACCGGGATGCCCAGCTTGTTGGCCTCGGCGATGGCAAGGTCTTCCTTGCCCACGTCGATGACAAAGATCATGTCCGGCAGGCCGCCCATCTCGCGGATGCCGCCCAGGCTGGCCTGCAGCTTGTTGCGGTCACGCTCGATCGACAGGCGCTCGCGCTTGGTCAGACCCTCGGCGCCCTCGACCATCTGCTCGTCGATTGCCTTGAGACGACCGATCGACTTGGACACGGTCTGCCAGTTGGTCAGAGTGCCGCCCAGCCAGCGGTGGTTCATGTAGTATTGCGCGCAGCGCTCGGCGGCGTCGGCAACGGATTTCTGCGCCTGGCGCTTGGTGCCGACGAACAGCACCGAACCGCCCCGGGCCACGACCTCGCGCACCGCATTCAGCGCGGCGTCGAGCATCGGCACGGTCTGGGTCAGGTCGAAGATATGGATACCGTTCCGGTCGCCGTAGATGAACTTACCCATACGGGGATTCCAGCGCTGGGTCTGGTGGCCAAAGTGAACGCCCGCTTCGAGAAGCTGGCGCAGAGAGAACTCGGCAAGAGCCATCTTGCGTTTTTCCTTTCCGGTTTCAAACCTCGGAGGCGCCGCTTCAGACTGTTGTCCAACCGGCGGACCGATACGGGATTTCTCCCCGCACGGCCCAGGCACCACCTGTGAAGTAAACGCGCGCCTAAAGGAAATACCTGCACATGGCAAGAGCAGATGCAAAAGGGCGTCGGCCAGAATTTTTCGCTGCGCCAAAAAACCGCAGGAAGACGATCAAACGCTCTGTGGTCTTTGCAACGCTGGACCTATACCAATTGGGCCCAGCTTTACTAAAACTGGAATGGTCATGGTAGGGATTGGACGCAAGTTTCTTATGGTTGCCGCTCTTTGCTCTATCGGAGCAACACAGGCACAAGCTGGCAGCGTGATCGGCACCGACAAGGTCGCAGACAACTGGGTCGAGGACCAGATTCGCTGGTCAAACGGTCCGCCCAGCTATAAATTCCGCTGGACAGTCCGGGTAGATAAAGGCGCGGTCATCCTGTGCGGCGCCGGGCGTTGGGTGTCCGCCAATTTGCGGACCCAGACCAAGTCCCTGATCAAGGACATGGGCCTTTTTGTGGATGACGCGTTGTATCATAAAGACATGACTTTTTTCGCCACGGTGCGCGGGTCAAAGCTGATCGGGGCGCGGGCCAATTGCATTTCTACCGGCAAGGCGCCGCCAAAGAAGGTCAAAAAGGGCGTGATGATCCGCGTGTTGAACCCAAAACGGGTTTTTCGCGACTAGGAGCAATCTCAGAGGCAAGCCCAGCGGCACCTTCCGGTGCGGGTCGGCAGGCTTTAGACTGCGCTGATGGACGTACTGGTCGGATTTCTTTTGGCAACGCTCGCGCTTGCAGGCAGCCCCGGGCCGAATACGCTCAGCCTTGCCGCGGTGGGGTCTGGATTTGGCGGGGTTCGCGGCATGCCCTATATGGCCGGGCTGACGCTGGGCATGGCGCTGGTGATCGGGCTTTGCGGGAGTGGCGTTTCGGCGGCCGTAATCGCGCTACCGGGGCTGGCGCCGGTGATCTTCGGGGCAGCAGCGGTCTATTTCCTGTGGCTGGCCTGGCGCATCGCGACCGCGCCACCGCTTGGGCAGGCCCGCGGCCCCGATCATGCCCCGCGCTGGCCCGAGGGCGTGGTCATATCCCTGATGAACCCCAAGGCCTATGCCGCAATGAGCGCGATGTTCGCCGCCCCCGCGCTGACCGTGCTGTCGCCCTGGGGCGAGGCAATGACCAAGGCCGTGCTACTGTGGGGCGTGATCTGGGTGGTGAATTACTGCTGGCTGGCGACCGGCGCGGCGCTGAACCCGCTGTTCAGGAACCCCGCGACCAGCCGGGCGATCAACATCTGCTTTGCCGTGGCTCTGTTGTTGTCGGGCGGGTTGTCGCTGTTGGGTCAGATTCGGGCCTAGCCCGGTTTCACCATCAGCACCCACTCGGTACCGGGATTCTGCCAGCCGCCCTTTGTCATGCTGCGGCTCGCGGCCTGGCGGTAGCCATGACGCTCGTATAGCCGCCGGGCGCCGGGATTGCCGCCCGACACGATGATGCTCATGCCATTCGGGCCGCGAAAACGCTCTTCGGCAAACTCCAGCAACCGGCTGCCGACCCCCTGCCCTTGCATGTTCGGCACCGTCGCCAGCACATTGACATAGCCGGTTCCCGGCGCCTCTGCCTCCAGTTCCAGCAGCGGGCGGAACATCGGGTCGATGTCTTCGGGCACCGGATCCGGCGTTTCAGGCTGGGTATAGCCCAGCAGGCAGCCGGCGATCTGGCCGTGCACGGTGCCGACCCAGGCGTTCTTGTGCGAGATCCCGGCCCCGGTGCCCGCCACGCGGGCCCGTCCGTGGTCCCAGGGGTCGATGCCCGCCCCGGCCAGTTGGCGCCACAGATACATCGGCAATCCCTCTCCCGCCTGGTTGATCAGCGGCGCCAGTGCGCCGGCGTCATGCGGGGTCGCCGCGCGGATGCTCATGTCGAGATGTGACATCGTGGTCTCCCTTGGTCATTCGGGCAGCCTGTTGGTATGAACCGGACGTTCCGTATCCTCTCAAGCGCCCCGCGCAACCGCGCTGCCGATGACCGCAGGCCCGGATTTCTTGGGCCCCGGCGATTGCTCCGGCTGCGGCCGTTTTCGAGCGGTCCAGATCAACGTGATGCGGTCAGGATCGCTTGCGACGACAGGCAGATGTGAATTGCAATATCCGGGATATCTGCTGATGCTTCACCTTTCAACCAGGTCCGCAAAATGGCAAATGTAGCTGCGGCGGCAGGGTTCGCCACAAAAGGAAGGGCAAGCGTGCCCGGGTGAGTGTTCAGGGCATCGGTGATCCGGCAAGCAAGAGCATTTTCCAGCTTTTGACCCGTTGTGCCAAACAACACCACACGGCCTCGGTCTTTGTGGGACCAGATATGATGCAAGACGGCCTCGATTCTGGCCTGCGCCACCCTTCCTTGCAGTGAACTGGCGAGATCCTCCAGCAGTGGGGCCATGTTGTCGAGCAGGATGGCGTCCTTGTCCGGATAGTGAAGGTAAAGCGTCGAGCGGCCTGTATTGGCCGATCGTGCCACATCAATCATTCGGATGTCGTCGTATCTGCTTGCCAGAACAAGCTCGGCAAACGCGGCCCTTATCGCCTCGCGTGTTCTCGCGGTTTGTCGGTTATGTTTCGTCATTGAGCCTGGCCGATCTTCAATGGATGTCCACTTTCGGACAATTGTCGCGATATGTCCAGAAACTGTTGCGTGCCTTTTCGATAGCTGTGGGCGCAGCAAACAAGGAGTTCGGACCATGGCGTCGGTGAATGCGCGCGTTAGCGCGGCAGGTTTGATTGCAGGAAGCGCCGCTACCCTGGCGGTGGGTTTTGCCCCCGAACTGGTACCGCTGAGTTTTGTGGCACTGGGGCTATGGGTCTTCGGCGCGTGGGGGTTTGCTGACGAGATGGGAGTTCGCAAGCCATTGAACCGGGCCGGGCTGGTCGCCCTTGTCTTCGCAGCCGTAGCAAGGATCCTGGTGCTGTTGGACGTAGGAAACTCTGTTGTTTCCGGCAGCCTGCTTTACGCATTTGCCCTTCTTTTGGCATTGCTGTTTTGGTCGATGGCATTTCTTCATCGCGATGGACGCCTGAAGATCGCCGGTGCCGTTGGTGCATCTGCCACCATCATTCCAATCCTGGCATTGATTGCCGGGCATGTATTCGTGGGTGTTGGCGCCTACTGGGGGATCGGCTCGCTATACGGCGGACTGAGCAGTCCGATGACCGATACCCCACGGATCATCACCATCATCGAGGTCGTGTTGGTAGTGTGGAGCCTGATTGCCGGCACGGCTCTCTGGACCGGCAAGATTGAAAACTCACCCGCTCAGTAAGCGAATTCATGGAAACTGGCCGTTCGCCCGCGGTGCCGTCTTTGGGCTTGCCGGGCGCCGGGCTGCCTGCCACAACCGGTGCATGTCACCTGCCTCGGATATTCTGTGCATCGGCTCGGTCCTGTGGGACGTGATCGGGCGTTCGCCCGGCCATATGCGGCTTGGCTCTGACGTGCCGGGGCGGATTGCGCGGCTGCCGGGCGGCGTTGCCATGAACATCGCCATGACGCTGCGGCGCTTCGGCATGACCCCGGCGCTGTTGACCGCGGTGGGGCGCGACGAACATGGCACGGAACTGTTGGCGCAATGTCGGCGTATGGGGCTGGTGACCGATCACGTCTATCTTTCGGACGACCTGCCGACCGACCGGTACATGGCCATCGAGGGCGCCAACGGACTGATCGCCGCCATTGCGGATGCCCATTCGCTGGAGGCCGCGGGCGACAAGATCCTGCAGCCGCTATACGACGGCACGCTGGGCAGCGAGGCGGCGCCCTATGCCGGGCGTATGGCGCTGGATGGCAACCTGACCGGCGATCTGCTGGCCCGCATCGCCGCCAGCCCGGCCTTTGCCGCCGCCGACCTGCGCGTCGCCCCGGCAAGCCCGGGCAAGGCAGAGCGCCTGCTGCCGTTGCTGGAGGCCGCTAACGCGACGATTTATGTTAACCTCGAAGAGGCCGGGCTGCTGTGTCAGCGCCGGTTCGGCAATTCCTCCGAGGCAGCCGGCGCCCTTCGCCAACGCGGCGCGGCGCGGGTGCTGGTGACCGATGGCGGCAACTCGGCCACCGATGCCGGGCCGGCGGGTATTTGCAGTGCGATCCCGCCCGAGGTGATGGTGACCCGGGTCACCGGCGCGGGCGACACGTTCATGGCCGCCCATGTGGCGGCAGAACTGCGCGGGGCCGCACCGACCGAGGCGCTGGGTTTGGCTTTGCGGGCCGCGGCAGATTACATATCCGGAGACATCCCCTCATGATCCCGTTGCACATGTCCGCCGAGGTGGCCGAGGCCCGCAGGGCGGGCACCCCCGTGGTGGCGCTCGAATCGACGATCATCACCCATGGCATGCCCAGCCCGCAGAACCTGGACACCGCGCGCAAGGCCGAGGCCGCGGTACGCGGTGCCGGCGCGGTGCCGGCGACCATCGCCGTGCTGAAGGGGCAGTTGCATATCGGGCTGACCGACAAGGAATTGCAGATCCTGTCACTGGCCAGGGATGTGATGAAGCTTTCCCGCGCCGACCTGCCCATCGCCATCGCCGCCGGCAAGACCGGCGCCACCACCGTGGCCGCGACCATGATCGCGGCGCATTTCGCCGGGATCGAGGTCTTTGCCACCGGCGGCATCGGCGGGGTGCATCGCGGCGCCGATCAAAGCTTTGACATCTCGGCGGACCTGCGTGAACTGTCGCTGACCCCGGTCTCGGTGGTGGCCGCCGGTGCCAAGGCGATTCTCGATCTGCCCAAGACGCTGGAGGTGCTGGAAACCTTCGGCGTGCCGGTGATCGCCGTGGGCCAGGACGAATTTCCCGCCTTCTGGTCGCGCAACTCGGGACTGGCGGCGCCGCTGCGCTATGACCGGGTCGAGGCGCTGGCGCTCACTCATCGGATGCGGCGCAAGGTGGGGCTGTCGGGCGGTCAGCTGATCGCCAACCCGATCCCCGAGGCCGATGAGATCCCGTTCGCCGAGATGCAGATCGCCGTCGAGACCGCGCTGGCGGATGCCCAAGCGCAGGGCATCGCTGGCAAGGCGGTGACGCCGTTCCTGCTGACCCGTATTTACGATCTGACAGCGGGCCGGTCGCTGAAGGCCAATATCGCGCTTTTGCTCAACAATGCCCGCCTGGCCGCTGGGATTGCCCGCGAACTGAGCAAGATCGGATCATGACCCGAGTGATAGGGCGCGCAAGCGTATTGTGGGGCGCGGGCAAAGCCCCTATGTTCGCGCGATGAACTTTGCAGCCATGACCTTATGACAACCCCGTTCGACCATCACGAGCCTGAGCCCCCCAGGCACCGCGCATCGCGTTTCGCGGGGCTGCGCAATTCCTTCCTGACCGGGCTGGTGGTTATCGCGCCCATCGGGCTGACGGTGTGGCTGATCTGGACGGTGATCGGCTGGGTCGACGGTTTCGTGCTGCCCTTCGTGCCATTGGCGTACCAGCCAGAGAACATCCTGCACACGCTTTTCGGCATCGAGGCGCAGCTCAATATCCGCGGCGTCGGGGTGGTGGTGTTTCTGGTCTTCACGATAATTGTCGGCTGGATCGCCAAGGGGCTGATCGGGCGCTCACTGATCGCCTGGGGCGAGCAGCTGGTCGACCGGATGCCTGTGGTAAGATCGATCTATAACGGTCTCAAGCAAATCGCGGAAACGGTGTTCGCTCAGACCGAGACGAATTTCGATACGGCGTGTCTGGTAGAGTATCCGCGCCGTGGCATTTGGGCCATCGCCTTTATCTCGACCACAGCCAAGGGCGAGATCCAGGAAAGAATCCCTCGCGCCGAACAGCTTGTGTCGGTGTTCCTGCCGACCACGCCGAACCCGACCAGCGGTTTTCTGCTTTTCGTGCCGAAATCCGACATCATCGAACTGAAGATGAGCGTCGAGGAATGTGCCAAGCTGGTGATCTCGGCGGGGCTGGTCTATCCAAGCGGCGTAGTGCCGCCGGTCGATCCGACCGCCTTGCCCGCCAAGGACCCCGCGAAGACCGGCGCCTGACCGGCGCGTGCGGGGCGTTGCGCGGAAGGCAGAACCGCGGCGCGACGCGGCATCCTCTTATCTGCACACCACCGGATAGGTGAATCTCAGCTTGCCTTTGGGAATTCTGACCTTCGGCGTGTAGCAGGTGACATGGCCGACGCCATTGGCCCACATCAGGTGCGGGTCCACCGGGCGGTGATCGCTGCCATTGCCGCGGCGCACCTCGAAATGCAGATGCGGAAAACCGGCGGATGCGACCCCGGAACGGCCAAGCCCGGCCATGTGCTGGCCGCGCGATACGGCATCACCGGCCTTGACGACGGTGCCCGAAAGATGCGCGTAGCGCGTCACCACTCTGCGGCCATGTTCGTCGGGCCCGTGATCGACATGTATCTGGTGACCGAAAGTTGGGTCGTAAAACACCCTTGTTACCCGGCCAGCAGCCGGAGCGATGACCGGCGTGCCCATATGGGCCAGCACATCAAGGCCGTTGTGATCCGGCGTGTCGCCTTCCGCCACCCCGAATTGCGCAAATATTCCCGGCGCATTGGCCGGGATATGCACCCTGATCCGCTCTGGCCCGACTATCCGGTAACCGGCAGAGCGGCCATATTGCTCGGGCGAGCAGGACGAAAGCACCAGAATGCCGATCAGTGTGACGAGTTGCTTCACTGGCTGTCTCCGCTTGCCATGGCCAGGCCGCCGGGCCCGGCCGGATCACCCTGCCCCGGTGTTCGCATCAACCTGGCAGCGGGGTCAACCCAGGCGACGGGCCGGCGGGTTCAGTGCGACACGCCGACATGTACTACCTCTCATTGCCGGTACCGGCCTCGTCGATGCGTTTCAGCCGGGACTCGTCGGCGCCATCGGAGGGTGGTGGGCAGATCTGCCCACCCTATCTCACCCGGCATTCCCCATTTGGCGTGCCTTCGTAAAGGTTACTGGCGGAGAAGCTGTCTTTTCAAGCAAATTCGGCCTTCGTTGGTTGTTGGGTGCAGCGTGCTGGCCGCAAAGAGCGGCCAAACGGGC
>JAAELR010000007.1 GCA_024226455.1 Paracoccaceae bacterium
GTTCCGGCCTGCGGCCGGAAGGTGGGCCAAGGCCCACCCTACGGTCGCCACCGGCTCATCTTGCTGCGTAGGGTGGGCCTTGGCCCACCGTGGCGGCCAAAGGCCGACACGCAGAGGTCAGGAGCGTAACGGTATTTGCCGCGGCCAGCGGCCGCATTCGATGCCCCGTGCTTCATCGCGAAGCACGTCCTGTGCTTCGCCCGAGCCCCGCCGCATATCGCGGAGCGCGTCCCGAGCTCTGTCAAAGCCCGGTGCTTTATCGCGAACATCGGCCCGCAGGCTGTCGAAGCCGCCTGATGTGCCGCTGAGCACGCCTGTCCGAGGTCTGACGTCTCGTTGTTTTTCGTTTCTTGCGCGACGCAAAACGAGGGAACTGTCCGAAACGTCATCGCATGCACGACGGCGAGCCTCGGAATGGCTTTCTACGCCAATTTTGCCCGACGGAAAGCCTCGGACACACGTTGACGGCGGCCTTTTTTCCGGCTGACAGGTCTTTGCGCGCGAATCGCAATCAGAAAACACTCTATCCAGGGCGTGAGATATGTCCCTGCCCGGAAGAGACTTCTGCCCGTAAACCGCCGACTTGTCAAACAGCGGCGAGCGGGTCGGCACGCGCGCGCGCACGCCGGCGCCGGTCGCGGCGGCCACCATTGCGCGCGCGAGGAGCTTGCGCGCGCAGGCGCCCCGGCCGACTCCTATGGTAAGAATTCATCTCTCATGGGTTAAGTTCACTACCCGTATCACTACCCATCGCGTGAAATGACCGATGGTAGAGAGAATACTTGGAATATTTGGCCGGCGTGACGGATATGTCATTTCCTGTCCCAGACAGGGTCTCTTAAGAGATTCTGACGCTGCCTGGCGCCTCCGGCCGCCAATAGAGTCAGATTATGACATATCGGTCAGATTTCATCCGGGAACTTTTCTGAGAGACCATTTATAGTGTA
>JAAELR010000008.1 GCA_024226455.1 Paracoccaceae bacterium
TCCAAAGTCGGGCGGCCCCGCACGACGGATATGCAAGCGGTTTGGGACGCGATCCAATATCTGGCGACGACAGGGTGCCATTCATTGCCCGGCAGGCGATGCAAAGCATCGCCGAGAGGGGGCAATGCTGCCCAAGGACTTCCCACCTTTCACAACGGTACAGTACTATTTCTACCAGCTGCGCGATAGCGGACTGCTCGACATCATCAACGAGACCCTGGTCATCGCGGCGCGTTTGATATCGGGTCGAGACGCTGAACCAACGGCCGGAATCATCGACAGCCAATCGGTGAAATCCACCGAGAGCGGCGGACCGGCTGGCTACGACGCGGGCAAGAAAATAAAGGGCCGAAAGCGCCATATCCTGACCGACACCAGAGCTTCTCGACCTTCCGAGCGGCCCGGAAGATAAAGGCATAGATGGTCTCATGGCTGATCGCCTGCAGGCCGACCTCAATCCCGCGCTTCAGCCAGCCGGCGATTTGCTCCGGGGTCCAGCCTTCGGCCAGGCGGTCGATGATAAAGCGGCGCAGGGCTCCGTCTTCTTCCAGAACGGCCGCCCGTTGACGCCGGAGCCGGCATGACCCTTCGGCGAAGACAGGCCGATAGGTCCCGCCCGCATGCGCGTTGCGTTTCAGCTCTCGGCTGAGGGTTGAGGGAAGCCGGCCAATCGCTCGCGCGATGGCAGTAACGCCGAGGCTCTGGGCCTTCAGATCGGCAA
>JAAELR010000009.1 GCA_024226455.1 Paracoccaceae bacterium
AGTTCTCCAATACCTGCAAGCCAGGCTTCGCCTCGGGCGGCGAAGCCCCTGGCCTGATTGCAATTACACACCACCCCGACACCAGACAGTTTTTACGACGATCTCCCTTTGCGCGCCTCTGGCGCGACGTCTTCTTTTCAGCAGACGAACTCGGTCTTCGCAAGCCGCGTGCCAGGGTCGTGTCCGGGTTTTCAGCCCTGATTACCTGATTTCCCCGCAGATTCGAGCGGGGAGAATCTACTGCGCGGGTAGATTCTCCCCGGACGCCCCTCAGGACGATCCGATACCATGGCGGAGCGAAGCCGCGCTAGCAGAAGCCTGGAGGATGCCGATGTCAAGACCAGCCGCCGCCCCGCCCCGCGTTCTGGCAACCACCGTCGCGCGCATCGCCGTCACGCTGGCCGTCACCGTCGCGCTGACCGTGGCACCGGCACCGGCCTCGGCGCAGCGCACCGTCAAACCGGTGCTCCACGGCAAGCACTGGGTGGCGATCACCGGCAAACCGCTGGCGGCGACCGCCGGCGCGATGACCTTCGCCCGCGGCGGCAACGCCGTCGACGCCACCTGCGCCATGCTCGCCGCCACCTGCACGATGTGGGACACCCTGGGCTGGGGCGGCGAGACCCAGGCGCTGATCTATAACCCCCACACCAAAGAGGTCAAGGG
>JAAELR010000010.1 GCA_024226455.1 Paracoccaceae bacterium
CCGCCTTGGCGGCGGCAACGGGAACACAATGGGTCTGTCTGAGCGTCATGAAGAGCCTCATTTGTTGGTCAGTGACATGACAGCCCGGCATGAACGATCCCCTTGCACAGAAAATCATTGCTTATCTCAAGGCAACCCTCGAAGCCATCGCAGCAGGTCATCCCGCCGCCCGCATCGATGAGTTCATGCCATGGAACTTTGACAAGATGATCTGATACCGCTTACGATGAACTCGACACACTGGAACACTCCAAGGCAAAAAAATAGCTCAGCGTGTCAAAGCTCAAATGGAACAGCGTTGTTGCTTACTTCAGAACGAACTTTTGGGACATAACATTCTTAATAAAAACAGCGGCTTGTCGCTGCCGAAAGGCTACACCGCTAAACGGTTTTGGGAGAAGAATTCCCCAAATTCGCGACAGTTGATATTGGGTTGTAAAACGCCTCCCGAAATCGACCCCATAAGATGGTGGGCAAAATGGGTGCGCTAAAAGTACGAGAAAACCAATAATATCAGACTAATGCTGAAAATCGCGTGGTGGGTTTGGTACCTTTGTTGGGACGAACCCACTATCGGTCGGCATCGAAACACCTGCGGTCGCGGCTGCGGGTGTTTTCGAACTAAGCGGTTTATTAGGACATTTGGCGTATCTCCCCGATCAGGTAATTTCTGTGTTGCGAGGCAGTGAATGCAGTTCTGGCGAAAAAGCATCATGTGGCGGCTGCTGGCGCCGATCCCTATCCTGGTGGTGGCCGTCCTGGCATTCGCCAGTTTCCTGCCCGAGACGATCCGCAACCGGGTGATCGACGCGGCCATCGTGAATGCACAGGCCACCGTCGATCAATTCAAGACATTGCGCGGCTATTATACCAAGGCGGTTATTTCCAAGGTGGTTGCGGGCGATGGCCCGAAGCCAGCCATCGACCATGCCGACAACCCCTCGGCAATTCCGCTGCCCGCCACACTCATTCACGACCTCAGCGCATTGATGGCGGAAAATGATACGACTTTGCAGCTTTATAGCGCCTACCCGTTTCCAAACCGACGCGAGCGTCGTCCGGACGATTTCCAGACCCAGGCTTGGGAAACCCTTACCGCCAACCCCGATCAGGTATTCAGCCGCGAAGAAACCGATGCCGAAGGCAACCGGCGCATCCGGGTTGCCATGGCCGACCGGATGACTGCCGAGGTTTGCGTAGGCTGTCACAACAGCCGCGCCGATACGCCGAAAGATGACTGGCAGCTTGGCGATGTGCGCGGGGTGCTGGAGGTTTCCAGTTCGATCGAGCCGCAGCTTGCGGCAGGCCAGACGATGGTGCGTGGGATATTGCTGGGCGGGGTGGCGGCGGCCCTGCTGCTGGCGCTGGCGATCGGCTATCTGGCACGGCGGACGGCCCGGCCGCTGCTGGAAGTGTCCGCCGCGTTGCAGCGGCTTGCCGCGGGCGACCGCGATGTCGAGGTTGGGCATCTGGGCCGCATCGACGAGATCGGTGCGATCGCCGGCAGCGTGGCGCATTTCAAGACCCAGCTTGAAGAGATGGACGAACTGCAAAGGCAAAACCAGGAGGCGCGAGAGCGCGAACGCGGCGTCGAAAAACAGCGCCGCGAGGCCGAAGAACAGCAAAAGGCGCGCGAGCAGACCGAGACGGAATCCGCCGATCAGATGCGCGAGATTGCTGAGCAACAGGCGCATGAACAGGCGGTGGCCGAGGAAATATCGGCTGTGGTAGCGGCCTGCGCCGGGGGCGATTTCAGCCAAAGACTGGCGCTGGATGGCAAAAACGGCACGCTTGCCGAGCTTTGCAAAGGCGTCAACCTGATTGGCGAGGTTGCCGATAACGGGCTGCAGGACACAAAGACCGCGCTGCGGGCGCTGTCATCGGGGGATCTTACCTATCGCATGCAGGGCGACTATTCCGGCGTTTTCGCCGATATCTGCACCACGATCAACGACACCGCCCGGGGCATCGGCGATATCGTCCGGCGTATCGATGAAAGTGGCTCGGCAATTACCGGGTCGGCCACAGAAATAACCGGCGCCGCAAACGATCTGGCCAAGCGCACAGAGGCCGCCGCCGGAACTCTGCAGGAAACCACCGCCGCGCTGGACGGGCTGGCAGGCTCGGTGCGTTCTGCCGAAGCGGCGGCGGAACAGGCGCGGCAATCGACTGACGGGGTTCGCGGGCATACCGAAAACGGCAATGAAGTGATCGTCAAGGCAATAGAAGCAATGCATGCGATCAAGCAATCCTCGGCCTCGATCAACAAGATCATCGACGTGATCGAGGATATCTCGTTCCAGACCAACCTGCTGGCGCTGAATGCTGGGGTCGAGGCCGCGCGCGCGGGCGATTCGGGTCGCGGCTTTGCGGTTGTGGCGACAGAGGTGCGGGCCTTGGCTGAGCGTTCTTCCGGAGCTGCCAAGGAAATCTCGGAACTTATCGTTACCAGCGGCCAGAGGGTCGAAGACGGTGTGGCGCTGGTCGACCAGTCCGGCGAGGCGCTGAAGTCGATTTCGGAGGCTGTCGATGGCATCGTGATGCGCATCGAAGAGATAGCCTCTGCGACGCGCGAACAGTCGGCGGGCATCGCCGAAATCAATTCGGGCGCCGGCCGGCTCGACAGCTCAACCCAGCAGAATGCTGCCATGTTCCAGGAAACCACCGCGGCGATACACGCGCTGAAGTCCGAGGCCGACGGTCTTGCCGGTGCAATTGCAGCGTTCCGGTTCGATGCCGCGCAGGATGAAACGGAGCATGAAGGTTGGCAAGGCAGTCGGGCAACGGCCTGAGATGTGCTGACTGGGGTCGAGTTGGGCTCAGTGCAGAAAAGGGCGCTCTCATGAGCGTTTTCGCTTTATACTCTTGCGCCTGAATTGACCTGAAGATTTTCTGGCCCCTTGAGTCAATGCACCGCATGGCCAAGCGCGGGTTATCATGCAGCGTCAGAGCATGAGCAAGCAACACAAAACAGTTTCCCTGACCGACGAACAGCGCGTAGCGCTTGAAGCG
>JAAELR010000011.1 GCA_024226455.1 Paracoccaceae bacterium
CGGTGCAAACCAAGGCGGTGGCCCACCCCACCGACAGCCATCTGATTCTGCGTGCCGTAGAGTGGCCCCCTCTCGGCGATTGCCATGCAATCGCCTGTCGGTCAGGGGAACCGGGTCGCCAAACGCCATGGTCTGAAGCTGGCCTCGGCGACCACGCACGGTGTCGTTATGACGCTTCAGGCATTGCTCTTCGAGCCAGGTATTCAGGGTATCGAAGCTGTCGAACCGGGGCGCGGGCACAAGAAAGTTGCGTCGCCCATACGGTCAGATCATCCAACCGATTCAGTGGCCAGTTTGTCTCCGGGATTCACAAGCCGCGAAGTCGGCACGAAACTTGTCGAAGAAAGCCTGAAAACTGCTCGGTTTCATCAGGCGGAATGGCCGCAAATACGCGCCGTGGCACGGTATCCCATGAGGCAATTCGAGGAATTCACGCAGAAAGTCTTCCTTCATATGCCCGAAAAGTTCCATATCGACCGCCGTGTCGCCCCCGCAAAGCGCGCACAAAAGGCTAATCGTCATAAGATCACAGAACTTGTGACGCGGTGCATTGCCCCCGCGAGGATCATCCTTGTCATTGAAATAGCTGCCTAATTTTGACATCTTGAGGCTCCATCAAGTGATGAAGTCTCCAGAATCAAATTCACGGAAGCTGTCAAACTTTAAGCGCGATTCCCCTGGGTGGTGGCTACATAGCCACCGTGGCACATTGCGATGCCGTTCCTGTAGGGGGCATTCAACCCATCAATTCCGGTTGAAGGGCGGCCTAATCAAAGCTAAGGGTCGCTTGGCCCGGAATTCATATGACCAACACTGTTAAGGAGCAGGTTTTACATGAGTACAAAGCATTTTTTCTGGCGCAGCCGACCGGCATGACACCCGCCGCGAGGATCCCTTCAGTGCAATACTCCAACAAGGGCGGTGCATAATGCGGCTTCTTGTCACCGGTGGTGCGGGGTTCATCGGCTCTGCCGTGGTGCGGCTGGCGGTGGCGCGCGAGCATGCGGTGGTCAATCTCGACGCGCTGACCTATGCCGCCTGCCTAGACAATGTGGCCTCGGTGGCCAAAAGCCCGCTTTACGCCTTTGAACAGGCCGATATCCGCGACCGGGCCGCGCTGGACCGGATTTTTCGTGATCACAAACCCGACGCGGTGATGCATCTGGCCGCCGAATCCCATGTCGACCGCTCAATCGACGGGCCGGGCGATTTCATCGAGACCAACATCACCGGCACCTACAACATGCTGGAAGCGGCGCGCAGCTATTGGGTGGGGCAGGGCAAGCCAGAGGGGTTTCGGGTCCACCATATCTCAACCGATGAAGTCTATGGCTCTCTTGGCGCCGAGGGGCAGTTCACCGAGGAAACACCTTACGCGCCGAACTCTCCCTATTCGGCGTCGAAAGCGGCCAGTGATCACCTGGTACGGGCTTGGCACGAAACCTATGGCCTGCCCATCGTGATGACCAATTGCTCGAACAATTACGGGCCCTATCATTTTCCCGAAAAGCTGGTCCCGGTGGTGATCCTGAAGGCGTTGGTGGGCGCGCCGCTGCCGATCTATGGCGATGGCTCGAACGTGCGCGACTGGCTTTATGTCGAGGATCACGCCGACGCGCTCTTGAAGGTGCTGGTCGAGGGGGAAAACGGCCGGTCCTACAATATCGGCGGCGAGAACGAACGCAGTAATCTCGAGCTGGTGCAGACGCTGTGCGAGATCCTCGACCGACTGCGCCCGAGCAACGCGCCCTATGCCGAGCAGATCACATTTGTTGCTGATCGCCCCGGCCACGATGCGCGCTATG
Source organism: Paracoccaceae bacterium (assembly GCA_024226455.1). GTDB lineage: Bacteria > Pseudomonadota > Alphaproteobacteria > Rhodobacterales > Rhodobacteraceae > JAAELR01. The sequence continues at coordinate 1,806 of JAAELR010000011.1, forward strand.
CCATCGACCCGACGCGGATCGCCGCCGAACTGGGCTGGCACCCGTCGGTGACGGTGGAAGAGGGTCTGGAAAAGACCGTGCAATGGTATCTGGACAACGAGGACTGGTGGCGCGCGTTGCTGGACCGGCAGGGTGTGGGTGAGAGACTGGGCAAGACATTATGAGGATATTGGTGTTTGGAGAGATCGGCCAGGTCGGCCAGGAATTGCAGCTCCGGGCCGGTGATGTGACGCTGGAGGTGCGCGGACTAGGCGATGCGAATTTTGCGGATCCCGCCACTTGCGCCGGATTCGTCACGAAGACCGATGCGGATGCGGTGATCAACGCGGTGGCCTATACCGCCGTCGACAAGGCCGAGGAAGAAGAGGCGCTGGCGCTGGCGGTCAACGGCACCACCCCCGGTGCCATCGCCCGGGCCTGTGCCGCCCGGAATCTGCCGCTGGTGCATATCTCGACCGATTACGTGTTTGACGGCGCCAACGAGACGCCCTTTGGCGTCGATCACCCCACCGGGCCGCTGGGCGCCTATGGCCGCACCAAGCTGGTCGGAGAGCAAGAGGTGCGCGGGGCAGGGGGCGTGCACGCAATCTTTCGCACGTCCTGGGTGATCTCGCGCCATGGCAACAATTTCGTGCGTACCATGCTGCGGCTTGGCACTGAGCGTAATCGGCTGACCATCGTCGCCGACCAGATCGGCGGGCCCACCTGTGCGGCAGATATCGCCGATGCCTGCCTGAGTGCGGCGGTGCAATTGGTCTCTGACCCGGCCAAATCAGGTATTTATCATTTCTCTGGCGGGCCGGATGTCAGCTGGGCCGATTTCGCGCGCGAGATTTTTGCGCAGGCCGGAATCTCCTGCGAGGTGGCGGATATTCCCAGCTCCGACTACCCGACGCCGGCAAAGCGGCCGCTGAATTCGCGCATGGACAACAGCCTGACAGAGGCCGCGTTCGGCATTCCCCGACCCGACTGGCGCGCGGGGCTGCGCTATATCTTGCAAGACCTTGGAGCGTTGAAGTCATGAGTGCACGGAAAGGGATCATCCTAGCCGGTGGATCGGGCACCCGGCTCTACCCGATCACCATGGGGGTCAGCAAACAGCTCTTGCCAATCTACGACAAGCCCATGATCTATTACCCGTTGAGCGTGCTGATGCTGGCGGGCATCCGTGAGATCGCGGTGATCACCACGCCCGAGGATCAGGCACAGTTCCAGCGGCTTTTGCAGGACGGATCGCAATGGGGGCTGGAGTTCACCTATATCCCGCAGCCCTCGCCCGACGGGTTGGCGCAGGCCTATCTGCTGGCGCAGGAATTCTTGGCCGGCGCACCCTCGACCATGGTGCTGGGCGACAACATCTTCTTTGGCCACGGGCTGTCCAGGATTTTGGCCGCCGCGAATGCCAAACCTACCGGCGGCACGGTGTTTGGTTATCACGTGGCCGACCCGGAACGTTATGGTGTCGTGGCCTTTGACGAGGCGAGCCAGGTGCGCGAGATCATCGAAAAACCGCCAATACCGCCCTCGAACTATGCGGTGACCGGGCTTTACTTTCTCGACGGCAGCGCACCCGAGCGCGCCGCCCGGGTTGAGCCTTCCGACCGGGGCGAACTGGAGATCACCTCGCTTTTGGAAATGTATCTGCACGAGGGGCTTTTAAGCGTCGAGCGCATGGGACGGGGTTATGCCTGGCTCGACACCGGCACCCATGGCTCGCTGCTGGACGCGGGCAATTTCGTGCGCACGCTGGAACAGCGCCAGGGCATGCAGACCGGCAGCCCCGACGAGATCGCGTTCGAGCAGGGCTGGATCGACCGCGATGCGCTGCAGCAGCGGGCAAAGCTTTTTGCCAAGAACCGCTATGGCAGCTATTTGTCAAATTTTCTGAAGTAATTCAGAAGCTCATCAACACCCGATGTAACATCGGCAAAAGGCCGGGCAGTCATGCTGTGGCGTGCTGGCGGATGAGGTCGGGCAGAGGCGGGATGTCAGCGGCGCCGGGGTGCGACAGTCGGTTGCCGAGATAGGCTGCGGTCGCGCATATGGTCGAGCGCCGC
>JAAELR010000012.1 GCA_024226455.1 Paracoccaceae bacterium
GAAACTCAAAGAATTCAAACGCATAGCCATGCGTGCATGCAAAACTGATACAAGCTTTGAAGCAATGGTCCATATCGGAGCGACCGTCATTCGTACACGGTGAATCTCAACAGGCCCTAGTTGGTGAGATAGGTGAGGATCACCAACTGGTGCCGACCCCCCTTCGAAGACGAGGTATTCGGCGGCGGTCAGGGCGAAACGCCGGGATAGCAGACGCTTGGGCGACTGCTCCGAGGCGAGGTTGAGGAACATCGCCGTGTGTTCCAGCGCGCCGGATCGCTGCATCGCCGCCCGGAACGCCTCGGCGCTGTCATGGCTGATGCCGATACCGGCGAAGGCCACGGCAAAGCCCTGGTCCCCCCGCCCTCGCACCCGCGCAGACGGGCGTTCTGGGCGATGCTGGCCGCCAGCCGGTCATGCGGCAACCCGCCGGCCGAGAAAATCGGCAGCTTTTGCCCGCGCACCAGCGTGTTCAGGATGTCGATGGTAGAGACACCGGTTTCGGTGAAATCCTGCGGCTGGCCGCGTTCGGCGGGGTTGATCGTCATCGCCTTGAACCGGCGGCGCGCCAGCGCAATAACCGGAGGCCCACCAGCGCGCGGGCGTCCGACACCGTCGAAGACCCGGCCCAGCAGACCCGGACCCAGCCACATCATCACCGGTTCGCCCCGGAACCGGACCCTGACCCTGACCCCCTCGCCCCCAAGACGGGCGCTTTGCTCCAGCAACCCCACGACGATCCTGTCCTCGTCCAGCGCCATGATCCGGCCAAGCCGCCCCTGCCCGGGTGCGCCGACCACCTCGACCGCCTCGTTGACGCCGACAAAGACGTTGCGTTCCAGAAACAGCAGCGGCCCGGTGATGCCGGTGACGTAATTCTCTGTCAGAAGGTCAAAACGCATCGTCGGCCACCCCTTCCAGACGGGTTATCCGGTCGCCGCCACCCCGCCGGGGATCAGCAGGCGCAAAAACGGCATGCGCGGCGACAGCGACAGCCCGGCCAGCGGCAGCACCGCCCCCTGCCCCCACATCGCCGATCATGAATCCGCAAAGCAACGGCGCGATTGCGGCGGTGACCACACTGAGGCCGACCGCACCGCGATCAGGCACGCCCAGCATGCCGACAAACAGCTCGAACGGGCGGCAGCCAGCCGGGGTTGTCGAGCACCAGCGGCGGCTGCCCCGGGCGCTCCGGCACCCCGTTCGGCACATGGTTCACGCCGACCTCGTCCAACGCGGCGCGCAGCGGCACGGCGTCGTCGCTGTCAGTCCAGCCGGTGATGCGGACCGTATGCGTGGTGGCCTGCAACTCAACGCTGGTCTGGAACAGCCATCCCAGAACTGCCACCCGGGCCGACAGGGCATCGAGCCGCCGACGGGCGCTGATGATCTGCCGTTCCGTGTCGGCCAGTTGTTGCGCCACCGGTTCGGAGTGGCTGTCCGGGCCGGGGCGCACGAAGTCGGGCACCGAAATCGGCGTCGCCCTCAGCGCGGCCAGCCGGACCTGGAAATCCGCCATGCGCAGGTCGTCGACGATGGCGACGACGGATACCTCGCCCCCGTCGGATAAACCTCGACCAGCACCTCACTGGCTCCGATCTGCCCGGCCGCGGGCTCGGGAACGAAACAGATCGCTCGGGACAAGAGCCGCGCCTCGGAACCGGAGAGCCCGGGCAAGAGCGGCCCGCCGCCGACGCTGTCGCCCAGGCGGGCGATATGGCCCAGTTCGGTCTTGCGCGCGGCGCAGGCCTGAAGCCCGTCGATCAGCGACCGCACCCGGCGGGCCCAGTCCTGCAGCAATGCAAGGGTCTCTTCCAGCACGGCAGTCGGGTTGCCGAGAACAATGCCGCTATCGCCGCGTTCACGCGGCCAACAGGGCGCGCAATCCTGCTCAAGCTCATGAAACGCATCGGAAAACCGCTGCAGGTGCGGCAGCACTGGTTGCGAGAATTCAAGCGAGTTGGCCTGCAGTTCGGCGGCACCCGTGGCGACAAGCGCCTGCAAGGCCAGCGCAAGCTGTGACCGAGAGGTGATCAGTTCGAACCAGCTTGTCGGCCGCGCGCGCAACATCACACTGCCCCGTCCCCGCCGACGTGCCGAAACCGGCACGCACCACCAGCGCGTCGCCGGCGGTATCGAACGTCCCAGGGTCCCACCCCGCGTTCCTTCGTCCCACAGCCCCCGAACATCCGGTCGCGGGACAGCCGGTTCGGCACTTCGACACTCGCAGCTCGGGCCTCTGGCATCCGCAACCAGGGCAGTACACGCAGCCACAGCAGAACAGGGCGCATTCGCGGCGGCGCCGATCCCGCCAACTCTTCGAGCCGACAGGCCCAGGCGTCGCGCAGGGCCTGTTCGATCTCGTGCAGCCCGCTGTCGCGGTTCAGCGCCACGGGGCGAACACCAGATGACGACCTGTCACTGGGATCGTGACACGTCAACGCCCACGGCCAACCCCGGCGTCAGACCCCGCCCCGGATCGCCTCTGCCGTCTTCACCACCGGTTCCAACTTGCAGCGCTGGCCGTCCGGTGTGATCGCGTTGCCTTCCTCGGTCGAGACAAGCCTCATTGCGGCACGATACCAAGCGGGTTGATATCGGTATATCTCGACGCCTCGTCGAATTTGCGCCTATACCAGTCGATGTGTTCCAGATCAGCCGTCTTGATGGTGACGAGACCAGGCATGACGCGCTGCCTGCCCTTGGGCAACAGCTTCAGAGGCTCCAGCCCACCGGCGGGTTCGGTGTCGATTCCCATGAAAACCAGCCTGGCGATGGTCAGGATGAACAGCAGCACCGCCAGGATGCCCAGGGCAAACGCATGGAGGTCAGAACCCTATGATTTTCTGCATATAGTCATTGTCCCAGCCTGCTGCTTTGCGTCTCCCCTTAATGGATCCCTTTAGAGTTTTATCGGCTTTCACGAGGTTGATAGCAATCTTGCGGATGACGGCGAGATTGGCTGCGGCGTTGCGGTCGCGTAAGCGGCTATCATCCTCTCTAAAGCCGACATCCAGCACCCAATGCAGGCTATTTTCAATTGCCCAGTGATCTCTTACAGCAGCTGCAAGGATCAAGCCATCGGCGCCACTTGATGTCAGGAAGTATCTGATATCGCTTTTGGTCTCACCCCGGCCACCCCCATGGGCGTTCGTGTGGCTGGTGATGTTTTCCACCGCGATGACCTGGCGCACATCGCGCCATTCCTGTAGCGCTGCAATTAACTCAGGATCATCGCTGACAAAGGCGCGGCGGCGGGTCAAGCGGCCATGCGTCTCTTCAAATGCGTCGAAGACAGCGGGGCTGTCGGGTATTTTCCCAAAGGTTGTGGCTGCAAAATGCTCAACAACGCGGGCATGGTCCTTTTTGTTGTTTCTCTTCAGCGCGATGCGATAGTCTGCGCCCTGGTCTGCAATCTTAGCCACAAGCGATTTATGAGCGTAAAGCGCATCCAACGAAATCAAGGCACCCGTCAAATCCAGCCCTTCCAGCAGCGGCAAGAGCACCTCAGCCTCACCGCTTTTCTCAGCGACCACACGCTGCGCAAGCGTTAATCCAGATTGTGTCGCAAACGCGCTGACCACATGCAGGGCCGAGTTGCCTTTGCGCCGATCAAAAGAGCGCCGCATGGCCTTGCCATCCACAGCAATCTGGCGAAGTGAGCTCTTCTCAGACGGCGTAAATACCGCCCGTGTCCAGGTCAAGAAGCACGCCTCAAACTGCTCAGCGTCTACCAACATGAACACCCGTCGAAAGGTGTCCTGGGAGGGAATGCCATTTGGTAGTTCCAGAAACCGCCGTAACCATTTCTCTTTATGCTTGCCGTGAAGCGCAACATCTTCAAACGTTTCTGCATGCGCCAACACGGCACATACCGTGATCGCCAAGACGTCAATCAACAGGTGATCAACCTTACCGACCTGTCGTGGCTCTTCTATCGCACCAAAGCTCGTCAACAATTCCTGAAACATCTTCCCACCTCATTTGTTGAGGCAGGCCTACGTCAGTTCAGCACTTCATCAGACGAGGTATTATGACTCACAAGTTTCATGCGTTTGCCCTGCCAGGATGCCGGGTAGCAGGGCGGCGGCAAACCGCAGACCGCCCCGAACCCGGCGATGGCGGTGCCGAAATCCTCACCGCCGCGCCACACCTTGGCGACCGTTCCCCACCAGTCGCGGCCCCAGGTATCCCTGAACGCCTTCTGGTTGTCGGCCGGCAGACCGCCCCGGCGAGGCATGTTGATCGACACCTGGAAGGTGGCGGTACCCCGACGTGTGTTGTCGTGGCCTTCGAAGAAAAAGCTGATCTGGTTGCGCAGTTTCAGCGGCGGGATGATCTCTCACGGCTGCAGCCTGGCGTTGACCCCCTTCTTGCAAAGCGCCCATGGCGCTTCAGGCACCGGTGAGGGTCGGAATGCGGATTGCCCGGCGCGGGTTCGGGCCCGGCTGGGGCTGCCGGAAATGGATCCTAATCAGGCCACCGTCGCCATGCCATGGCACATACCCGACAATCATTGATCCGGGGAATTCGGATTTCAACGCGCCTGTTCGTCCTTGTTTTGGGGGTGCACGCCGACCCGGTCAGTATTCCACGTCGCGCAGCAGGTGCAGCCCGGCCGAGCGGATGGTTGCGGCGGGAAATTCCGGATCGTTGCGGATCCGCGCCAAAGAGAAGTCCCCCTCGAAGCGGTGCAGCCGCCTCAGTGTCTCGCGGGCGCCGTCCACATCGCCAGCCTGCAACTGCAGCGTATAGAGATGGCGCAGCGGCGGGCGCGAAAGCGGTGCCAGCACCGCGGCCTTGGCGGCAGCCTCGGCGGCGGCGGCAAACTCTCCGGCGCTGATCGCCGCAAGGCAGAACCGCATCAGGGCGAAGACCTGAAGCGAGGTGTTCTCAAGTTGCCGCCGGGCGCGCGACGCCGATTGCAGCGCCTCCTTGGCCCGGCCCCTTCGCAGTTCAAGCCCGCCAAGGCTGGCATGGGCATAGCCGACACCGGGATCGATGCGCAGCGCCTGCTCGGCAAACGACAACGCCTTTTGCCGGTCTTCGAACACCAGATCATGGACGTCGGCGATGAAGGCCAGCGCCAGGGAGTTGTTGGGATCCGAGACAAGCGCTTCGCCGACGAGCTCTCGCGCCTCGACAACCAACTCTCCGGCATCGTCCACCGACCGTTCCACCGCCAGAAACGCCTTGGCCAGCGCCCGCAGCGCCGGGCGCGGCGCCAGCGGATCCAGCAGATGCGCATCGGCCAGCAAACTGTCGGCCTTCTTCAGCCGCTCGGGGTCGAAACTGAACACGTCCTGCAGGGCCGACGCCGCCATGGCGTTGGCCCTTGCCGCGTCTCCTGCATCGGCCTGGACCGACGCCACGGCCTCGGTCGCCTCGAAAGCCAGAGAGGCGGCGATATCCACGGCGACAAGTTCGTCTCGCGCATCGAACGCCACCTGCCGCGACCAGACATGCCGGTGTGACGGGGTCTCTACCAGATTGACCAGCGCCATCATGCGGTCGCCGTTCATGACTGTCCGGATGGTGCAGCGCACGCCGGGCACCAGTACCGCGCTGGCCTTGCCGCCATCCACCATGATCACTTCGGTGCGGATATGTTCGGTCGCCGTGCGGCCAAGCTGGGCGCTGATCGATTCCGCTATGAACGCGTCCAGCCCGTCGCCAGAGTTTTTGGTTTCGGCGATCAGGATCGGTGCATCCGCCGCGCCGCCATCCGGGCGCAGCAGGCCTGGCGCCCCGGTCGGCGATGCCGCCCGCCCGCCCCGGGTTTCGGCAAGCCGTTCCAGCGCCGTGCGCTCCTGGCGCAGCCAGTCCTCGAACGGTTCCGACCGGATATCGATGCCTTCCAGCAGCCCGCGCCCGGCGGCCACCTTCTGCAGCGCCGCACCCGGGCTGTCGATCAGGTCGACACGGACGAGGTCGGCGTCAAGCGAAACATCCTGCCGGTCGGCATGCAAAAGCCCTGAAAAAGGGCCCAGCGCCTTGCGCAGCGATCTCAAAGCCTGGCGAAGGCTGCCGGACGCCTGGTCGGCGGTGCGATCACCCCACAGCAACGCCTCCAGCCAGCGCCGGCCCGCGGTCTTGCGCGGCGACAGGGCAATGGCTGCCAGCAACGCACGGGGCCGCGCGCCCGGAGGGGTGAGATTGGCCCCGTCATCCACGAAAACGCGCAGCACACCGATCGTCTCGATCGAGATCCCGTTGGTCTCCACGATGTTCCTCCCCAGGCAAGGCGAATTCCGGCACACGAATTCGCCCGGCTTCAGATTGGAACCGGCGCGGCAACTTCACAAGGCCAAGTCAACAAACTCTACCGGCAGGATTGCATGCCGGTCACACCCGCTCGCGCTTTCGGCGGCGGGTGCAGGGTTTTTCGCGCCCCCTGTCGGAGAGGCGCGCGCGTCTAGTCCCGCCCGGTCCGGCTGACCCGCGGCGAGAGAGGGCTGGCGATGCGCCCGCTGCCCAGCACTTGCCCATGCCCGGCGCTCATGGCGTTGCCATGCGGCCAGCCGTCGCCGCACCGGCGTTCCGCCGCATGGCCCAGCACCGACAGGATCTGCTGGCTGCCGGAATTACCGATGCCGGCGACCAACGCCTCGGCGACAACCCGGGTGGCCTGTGACGAGGCAAAGCTGGTGCCGCTCATCGCGGTGACCGACCCGTTGGCCGAGCCTGCTGCGAGGATGCCGAAATGCGCCGGGCCGTCCTCTGTCGGCAGCGCGGCATTGGGCTCAGAGCGGCGGTCGTGGTATCGCTGGTGGCCCAGCGCCGTGCCGTCATCCTCGCCGCCCGTGCTGCCCCGGCCGGTGGCCGAGTAGGGTGCCGGGCGACCGTCCGACACGCGGTAGCCAGCCACCCGCGCCACCGCGCCATGGGTCACCGAGGCATTCATCGTGCCGTGCCGCCTTACCGGCGTGTCATACTCCAGGTCGTCGTTGCCGACCGGTTCGGGCGGGTAACCGTAGCTTTCGACCAGATGGCCGTCCTCGTCAAAGACCCGATAGCCCGGATCGTCGAAATAGGACCGCAGGTTGACCGGGCGACCGGGCAATACCTGCTGGTCAGTCTGCACCGACAGCACGCATTGTATCTGGCTGTCCGAGCGGTTTTTTACCCTGATCTTCCAGACCCCGGCCGGGGCCGTGGGTCCGTCTCCTGCCGCCCGCGCGGTCGGAGCCGTACACAGGACATAACGGAATTTCCGCCGGCTCGCGCCGCCGCCGTCACTATCGCCCTCGTCGATCTGCTGACAGTAGATCCGGCCATAGTCGCCAAGCTCCGAATAGTGCTCTGGCTGCCCGACGCGCACCTGGAAACCCGTGTCGTCGCCACCCGGCGGCACCAGGGCCAGTTCCAGCGGTGCGCAGTCCGACCCGTCCTGATTGCGGGTCCATATCTCGACGAAATTCGACGACTGGTCCTGCGGCGATACTCGCCAGTCGAGGCTCAGCGTCTCGCCCGGCATCGGTTCGAGATAGGCGTTGCAGCGCAGCAGGTTGTCGTTGCCCACAGGCATCACCACCCGGACCGGCATCAGCCTGGCCGCCTCGCGCGCCTGGTGAAAGCGGCTCAGCGTATTTGGGAACCTGTCCAGCGTGTCCTTCGAGCCAGCCTGCTTGCCGAACGAAAGGTTGAGCACTACCGGATAGCCCACCGGCTCTGCCCAATCTGCGGCGGGGTCAAAGCCGGGGTGGTTCTTCTGCCAGATCGCGTCGGCCAGATCGGTGATGCGCTGCACCGCGTAGATCATGTAATCGTCGAGATAGGTACCGGACGCGCCGAAGATGCCGCTGCCGGGGATGTTGACCGTGATGATCCTGACGCGGTCGCGGAACGCGGCCTCGGCGTTGCCTGCGGGCTCTGGCGAACAGCCCGCCGCCGCGTCCAGCACATGCGCCCCGTGCGAATGGCGTCCGGCCAGATCGCGGGGGCCTTTGACATGTTCCATGTCCAACGTCCCGGTGGCCGCATTGAACCCCGCCTCATCCAGCCAGCCGGTCAGCGATCCGCCGCTATACTCGGCCAGCAGCCGATCGATGTCGTCGCGATAAAGCTCGCGCCCGAAAGGCAGGTAGGGCTGCGACAGCCCGCTCCATTCGCCCGGCATTTGCCAGGCAGCCAGGATGCGGCTGGACCCGTCGGGGTTGCGCCAGCGGTTGTGACCCAGCGGGATGCCCACGTCGATAACACCGACGATGACCGTTTCGTCGGGCAGATCGGGCAGCTTGCCGGGGTCGGGCAGCCAGCTTTTCTCTGCGTCGAGATGGGCGGCGAAATCCGGCTTGCCAGCGCAGGGGTGGTTCAGCGCATAGGCGGGAACCGGCGCGATACTGCTATAGTCGGCAGAGCCCAGCGCCGGCGGCCCGAGCAGCGGGCTTTGCCCGGCGTTCAGCCCGGCCTGGGCAATCTGCCGGACCAGATCGTGCGGTTGTGCGCCATTCGGGTCGTCGACGATGCGAGACGCGCCGGGACCCCCGCCATCCGGGTCGGTTGGCGACGAGGCCCAGTGCACATAGGGCATCCCCCCCGCAAATGGTTTCCAGTCGCTCCAGGCCGTGGTCATTTGTCCTTGCCTCCGGCCCACTCGGCCTTGGCATCGTTCCAGAGCCGCCGGAACAGAGGTGCGCCGTCGCAGGCGGTCTGGGTGCAGGGGGCAGCCTTCGCCAGATGCTGGCGCACCCAGCCCAGGGTGAAGTCCTTGTCGATATCGAGCCAGGCGTCATTCTCGGCATAGCTCAGCGATGTGTAGGCCCCGTTGGTGGCGATGCTGTGCACCGCCTCTCCGATCATGCTGCCCAGCACCGCGCCGGCGGCGGAATCCACCGGAAAATGCACCCCCGCGACGGTCCGGTTCACGGCAATCCTGTGGGCAATGCGAAACGCCATTGGCATTTCCGACGCTTCCACCGCCTCGGCGGCGCCTTGGCCCGCGAGCAGGCGGTGCAGCACCGTTGCCAGCGCATGCGCCTCGGTCGAGTGGCCGGACGGAAATGTCGAATGGTCCGGCGTCTGGATGATCGGCTGGACCTGCTGCGTATAGTCGGCAGGCCGCGGCCCCCAGCAGTAATGCTTGAACTGCATTTCAACGTGAATGGCCAGCGACTGCACCAGCGACAACAGCATCATCGTCTTGGCCCGCCGCCACGGGTTCATCGTCGTCAATGCCCCGAAATAGGACTGGATGTCGCCGATCTGATCGATGATCTCGGAAATTCTGTCGACCCGCAGATCGGCGTAGTTCCGCACCCAGATCAACTGTTGTGCAAGGTCTTCGGGGGCGGGCTGGGCGATGCTGCAGACCTCGACACCGCCGTCGAGAAACAGCTTGGCACCGTTGCCGTCGGCGCCGCTGACCCGGAACCTGCTTGACAACTCACCGAACAGGATCTGACTGCGGCGGTCTGGCGACAGATACTCCAGGTTGTCGGGGTCGTTCAACTCGTGCGGTGTGTCAGACGTCGCCAACCCGTCCCAATAGCCGACCGTGGCGTCATGAGTCGCCGCCAGCGCAAACGCCCTCAGCGGCGATGCTCCTCCGTGCGAGTCCATGTCTCCATGACTACCACCGTGACTACCACCGTGACTGCCGCCATGACTTCCCCCGTGGCTCCCACCAACCAATGCCATGAGATCTCCCTTTCTCTTTTGATTTTGCCTTGGCCCGGGGCTGATTACCGGTCGTTATCCGGTTTGCCCGCCGCCAAGGCTGTTTTGCTGCTTTGCGATCAACTATGCGCCCGTGTGTTGCTGTCCCTGACCGGAACAACGATGCCATGGGTCCGGCAACAGAATTGCCGACGATACCCAAGAAACCGGGTACGCTTTGGTACTTGGAAATGCCCCCCTCGTCCGAAACCGGAACGGCCTGCGTCCCACCCGCCTGGCCGCCCGCTGAAAGCCACGGCAGGTCAAAGCCAGCCGCGCCCGGGCATTTTGCGCGCGCGGCGTGAATGCAGCGAGAGTACAGCGTGAGTAATCAGTGAAATCGCGCCCCGGGGAGGCGGAGGGGCGGTCGCACCCTTCGGTGCTATCTCTGCGCGGTCTGCCAGTCGGGGTGGATCCATGGCTGCGCGTTCTCTGCCGCCAGCGGCGCACGGCCAAGGATGTGGTCGCTGGCCTTTTCGCCGACCATGATCGACGGCCCGTTCAGATTGCCGTTGGGGATCCGCGGAAAAATGCTGCTGTCGGCCAGCCGCAACGCCTCTACCCCGATGACCCGGTTTTCGGGGTCGACCACGGCGCCGGGGTCGTCGGACCCACCCATCCGGCAGGTGCCGCACGGGTGATAGGCGCTTTCTGCGTGGTCGCGGATGAAACCGTTCAACTCGTCATCACTCTGCAGCCCGGCACCGGGCAGGATCTCGTGCTTCACATGAGGCTCGAAAGCAGCTTGCGAGAAGATCTCGCGGGTCAGCCGCAGGCAGGTGCGGAAATCGGTCCAGTCGCGATCCTCGGACATGTAGTTGAAGAAGATCCGCGGCGCCGCCGCCGGGTCGGCGGACTGCAACGTCACAGCACCGCGCGAGGCGGCGCGCATCGGGCCGGTATGAGCCTGAAAGCCGTGCCCTTCGGAGGCGACCTTGCCGTCATAGCGCACGGCAATGGGCATGAAGTGATACTGGATGTCGGGATATTCCAGCCCCGCGCGCGACCGGATGAAGGCGGCACTCTCGAAATGGTTCGACGCGCCCAATCCCTTTTTGGTCAGCAGCCACTGGGCGCCGATCACCGCCTTCGAGATCAGGTTCCAGTGCTTGAAAAGCGTGATCGGCTGGCGCGCGGCAAACTGAAAATAAACCTCTAGATGATCCTGCAGATTGCCGCCGACGCCGGGGCGGTCGGCCACCACGCCTATCGAGTGTTCGGCCAGATGGGCGCCCGGGCCGATGCCCGACAACATCAGCAGCTTGGGCGAATTGATCGACCCGGCGGCAAGGATCACCTCGCGGCGGGCGCGGATCACCCGGGCGCGGTTGCCCTGCCCGATCTCGACACCGGTGGCGCGGCCATTGTCGATCACCACCCGGCGCACAAACCCGCGCACCAGGTCGCAGTTGGGCCGCTTCAGGGCAGGGCGCAGATAGGCATTGGCCGCCGACCAGCGCCGGCCCTTCCAGACCGTCTGCTCCATCGGGCCGAAACCCTCTTGCTGCTGACCGTTATAGTCGCCGGTCACCTGATACCCGGCCTGCCGCCCGGCCTCGACGAATGCGTGGTATAGCGGGTTCCGGCGCGGGCCGCGGGTAACGTGCAGCGGGCCGTCATTGCCGCGCCATGACGTGTCGCCGCCGTGACCGCCATCATGCCAGTTCTCCATCCGCTTGAAATAAGGCAGCACGTCGGCATAACTCCAGCCCGCCGCGCCCTGCTCGGCCCAATGGTCGAAATCGCGGGCATGGCCGCGCACATAGACCATGCCGTTGATCGAGGACGACCCACCGATGACCTTGCCGCGCGGCGTGACCAGCCGGCGCCCGCCCAGATGCGGCTCCGGTTCGGTCTGGTAGCCCCAGTCGTATAGCTTCATGTTCATCGGATAGCTCAGCGCGGCGGGCATCTGGATCAGCGGGCCGACATCGCTGCCGCCATGTTCGACCACCAGTACCGACGCCCCCGCCTCGGCAAGCCGGTATGCCATGGCGCAGCCCGCGCTGCCGGCACCCACAACCACAAAATCCGCTTCCATCACGCTTCTCCGTCGTCTTCAGGCGCCTTGCGGATCAGCAAGCCCGGCGCCGCTTGGTCACCAACAGGGCAGATGTGCCCGCGGGCGCGGCCGCTGCCGGACAGGTCTCGCATCCACCCTCAAAGCTTGTCACCCCAGGTGCGCGCCAGGTAGAGACAGATGGCCGCCAGCACGACGATCATCACAATGGCCGCCACGTCGGCCCCCGGATATCCCCAGAATTGGCTCATCGCGCGCCCTTTTCCGTCATAACAGCCCCGTCTCCGACATTCGCTCGACCCCGAACGGGCTGATCCGGAATTTCATCAGGATCTTGTCCTTGCCGAAATGCCGGCCATCGTCGAGATCATCCTCCAGTTCTTCGATCAGCGCTCCGGAATAGAGATCGGTCAGCGTGGCCCGCACCTCTCCTTTCCAGTATTTGCTGTCGCGGCCATACCTGCGAAACACCTCTTGCATAATCTCATGGTCCCACAGGCCCCGCTCTGCCGCGTCGGCCAAAATCCGCAAGACAAAGCCCTTCATGTGCAAGTGGCTGTAATCGTCCCCGCCATGGTTTTGCGGCGCGGCGTCCCTGTCCATTCCATGCGCGGGGACACGCACGACCTCGACGACCTCGGTGCTTTCCGAGGCCATCACCCAGACGCCGCCAATGGTCAGGACAAGCCCGATGACGAAATTCCACTCTGGCAGGCGCAGCGCGAAGATCGCAATGAAGATCACCGCAAAGACCGCGTGCAGCGCGCCGATGGCCTGACCGCGCCCGACACCGATCAGCGGAAAGGACTTGTACCAGGTCACGTAGCAAAAGCTGAAGGTCAGCCCGGCCAGCGCGAACCACATCAGCGCCTTGGGGTTCAGGCTGGCCACGGCGATCTCCATCACCGGCGTGTCGAAGTAGAACGCGGCAAAGGGCACCAGCATCGCGACCCAATAGATGACCTCGGCGGCAAAGCGGATGGTGATGCCGACATCGGGGTCGGTGATGTCCAGAGCCCGGCCCGCAACGGCGCCCTCGACCCCCCAGCCCACCGCCGCCATCACACCGCCGAAATAGCCGATCCAGACCATCTCTGTGGCGTTGGCGGTTTCACTGGTAAGGCCGGGCAGGAAGATGGCCAATCCGCCGACGACGATGATCAAGATCCCCATTGCGGCACGAAAGGTGATCTTTTCGTTATACCAAAGCCGCGCCATCGTGGCGCCGATGATCGGGTAAAGCAACGTGGCGACGGCGGCAAAGATCGGACCCACATAGCCAATGGCCAGATACGACCCGAAAAGCGCGCCGGGCCCGCCGAAGATCGCCGCCAGAAAGAACCAGACAGAGATTTTCCTGAACCGGCGGAAGGTGCGCACCAATTCGCCGAGCTTGTCCAGCACCCCCAGCCACAGCAGCAGGAAGATCAGCGACCCCACCGCGTTCATCGTGGTGATGACGATGGCGGCAACCAGAAAGGTATCTACATTCGAGATGTCGAGCCGAACGAAGGGTTCGGTTTCCCACAGGGCGGCACCGGGCAGATACCACGCCCCCCAGAATACCGCGCACCACATGGCCCAGATGTAACCCCAGCGCACACTGCGGGTTCGGTGCAGCGCCCTGGCCCGCTCCATCCTGTTCATCGCCACACGACCCTACCCGATCCGCACTCGGGCGCCCGGCCGCACAGGCCGGGCGCATCTTTTCCTGCCGGGCCTAGCTGTGGGTCCGGGTCTTTTCAGGATCGTGGATCGGGCTTGCAGCGATGGTGGCAGAGCAGGACACACCCTCGCCCGCCACCTGCACCTTGGTGCCGACCGCCTCATTGCCGCGGCTGACATGCCCCAGCGCCAGCGACTTGCCCATCCGGTGCGAATAGACCGGCGAGTTGACCACGCCGACCTCTGCGCCGTCGATCGACAGCGTCTCGCCACCGGCAAGCGCCTCGCCATGGTCTATATCCAGCGTCACCACGGCGATCTTTTCCTTGCCCTTCAGCGCCATCGCGGCGTCGCGGCCACGATAATCCGCGCCCTTGGTCGACATCGCCCAGCCAAGCCCCACATCCCAGGGGCTGTTGGCCTCGGTCATGTCATAGGGGTAAAACAGCAGACCGGCCTCGACCCGGATCTTGTCGAGACAGGTGAACGAGCAGGGCATGATGCCCTCGGGCGCACCCTTTTCGACGATCTGGTCCCAGATATCGGTGATGAACTCGGCGCGCGAGAAGATCTCATAGCCGCGCTCGCCCGAGTAACCGGTGCGCGAGATGATCACCGGATGACCGAACAGCGTGGTTTCTTGCTGGTGGAAATAGCCCATGCCTGCCAGGTCTGCAGGCGTGTGCTGGTCCAGGAACGCCGTGGCCTTGGGCCCCTGCAGCGAGATGTCGTGCAGATCGTCGTCGAACTCGATGGTGACGTCCTTGCCTGCAGCCGATTCCTGCAACCGCGCCATGCACTGGCCAGAGCCATGCACCACCAGATATTCATCGCCACCGAGGTTAAAGATGATGGCGTCGTCGCAGATCGTGCCCTCTTCGGTCAGGTTGGGGCCATAGGCCGACCGGCCGGGGCCGATCCTGGTCATGTCGCGGGTGATGATATGATCGACCACCGCCAGCGCATCGGCGCCTCGAACGAATGTCTTTCGCAGGCCCGAGACGTCGAACAGCCCCGCCGCCGTGCGCACCGCGTCATGTTCGTCTTCGGGGTTGCTGGCATAGTCCCAGGCCACCTCCATGCCGTTCCAGTCGCCCAGATCCGAGCCCAGCGCCTTGTGCCGGCTTTCAAGCACCGAGTGGCGTCCGCCTTCCTCTGCCATTGTCTTTCTCCTCCTTGGAAGTTTCCGTTTCTAGTTGAAATGCCGCTCCAGCGCGTCGGTCAGTTCAAACAGATCGACCGTCGTGCCATAGGTGGCGACGTTGAAAATGGGGGCCTCGGGGTCGGTGTTGACCGCAATGATCGTATCCACATGCTTCATGCCAAAGAGGTGCTGCACCGCCCCGGATATGCCAAGCGCAAAGTAGAGCTGGCAGTTCGAGGCGACCTTGCCCGATTGCCCCACCTGATGCGGTTTCGGCAGCCAGCCACTATCGACGATGGGGCGCGAACAGCCAAAGGTGGCGCCCACCTTGTCGGCCAGAGCCTCGAACCGGGGCAGGTTGTCCTTGTCCTGGATGCCGCGGCCCACCGACAGGATGAAATCTGCCTTGGTGATGTCGATATCCGAGGGCGGGGCCTCTTGGTATTCCAAATGGGTCGACACGCCCTCGACAGCTGAAATATCCACCACTAGCGGGGAAATAGTGGCCGAACCGGGCGTCTCCGGCGCGATGAAGGTCGCGCCGCGCAGGGTCAGGACCACAACGCCCTTGCCCGTGAACCCCATCTCCATCTCGACCTTGTTGCCATAGGCGGACCGGGTGGCGATCAGTTCGTCGCCGTCATGGCCCAGAATGAACACGTCGCTGGCAAAGCCCGATCCCAGCCTTGCGGCCACCGCCGCACCATAGGCCATACCGCTGGCCGTGTGGCCTACCAACACCACCGAAGGCTTGCCCTGCCCGCCCGCGGCGACGATGGCCTCTTCGTAGATCAACGGGTCGAAATGGTCGCTGGGCATCTCTACCGTCAGGATCTCGTCGACGCCTTCCAGATTGACACCCGCGGCCAGCGCCTGCGGATCGGCACCGATCACCAGCACCTGCAGCGGCCCGCCGATCTGGTCCTTCACCGAGACCGCCGCGCCCACCAGTTCGGGGGAAATGTCGCGCAGGGCGCCGTCGAGCTGTTCGGCGACAACAAGGATACCGGCCATGGTTATTCTCCCTTCTTCTCGCGGATCAGCGTCGCGATCTGCTCCGCGACCTCCTCGGCGCTGCCTTCGAGCATCTGCGCCTTTTCCTGTACGGGCGTGTACATGCGCCGCACCCGATAGCCGCCGCCGCCATCGATCAGCGGCCCGCCGTCGAGCACCTCCAGCGGCTTTTTCCTGGCCTGTTTGATCATCCGCATGGTGGCATAGCGCGGCGTATTGGTGCCGGTCTGGATCGCCAGAACCGCCGGCGCCGGCATGGTCAGCACATGCCGCGTGCCGCCCTCCAGTTCGCGGGTCACGGTCATGTCGCTGGCGCCGTCCCACTCGACACCGGCAATGACCGAGCCGTGCGGCAGCCCTAGAATGCGCGCCAGCGCCGTGCCGGTAGAGCCATGCGCGTGGTCGGAACTTTGCGTGCCCGACAAGATCAGGTCGGGCGCCTCGGCCAGCGCCACCCCGGCGATGGCGCGGGCGACGGTCACCGGGTCGGCATTTGCCAGCCGGTCGTCCCAGACCCGCACCGCGCGGTCGGCACCCTTGGCCAGCACCTTGCGCAGGGATTTCTCGCTTTCCTCGGGGCCGATGCCCACGGCAACCACTTCGCCGCCGCCGATAGCCTCGACCAGCAGCAGCGCCTGTTCCAGAGCCGCGTCGTCCCATTCGTTCAAGTCATGTTCCAGATAGTCGCCGACAATGTCGCGCCCGTCGGCGGTGAATTCGTACTCGTCACCCAGCTTGGCGGCGTGTTTCACCGTCACCAGAATGCGCAGGCCGGTCTTTTCCGGAGCCACATAGCCCAGATCGGCCGGGGCCACCGGGGCCGGGCTGTCCCAATCCATCGCCGTCAGCGCCGGCAACGCATCGGCGACCGGGGCCAGCGCGGGTGCCTCGGGCGCGGGCGCGGGCGGCTCTGGTTCAGGTGCTGCGGGGGCTTCGGCCTCTGGCGCTGTCGCCGGGGGCTCGGGCGCGGCGATGGCGGGGGCGGCTGGGGCGGCGGCAAGCGTCGCCATCTTGGTCGCCAGCACCTCGTCCAGCCGCGCCGCCACCACCTCGGCGATGCGGGTGGCGATGGCGTCTGTCAGCCGGTCGGCGATCGACGGCAGATCCTTTAAAGAGATGCTTTGCAGTTCGACCGCCTCGGCCACCAGTTCGGCAATGTCGGCCACCACAAACTCGCTTTCGTGGCCGCTGGTCTTTCTTGCGTCTTCAAACATGGTCAGGTCCTTTGGACAGCAGGTCACAAACACGTCGATCCCACCCAGGGCAGAGGCCTCGTGCATCCGGTTCTCGGACGGTTTCTCTATGCCCGGCGGATCGGGGATCCAGATCCGCCCGCCGCCCGCGCCGCAGCAGAACGAATTGTCGCGGTTGCGCGGCATCTCGACGATGGTACAACCGATGGCTTCCAGCACCTGGCGCGGGGCGTCATAGCCGCCGTTCAGGCGGCCCAGATGGCAGGGATCGTGGAAAGTCACGCGCTTTTTCAGCGGCTTGGTGACCTTCAGCCTGCCCGATTTCAGCAGGTCCGCCAGCACCGAGGAGTAATGCTCGATGGGTGGCGTCGGCCCGAACTCGGGGTACTCGTTGCGGATGGTGTTATAGCTATGCGGATCGGTGGTGATGATGCGGCCGAATGGCTTGACCCCGGTCAGGGTTTCGAGGTTCTCCTCGACCAGCGTCTCGTAAAGCCCCTCTTCGCCCACGCGCCGCACGTCGTTGCCCGAATTGCGCTCTCCCTCGTGCAGCAGCGCGAAATCGCTGCCCGCCGCCTTCATCAGCGAGGCGAATGCGCGGCTGACGATCTGGTTGCGCGGGTCGAACGAACCATAATCGCCCACGAACCACAGGTCGTCGGCGGCGGTCTGGCGGATATCCTTGACCTCAAATTCCAGCTCGCGGGTCCAGACCGGGCGCTTGCGGCTGCTTTCGCCGAAACTGTTGCCGGTGGACGAAATCGCGTCGAGCGTGCCCTGCAGCAGCGGATCCATCTCGCCACGGTCGACCAGTTGCCGACGCAGTTGCACGATCATGGTGGGGTGTTCGATACCGACCGGGCAGATTTCCTGACAGGCACCGCAGGACCGGCAGGCCCAGATGGTCTCGGCGTCGATCACGTCGCCGATCAGATCGACGCCGTCCAGGGCCCTGCCCTGGGCGCTGTCGTTATGGGTGCGCAGGTCGAGGATAAGGTCGCGGGGGCTAAGCGAGAAACCTGCGGTGCGCGCCGGGCAGGCCTCGTGACAGCGCCCGCATTTGGTGCAGGCGTCGAAATTCAGCATGTCCTTCCACGAGAAATCGGAAATGCACGCGACGCCGGCGCCTTGCTTGTCCTCAGGCTCGCGCGGCAGCCGGGCCAGCGGCTTTTCGGTGCGGGTGGAAAGCGAGCCCAGAACGGCGATGATATGCTTGGCCTTGTACCACGGGATCGCGGCGGTGAAGGCCAGCGCCAGCCCCCCATGCATCCACCAGTTGGCGGCGCGGATCGTCCCGGCGGTTTGCTCGGACATGCCCAGCCCCGAAAACAGTTTGGCCAGCGCCAGCCCCACCGGCGACCAGATGGCCCAGTCGGGCTGCTCCATCAGCAGCCGCACCGCTTCCTGGGTAAAGCCCTGCAGCTCGATGACCAGCAGCACGCCCATGAACGCCCAGTCCTCGCGCCGCCAGCTTTTGGCCGGGGCGCGCAGTTCCGTCTCGCCGCGATAATCGCGCAGATAGCTCAGCTTGGGCAGTCTGAAAGTGGCCCGGCGCCACATCATCATCAAGATGCCCGTGGTCAGCGCCAGATGGCCGAGATCGAGGATCAGGCTGAACAGCAGATAGAAATCGCCTTTCCAGAACCGCACCCCGAATAGCGGGTAGAGGATATCGTATTCCAGCGTGATGATCGCGGTGCCGATGGCGGCGATCACGAAGCCAAAGAAGATGCCCATATGGGCGTATCCGGCATACCTGTCGCGCCGTTTCAGCGTGCGGTGGGTCATGAGATCGGCCACCATACGGCGAAGGCCGGCCCAAAGTTCGGTAACCGAGGCATGGGCAGCGCCGCGCCGGTACTTGGCGATGTGACGCCAAAGACCCCACAGGAAAACCGCAATCGCGGCAAAGCCAATGACATAGAACGCCACCTTGGCGTTCAGCGTCATGGACCAGAATAGCTCGCGGGTTTCCAATTGGGTCTCCAGGGGCATGTCAGTCGGGATGGTCGGGCGAGGGGCGCCGGCATTCGGCGCCCCTCGGTCGTTTGGTCCGGGCGGGTCTCAGCCCTGGGTTTCGCGGTCATCCAGCTTGGGGAAGGTCTCGTGCCCCCAGACCTGACGTTCGCGGATCCACGGCTGCGCCAGTTGCGGGTTGCCGCTTTCGAACTCGCGCGCGATCCGGTGGCCCGAGAAGATCGAGTCCGCCAACAGACCCGGCGCATAGCAGTCGCCGGCGGCATAGACGCCCTGGATCTCGTTTTCTTCCCATTCGGACTTGCGGGCTTTCAGCTCACGGAACAGCTTGTCCTGCGGCACCCGCTCGGTGATCGCGATCAGGGTGTCGAACTCCATCTTGATCACGTCGGTGCCTACTTTGCGCGGCATCTTGCCCAGCGTCGGGCCGCTGTCGCGCACATAGCCGTCGCGGTAGAGGTAATAGATCGTCGCCACCCCTTCCTCGACCTTTTCGCACCAGTGCAGGGTCTTCTCGTGGATGCCCTTTTCGTACATCATCCGGTGCAGGTTTGGGGCTTCCAGCGTAAAGTGGGTGTAGGGCGCCACCGATCCCAGCGAGGTGATCAGCTGCACGTCCTTGCCCTCATCGGCCATCATTTCGGCCATCGAGACACCGGTATAATAGCCGTCGGCATCGAGGATCAGAACCTTCTGGCCAACTTCCTTGCCCTCGAAGATCTGATCGGGGGTGCAGATATAGGGCAGCGAGGCGTCCAGTCCCTCGATCGGGTCATGGGTGACAGAGCTGGTGCCGTTGGTCGACCATTTCGCGCCGGTGGCGATCACCACCTTGTCGGCGCCGTATTCCATCACGTCATCGGCGGTCATTTCGCCCACGCCCGTATGCACCTCGACATTTTTCAGCTTGTCGAGCTGGATCTGGCGATAGGTGGTCAGACGTGCCCATTCCGAAAGGCCGGGGTATTTCATGATGTTGTTGACGCAACCGCCAACCTCTGCCCCGGCTTCGCGCAGGTGCACGTCATAGCCGCGCTCGCCCAGTACCCGGGCGGTTTCCATGCCCGCAGGACCGGCACCGACGACCAGAACCGAATCCTCGCTGTCGACCTTGCTGAACTTCTCGGGGTGCCAGCCGCGGCGGTATTCCTCGTTGGCGGTGGCGTTCTGGGTGCAAACCATCGGCGGGCCGCCGATCTCCCAGCGTGAGATGCAGACGTTGCAGCCGATGCATTCGCGCACGTCCTCCACCCGGCCTTCGTCGATCTTGTTGGGCAGGAACGGGTCGGCAATCGAGGGCCGCGCGGCGCCAATGATGTCCAGCTCTCCGGCGTTGATGCGTGCGGCCATGTCGTCGGCGCTGGTTTCGCGCGAAACGCCCAGAACAGGGATCTTGCACAGGTTCTTGACCTCGTTGGTCCACGGCCGCTGGTGCCCGGCCTTGTAAAACCGCGACGGGCCGGCATCTTCGCCCCATTCGGCGATGTCGCCGATATTGACGTCCCACAGGTCGAGAATGCCCTCCTTGGCCACCAGTTCGACGAATTTCAGCCCGTCATCGCCGGTTTCCACCCCGCCGGGACCATAAAGCGTGTCGATGGCAAAGCGCGTGGCGATGGCACAGTTGTCGCCGACCGCTTCTTTCACCGCGGCCAGGGATTCGATCCAGAACCGGGCGCGATTCTCGAAAGAGCCGCCATAGCCGTCGGTGCGCTTGTTGTGGAACGGCGACAGGAATTGCAGTGGCAGGTAGGAATGCCCGCCATAGACATAGACGATGTCGAACCCGGCCTGCTCAGAGCGTTTGGCGGCCTCGGCATAGGTACGGATCAGATCCTTCAGGTCGTCTTCATCGCATTCATGCGCATAGGTCAGATACTCGAATTCCGAGGCGCCGCTGGTCGGCCCGCGCGGGATGGCGCGGCTTTCAAGGTTCGGCGCGTGCTGGCCGCCATACCACATCTCGACGCCGCCCAGGCAGCCATGCTTGTGCAGTTCGTCATTCATGTGGCGCAGGTTGATGACGTCGCCCTCGTCCCAGATCCGGGCCGAAACGCGGTGAGTGTCGTCCGATTCCGGGCTGATCGAGCAATACTCGGTGTTGCACGCGCCCCAGCCGCCTTCGGCCTTCATGCCGCGGTTGGCGGCCTGGGTGCCGGGCTTTTCGCTGCCCGCACCGATGCAGTGCGGCACCTGATAAAAGCGGTTCTTCATGGTCTTGGGGCCGATCTGGATCGGCTCGAACAGACAATCGTGTTTCGGGTTGCGTGCCATCTGGGGTTCTCCTCGGGTTTGAATAGTGCTGTCGGTGTTGTCAGTTTCCGGCGCCGCCGCCAATCAGCAGCGCGGCAGAGAGAAACTTTCGGGTGTCGTCAAAGACGGATGGTTTTTCGCCGCGCCAGCGCCCGGCCAGCCGGCAGGTCACCGGCTGCCCGCCCGCCAGCGCCTCCAGCGCGTCGGCGGTCTCGGCGGCAAAGGCGCGAAACCGGGTCTGCATGTTGCCTTGGTAGGTGTCCCAGTGCAGGGCTTCCATACGCAGGTGAAACAGCGACGACCGGGCACGGCGCGCCACGTTCATGTCGGCGATGAAATCGTCGATACCGCCCCACAGCTTCAGCGCCCTGGCAAACCGCGCCCGCGCCCGCGCCTCGCGCCCGGCGATGCGGTCGCAATGGGCCAGGTTGGCCAGGCTGGTCACGCGCCGCGGATCACCGGCCGGAATGGTCAGCAGGGCCAGCCACCAGGCCCGCCGCCAGGCCCGCACCGCGCCGACAGTGTCGCCCCGGTCAAAACAGGCGTTGCCCTCTTCTTGCAGCTTCTCCCACCGCAGATCGCGCTTCTTCCACCCCGCAGCGAGGGCGGTGCGCAGTTCGGTGTCTTGCCTGTCAGATGCCAAGGTAAGCCGCTCGGACATGCTCATTGTCGTGTAACTCCTTTGCCGGGCCTTCCAGAGCCAGGTTACCGGTTTCCAGCACGTAGGCATAATCGGCCAGCTCAAGCGCCAGTTCGGCGTTCTGCTCGACCAGCACCACCGTCATGCCCTGGGCGCTCAGCTCTTCGATGATAACCGCAATCTCTTCGACGATCACCGGCGCCAGCCCCATGGAAGGCTCGTCCATCAGCAGGATCCTGGGGTCCGACATCAGCGCCCGGCCAATGGCCAGCATCTGCTGTTCGCCGCCCGACATGGTCTTGGCCCATTGGCTGCGGCGCTCCTTCAGCCGCGGGAACTTGGCATAGATCTTGTCCAGATCGGCGGCGACCGCCACCTTGTCGCGGCGCAGGAAGGCGCCGGTGCGCAGGTTCTCCTCGACCGTGAGGTCGGGGAATATGCGCCGCCCCTCGGGCACATGCGCCATACCGAGGCCCACGACCTTGTCGGCGGGCAGATTGTCGATGCGCTTGCCGTCAAAGGTGATCTCGCCGCGCGACAGCCTGGCCAGCCCCGACATGGCGCGCAGCGTGGTGGTCTTGCCCGCACCATTGCCGCCGATGATGGTCACCACGGAACCTTCTTCGACGTTGATAGAGATGTCCCGGACCGCACTGACCCGACCGTAATCGACGGCGGCACCCTTCATCTCAAGCAACATGGCGCGCACCCCCGAGATAAGCCTCGATCACATCGGGATGGTTGCGGATCTCCTGCGGGCCGCCCTCGGCCAGAAACTTGCCGAAGCTCATGCAGGTGATGTTGTCGCACAGCCCCATGATGGCGTGCATGTCATGCTCGACCAGCAGCAGCGTCAAACCACTGCTTCGCAGCTTGTTCATCAGCTCCATCATCCGGCTGGTCTCTTCGGGGTTCATGCCGGTAAAGGGCTCGTCCAGCAGCATGATGTCGGGCCGGCAAGCCAGTGCGACAGCCATGCCCAGCGCCCGCTGGTGGCCATGCGGCAGATCGCCCGCAAGGCTGTGCTGGAAAGCGAGCAACCCGAAAAACTCCAGCGCCTCATGCGCCTTGGCCTCGGCGCCGCGCCGGTCATGGGCGTCCTGCCCCGTCAGCGCGTTCCAGATCGAGGGCGGGAACTCCATATGCGTGCCGACCACGACATTCTCCAGCACCGTCATCTCGGCAAACAGGGTAGAGTGCTGAAAGGTCCGCACCACGCCACGATGCGCCACCTCGTGCATCATCAGGCCCGAAATGCTCTCTTCGCGCAGCACGATGTCGCCTTCGGTGGGTTTGTAAAAGCCCGAGATCATGTTGAACGTCGTGGTCTTGCCGGCGCCGTTGGGGCCGATCAGTCCATGAATGGTGCCCTTGCGCACGTCGAAGCTGAGGCCATCGACAGCCGTCAGGCCACCAAAACGCTTGGTCAGGTTCCTGACCTGCAAAAGCGGCGCGCTCATGCGCTTTCCTTTCCCGGTTCGGCGGCGGGGGTGCTGCGCCGTTTCCACGCGGCCATGGCGCGTTTCACAAGGCTTTCCAGCCCGTCGGGCAGGAACAGGATCGACCCGATCATGATCGCGCCATAGATCAGCGGGCGCATCTGTTGAAAGCCCATTTCGCGCAGTACCACCTCGTTCAGCAGGGTCAGCACCACACAGCCCAGAATCGGGCCATAAAAGGTGGCGGTGCCCCCGACGATGGCCCAGGTCAGCACGAAGACCATCAGTTCCACGTCGAAACTGTTGGGATTGATGGTACCTATATAGTGCGCCAGCAAGGCACCTGAGAGTCCGGCGAAGGAAGATGCCAGCACGAAGGCCAGGGTGCGGTAGCGGCGCAGATCGACGCCGGATGCCTGCGCCAGCTTGTCCTGCCAATGCACCGCGTGAAAGGTCAGCCCGACCAGCGACTTTTCAATGCGCCACAGAATCCAAAGACAGACCGCCACCACAATCAGGGCGAAATAATAATACGCCACCGGTTCGAAGAAATCGACCTGGATAGGGCCGATATTGATGTCGGCCAGGCTGTCGATCCGCTTAAGCCCCTTGGGACCCCCGAAAGGCTCGCGGAACCGCTTCCACAGCAGCCGGATGATCTCTGCCGAGGCAAAGCTGCCGATCAGAAAGTAAAAGCCCTTCATCCTGAACAGCGGAAAGCTCAGCAGGAACGCCACGAAACCCGCCATCAGCGCGCCCATGATCATCGAGACCGGAACATAGACCCCCAGCCGCTTGGTCATCAGCGCCGAGGTGTAGGCACCGACCCCCATGATCACCACATGGCCCAGCGACCATTCGCCGGTCAGCGTCAGCAGCCGGTACGAAACCACCAGCAGCACGTTGATGACCAGGAAAACCAAAATCTCCTGCAGCGAAAAGCTCAAAGTATGCGGCAAGGCGATCAGCCCGGCCGCAACTATCAGCCATATCAAGAAGTTACGCACGGTCGGCAGTCCCAAATAGCCCGGTCGGCTTGATGATCAGCACGATCAGCATCAGCGACAAACCGGTGATGTCGGCAATGACCCCGTCAAAGAACGTGGTCACGAAGGTATGCACGAAGGCGTAGGCGACAGACGCCACCACCGCGCCCTCCAGCGACCCGACCCCGCCGACGATGGCCACGATGAACGCGGCGATGATCACCGAATGGCCCATATGCGGGTTGACCGAGATCAGCGGCGCGGTCAGCACGCCGGCGATACCGGCCAGTGCGGCACCGATGAACATGGCGATCTTGGCGGTCTGGTTGATGGAAATCCCCTGAAGTGCCGCGGCTTCGGGGTCCTGGGCGCTGGCGCGCAGGGCCCAGCCAAAGCGGGTCTTGGTCAGGAACAGCCACAGCAGGGTAAGAAAGCCGAAGGCCGCCAGGATCACGTATAGCCGTTGCACCGGCAGGCGGACCCGTTCGGAAAACTCGATCACCTCTTGCGTTACCGGCGGCACGAAGGCCATGCGCACCCCGAAGGTCATCGAGGCCAGCGCCTGCAGGATCATCAAAAACCCGATCGACGCGACCAGCCCGCCCAGCGGATTGGTGCGCAGGGGCCGGAACATGGTTCGTTCCATCAGCAGCCCAAGGCAGCCGACAAAGATCAGCCCGATGGCGGCGACCAGAAGATACGGCAGCTTGAAGCCGGAATAAAGCGCGACCACCACATAGGCGCCGGCCATGAACAGCTCTCCATGAGCGAAGTTCACAATCCCCATGACGCCAAAGATCAGGACCAGCCCGACCGCCACAAGGGAAATGTAGCTGGCCGAATATAGGGCATTGAGCCCTGTCTGAAGGAGCAAATCCAGCATGGTTTTCTCGGTTGGGAATAGGGTGGTGGCGCGACAATCAGCTTGCCGCACCACCTGGGAGAGTAGCTATCAGGTGCGCTGGTCCCACATCTGGCCATAGGCAGCCATATGCTTTTTCAGCAGCTCACCGTTTGCCGCGTACCAGTCCGGGATAGAGCCCATCGCCTTGATGCGCGCCTTGCCGTCCTCAATGACGACAACCGGCCAGTCGCCGACCAGAGCGTGGTCGATGCCAAACAGGTCCGAGCCCCACCATTCGGCCTCGCCGAAGGCGTGCAGACCCTTGCCGCCGGCCATCATGGCCTCTTTCACGGCGGCGGGATCGGTCGAGCCTGCGGTCTCGGCGGCGGCCTTCCACAGATCCATGATCGCGGCATATTCCCAGCTCACCGCGCCCCACTGGCCCGGGAAGCGCTTGTTGAACTCTTCGAAAAACGCGTTGGCGTTCTTGAAGTTGATGCCCTCGGCTTCCATCGCCGGATCGTCGAAATCCGGGAACTGGAAGATGAAGCCTTCCATGAATTCCTTGGAGGTCTTCTCGATGATCTGGTCGTAGAAATCCGCCGTGCAGCTGATGATCTGACCCTTGTAGCCCTGCTGGAACAGCTGCTCACAAATCGGGTGCACATAGTCCGAATAGCAGGTGTCGAGACAGATGATATCCGGGTCGGTCGACATCAGCCGGGTCACCACCGGGGCAAAGTCCGTGGTGGCCGGATCGAACAGAAGCGGGTCGTCCTGCATGGTGATGCCGGCGGCCTCGAACGCGGCCAGGTAGGTCGCCACAGAAGGCAGGCCAAGCGCGTCGTCCTGGGCGCACATCACGGCGGTCTTCAGTTCGGGCTTGTTCTTGGCCAGCCACTCGACACCGGTCACGTTGTAGACCGGGTGCACCTCGGCGGGCGCGATCAGGGTCTCAGAATCCGGCGACAGGTCGCTCGGCAGCAGGGTCGAGAACAGCATGCCGGTCTTGTCGGCCACCGGCTCGACGCCCGGCCAGGTATCGCCGCCCAGCATCATGACAAAGCTGACGCCATCTTCGCGGATCAGCTTGGTGGCGCCGGTACGGGCCTTGCCGGGGTCGTATTCGTTGTCGTAGCCGACGAATTCCACCGTATGCGCGGTGCCGCCGATATTGATGCCGCCTGCAGCATTGACCCAGTCCGCCCAAATCTCACAACCGTCAAGGCCGGGCTTGCCCCAGGCGGCCACCGGGCCGGTCAGAGGCGCCAGGAACCCGATTTTGATAACGTTGTCTTCGGCGGCGATTGCCATGCCGGGAAAGCTGCTGCTCAGGGCGCCCGCACCGGCGACCGAAGCTGCCGAGCCAAGAAACGACCTGCGGCTAAGGCCCTTGAATAGTGTCTTTACGTTCATTTCGTCCTCCCATTAGCGGCGTCTGGCGGCTTCTCCTGAGCCTGGTTTCACGAAAATTGGATAGGCCAAAATCCGACCAGATGGGGCCAATAGTGACCCCCATTGAACCGCTGACAGCAAAATTCTTACCAAAAAATACCACCCTTGCAACAACTGATGCGAAATCCGGTGAGATTTTCCATATTCCGGCTATTTTGGTAATTTTTGGATTGTTTCGGTTCTTTTTCTGTGGTTCCGTGAGTTGCGCGTCGGGCTTTGGACTAAATTCGGTTCACAGCTCGTAACCGCCGGACGGCCGACCGTTCCGGGAAACTGGTTTGAGACTCCGGTCATGCCGGGATAACGAATCGCGACCCGAAGGGCCGGAAAACAAAGAGGCGATGCAAGCGACATCCGCGAATAGATGAACATGGATTCTGCCATTCCCGCCCTCCCCCCGTGGGAGCTTGACGACAACGTCAAAAAGCCGGTCGCCCCCAGGACCCGCGAGCTTGCCGACGCGCTGTTTTTCGAGATCGCGGCGGGCCAGCACCGGTTCGGCACCCGCCTGCCCGCCGAACGCGCTCTGTGCGAAGAATATCAGGTCAGCAGAAACACCGTGCGCCAGGGGCTTAGCCTGCTGGAACAACACGGCGTTATCAAACGCCTGCCCGGCAGCGGGTCGGTGGTATGCTACCGCGCCGAAAAGCCCGCCCAGGCCAGTGAACCAGCCCGCGAGCCCGCCCCTGAACCATCGGTCTCTACCCTGGATCTGACCGAGATCGGAGAGATCACCAGCCCGCTGGAACTAGGTGTGGTGCGGTCGATCATCGAACCAGAGATCGCCCGCCTCGCCGTGCTGTCGATGACCTCTCGCGACATCCAGAAAATGAACCAGATCCAGAGCGAGATAGAGCGTGTCACCATCGACGGCGCCCGGCTTTGCCAACTCGAAGCGCAGTTGCGCATGCAGATTGCCCGTGGAACCCACAATCCACTGCTTGTCGTGATCTATCAGATGGTCAATCACGTCAATCAGACCGCCGACTGGGCCGCGCAGCGCCAAAAGGCGATGACCCCGGGCCGGATCGCCGAATACCGGCTGCAAAACAAGTCACTGTGCGAGGCGATCAGCAACCGCGAGATCGAGGCGACGGTCGAGAACCTGAAACTGTCGCTGGCCGAGTTTCATCAAGACCTGATGCGCGGGTTGTGAGTGCTGGCAGAGCGGGCCCTGGCCTGCTGCTGTTCCAGCCGCTGGTCCCACATCTGGCCATAGGCGCGCATATATTTCTTCAGCAACTCGCCATGCGCGTCCCACCAATCCAGCACCGACCGAAATTGCACGATGCAGGCTTTGCCGCCCTTTATCTCGACCACCGGCCATGACCCCACAAGCGCGTGATCGATGCCGAAAAGATCGCGGCCCCACCAGCGCGCCTCGCCGAACACATTGTTGGCGTAGCCACCCAGCTTGATGGCCGACAAAACCGCCAGCGGCTCTACCGTCTGAATGCGCTCGACCGCGGCCCGCCACATCTCGAGAATGGCATAGTATTCCCACGACACCGCGCTCCACTCGCCGGGAAAGCGGAGGTTGAATTCCTTGAAAAACTCGCGCGGACGGCTGAAATTGATCCGTGGGTCATCCAGCGCCGGGTCGTCGAAATCAGGGAACTGAAAGATGAACCCTTCCATGAAGGCCTGGCTCGTCCTGGCCACCAGCCCCTGATAATCGTCGCAGGTGCAAGACAGCAACTGGCCCGAATAGCCCTTGCGAAAGGCGGCCTCTGTCAGGGCATGCACATGCGGCTCGTATGCGGTATCCCAGCACAGAATGTCGGGGTTTTCCGCCATCATCGCCTCGACGATGCCATCCATGTCATGCTGCGAGGCGGGATAGAGAATCTCCTTGACCACCTTGATGCCCGCCGCCTCGAACGCCGCCTTGTAGGTGGCCAGCGACGGCAGGCCCAGCGCGTCCTTCTGGGCGCAGATCGCCACCGATCTCAGCCCGGGCCGGTTTTCGGCCAGCCAGCTGACGCCGGTTGCAACATAGATCGGATGCACCTCGCAGGGGGCGATCAGATAGGGCGTGTCGGGCGACAGGTCGCTGGGCAGCAGCGTGGTCGCCAGTATCTTGTTGCGCGACAGGAAATTGGTGATCGCCGGCACGGTGTCGCCGCCCAGCATCAGCATGATCTTCACGTCGCGTTCCAGCACCAGGTATTTCGCGCCCACCACGGCGCGAACCGGATCATACTCGTCGTCGAACTCGACGACCTCGACCAGCCGCCGCTGATTGCCGATCCGCAGCCCGCCCTTTTCGTTCAGCCAGTCGGCCCAGATCCGGCAGCCTTCAACGCCCGGCCGGCCCCAGGCCGCAGATGCGCCGGTCAGCGGCGCCAGCACCCCGATACGGACCTTGTCGCGCGCAAGCACGTCGATCTTGGGCAGCCGCGCCGCAACCGCCAGATCGGCGCCAAAACGGTATTTGCTCATCCGGTCCTCACTCCCAGGTCGCCGACATGCCTTCGGGGCTGATTGTCTGCTCGCCTTTTACCGGCCGGAATGCAATCCCGCCCCATATCTTTCATGTACTCACCGCCCGGCCCGGCAACGGCGACCTCAGAGCAGGCCGATCACTCGCGAACTGTCCGGCCGCACAGGGTTGCCGCGCCCGCCCCTGTCGCGCATTGTCCGAATGCCGGGACGGTTGAACTGCCCCGGGGCTTACGCCCGGGGCCGGTCCGGCGCCGCGAGGCCGATGCGCCAATCGTTAATCCATGCGGGGACCCATGACCGACCTTCTCAACAGCCCCGAAGACATCGCCTTTCGCCGCGAGATCCGCGATTTCGTCGCCGCCGAACTGAACCCCGATACCCGCGACCGCATCCGCCGCGGGGCGCCCCTGAGGCATGAGGATATCGCCCGCTGGCACAAATCCATGTACCGCAAGGGCTGGGTCGCGCCCACCTGGCCGGTGCAACATGGCGGTGCCGGCTGGTCGGCGCGTCAGCGGCTGATCGCGGATGAAGAGCTGTTTCGCCTGCACACTCCGCCGCTGCCGAATTTCGGCCCCAGAATGATCGGCCCGATCCTGATCCGTTTCGGCAGCAGGGCCCAGCAGCAACGGTTTCTGCCCGCCATCCTGTCGGGCGCCGATTGGTGGTGCCAGGGCTTCAGCGAACCCGGCGCCGGGTCCGACCTTGCCAGCCTGACCACCCGGGCCGTGCCCACAGATGGCGGCTGGATCGTCACCGGCGCCAAGACCTGGACCACCTTTGCCCAGCATGCCAACCGGATGTTCTGCCTGGTGCGCACCGACGGGCAGGTAAAAAAGCAGGAAGGCATCTCTATGATGCTGATCGACATGGACGCGCCGGGGGTGTCGCGGCGGCCGATCCGGCTGATGGACGGCACCGAAGAGGTCAACGAGATCCTCCTCGATCAGGTATTCGTGCCCTGCGGCATGGTGGTAGGCGAGGTCAATCGCGGCTGGACCTATGCCAAGGCCCTGCTGGAGGGAGAGCGGCTGGGGATCGGCGGGATCGGCCGCTGCAAGCACCTGCTGGGCCGGGTGCGCCACATGGCGCAAGGAGCCGACGACGCCCTGGCCGACGCCCGGCTGGCAGAGCTTGAGATCGACATCATGGCGCTAGAGGCAACCACCCTGCGCCTGCTGGCCGCCGCCGAGGCCGGGGTGCCGCTTGGCGCCGAGACCTCGCTGCTGAAGATCCGCGGCACCGAGATTCAGCAGGCCCTGACCGAGCTGATGCTCGACATCGCAGGCCCGGCGGCGCTGGTCCCGGTCGCGGCCGGCAGCAACGAGGACGTGTTTGAAAACGTGGTCTGCCAGTTCCTCAACTGGCGCAAACTGTCGATCTATGGCGGCAGCAACGAGATCCAGCGGACCATTCTGGCCGGTCAGGTGCTGGGGCTATGAGGGGGGCGGCGCGATGATCCGGTTCGGCTTGCCAGGCGAAGAGGCCCGGCTGTTGCAGGACACCGCAGAGCGTTTCGTCGCCGACCGGTACGGGCTGGCGCAGCGGGCGGTGATGCTGGCGCGGCCACCGCAAGAGGCCCCGGCGCACTGGCGCGAGATGGCGGCTCTGGGCTGGCTGGCGGCACCACTGCCCCGGGGCGTCGGCGGGCTGGGCATGGCGCCGGTGCATCTGCAGGGGCTGCTGGAAACACTGGGGGCCGGGCTGATCCTGGAACCCTACGGCCCGGCCATCATGAACTGCGCCGCAACCCTGTCGCGCCTGCTGCCCCGGGCCCAGGCCGCCGGGGCGCTGGCGCCGATGCTGGCGGGCGACCGGGTCGAGGTTCTGGCCGCGAGCCCCATGGGCCAGGCCCTGGTGCAGGCGGAACCGGAGGGCGATGGCTGGGCGCTGTCGGGCACGGTGCCGCTGGTTCCCGGCGGCGCGGCAGCGCATGCCTTTTGGGTAGCGGTCGATTGCGGCGCAGAGTCGGCGCTGGCGCACGTTCCGGCCAGCAAGGCGCAGGTCCGCGGCTTTCGGCTGGTCGACGGTCAGGCGGCGGCCAGTGCCTGCTTCGATGGCGTGAGCTGCGGCCCCCGGGCCTGTTTCACCGGCGCGGCGGACGCACTGGCCCATGGCGCGGATATGGGGCTTTGGGCGGCACTGGCCGAAACCTCTGGCCTGATCGGCGCGCTCTGCCGGGCCACGCTGGATCATGTGAAATTGCGCCAACAATTCGGCCGCCCGATCGGGCGTTTCCAAGTGGTGCAGCACCGGATGGCCGACATGTACATGCATACCGAAGAGGCGCGCTCGATGGCGCAACTGACCGCCGAGGCGCTGGAAGAAAAGGATGCGGGGGTCCGCAGGCGCCTGCTGTCGGCGGCCAGGGTCAAGACCGATGCCGCCGCCCGCGCCGTGCTGCGCGACGCGGTGCAATTGCATGGGGGCATGGGCATGACCGACGAACTGGCGGTGGGGCACATGGTCAAACGGCTGCTGGTTCTGGCCCAAACCGGCGGCAGCCGTGCGGCGCATCTGAAACGGTTTCAGGCGTCGGGATAGGGCTATAGCACCCCCTGCCCCGCGATCCGCCCCCCCGCGCGCCTGCCTCAGGCCACGCTCACCCTCAGATCGCCGACCCCGGCAACATGCCCGTGCATCCTGTCGCCTCTGGCAACCGGGCCAACCCCGGACGGCGTGCCGGTCAGGATGACATCGCCCGAACGCAAGGTGAAGAGGCCCGACAGATATGAAATCATCTCTGGCACCTTCCAGATCAGCTGGTTCAGGTCGCCCTCCTGACGCATCTCGCCGTTGATCTTCAGCCAGACCGCGCCTTTGGCCGGGTGACCGATCTGGTCCGTCGGCACCAGTTCGCTGCAGGGCGCCGAGTGCTCGAACGCCTTACCGATCTCCCATGGGCGGCCCAGCTTCTTCATCTGGCCCTGCAGGTCGCGCCGCGTCATGTCCAGCGCCACGCCGTAGCCAAAGACGCAATCCAGCGCCACATGGGCGGCGATATTGTCGCCGCCGGATTTCAGCGTCACCAGCATCTCGATCTCGTGGTGCACGTCCTGGCTCATCGGCGGATAGGGGAAATCGGCGCCGTCCGGCAGCAGGTTGTCGGGGTTCTTTTGAAAGAAGAACGGCGGCTCCTTGCCCGGGTCATGCCCCATCTCGATGGCGTGGGCGGCATAGTTGCGCCCGACGCAATACACCCGGTTGATGGGAAAGACCCGGCCGGACCCACGGATCGGCAGGGTCGTCGGGGCTTTGGGCGGGAAGACATAGGTCATCTGGGTTCTTTCCGTTTCGGTTTCAGCCGGGGCCGTTCAGGCCCGGCCTCTGGCCTTCAGTTGCAGCCGCCTCGCGTGCAGCACCGGTTCTGTATAGCCCGAGGGCTGCTCCCGGCCCCTGAACACCCGATCGCAGGCCGCCTGAAAAGCGATACTGTCAAAGCTCGGCGCCATGGGGCGGTAAAGCGGATCGTCGGCATTCTGGGCATCGACCACCGCCGCCATCTTGCGCATCGCCGCCATGGCCTGCGCCTCGGTGACCACCCGGTGATGCAGCCAGTTGGCGATGTGCTGGGCCGATATGCGGCAGTTGGCGCGGTCTTCCATCAGCCCGATATCGTTGACATCGGGCACTTTCGAACAGCCGACCCCCTGGTCGATCCAGCGCACTACATAGCCAAGAATGCCTTGCGCGTTGTTCTCGACCTCGCGGATGATCTGCGCCTCGGTCCATTTGCGGTAGCTCGCCAGCGGGATGTCCAGAACCGTATCCACATAGGCCCGCCGCCCGCCCGCCTTCAGCTTGCGCTGTACCTCGAACACGTCCACCTTGTGATAGTGAAGCGCATGCAGCGTCGCCGCCGTCGGGCTGGGCACCCAGGCACAGTTGGCGCCGGCCTTGGGATGTTCGATCTTCTGCTCCAGCATCGCCGCCATCAGGTCGGGCATGGCCCACATGCCCTTGCCGATCTGCGCCTTGCCCATCAGGCCGCATTCCATCCCGATATCGACATTCTGGTTCTCATAGGCGCCGATCCAGGCCTTGCGCTTGATGAAATCCTTGCGGCTGAATGGGCCGGCCTCCATCGAGCTATGGATCTCGTCGCCGGTGCGGTCCAGAAACCCGGTATTGATAAAAGCGACCCGGTGCCGCGCCGCCCGAATGCATTGCCTGAAATTGACCGAAGTACGGCGTTCCTCGTCCATGATGCCGATCTTGACGGTGTTGCGCGCCAGGCCAAGCATATCCTCGACCATGTCGAAGGTCCGCACCGAGAACGCCACCTCCTCGGGCCCGTGCATCTTCGGCTTCACCACATAGACAGAGCCATGCACCGAATTGCCGCCGCGGCCCCCGTCGCGTCTCAGGTCGTGCATGGCAATCATCGTGGTGATCGCCGCGTCCATCAGGCCCTCGAACACCTCGGCCCCGTCGCGGTCGAGTATGGCCGGGCTGGTCATCAGGTGGCCCACATTGCGCACCAGCATCAACGCCCGGCCCTTGACCGAACAGGTGCCGCCACCCGGCGCGATATAGTCGCGGTCGTGGTTCAGCGAACGGGTAAAGCTGGCGCCGCCCTTGCTGACCTGCTCTGCCAGATCGCCACGCATCAGCCCCAGCCAGTTGCCATAGGCCAGCACCTTGTCGGCGGCATCGACGCAGGCCACGCTGTCCTCGCAATCCATGATCGCCGACACAGCACTTTCCAGCCGCACATCGGCCAGCCCCGCCTGATCGCGGCTGCCAATTGCATGGGCACGGTCGAATACCAGTTCCACATGCAGCCCGTGATTGACCAGCAGCACCGCGTCGGGCGCTTTCGGGTTGCCCCGGTAACCGGCGAACTTTTCGGGCTGCATCAGCGGGTTGTCATCGACCAGCAGGGCCCCGTCGCGCACATGATAGCGCCGCGCATCGGCGTGGCTGGCGCCGGCGACGGCAAAGGCCTCGTCCAGAAACACCCGCGCGCGCGCCACCACACGGGCACCGCGGCCCTTGTCATAGCCGCCCGGCGGCGGCGCGGCGCCCATGGCGTCGGTGCCGTAGAACCCGTCGTAAAGGCTGCCCCATCGGGCGTTGGCGGCGTTCAGCGCGTAGCGCGCATTGGTGATCGGCACCACCAGTTGCGGGCCGGGAACCGATGCGATCTCTGGATCGACATTGGAGGTGTCTATCTCAAAGTCCGGGCCCTCCGGCAAAAGATAGCCGATCCCGGCCAGAAACGCCTGATAGGCCTCGTGATCGTGCGGCCGGCCCAGCCGTTCCACATGCCACGCGTCGATCTGCGCCTGCATTTCCTGGCGCCGGCCCAGCAGCGCGCGGTTCTGCGGCCCCAGCCCGTGCAGCAGGTCCGACAGGCCTTGCCAGAACCGGTCCGGCTCTACCCCTGTCCCGGGCAGCGCGCGTTCTTCGATCAGCGCCACCAGCTCGGGCGCAACCCGCAGCCCCTTCCCGTCCACCCTGTCGATCATCCAAGGCCCCCCGTTTCGCGCAATTGTGTACCTCTGTATGCTCGGGGCACCCGAAACAAAACCATGCCGCGGCCGGTTTGCCCGCAAAAAGCGCCCGGCATCGCGCCGGGCCTGATTGTGTTGGCAATACCATTTCGAGTGTGAAAAGGTTTGCCGCAAACGTTTGGAAGGAATCGCAGATGACCGGCAGCGATGGCAGACACCGCGTGTTCCGCTATGGCAGCGATTTCGCGCCCCAACGGATCGTGCGGGCCCAGGGGTCGTTCATCTACGACAGCGACGGGCGCGAGATCCTCGATTTCACCTCGGGGCAGATGAGCAGCATTCTTGGCCACAGCCATCCGGAAATCACAAAAGTCGTCCGCCAGATGTCGGCCAGCCTGGATCATCTGCACAGCGGTTTTCTGTCCGATCCGGTGATCGCCTTCGCCGAGGCGCTGACCGGCATGTTGCCCGACGGTCTCGACCGGGTGCTGCCGCTGTCGACCGGGGGCGAATCGAACGAGGCGGCGCTGCGGATGGCCAAGACCCATACCGGCGGATTCGAGGTCGTCGCATTGGACCGGTCCTGGCACGGCGTCACCGGCGGCGCCGCCGCGACCACCTATTCCGGCGGCCGCCGCGGCCACGGACCGACGGTTCCCGGTGTCCTCACCCTGCCCACGCCGCACGCCTACCGCTCGCCCTTCAATCGCGACGGGCACTATGACTGGCGCGCAGAGTTTGAGTTTGGCTGGGATATCATCGACCGGCAGAGCACCGGCCAGATGGCCGCGGTGCTGGTGGAGCCGGTGCTCAGTTCCGGCGGCGTCATCGAACTGCCAAAGGGCTATCTCGCCGCGCTGCGCGACAAGGCGCATGAGCGTGGCATGCTGCTGATCCTGGACGAAGCCCAGACCGGAATGGGCCGCACCGGCGACAATTTCGCCTTTCAGCGCGACGGCGTCGTGCCCGACATCCTGAACCTGTCAAAGACCCTTGGCGCCGGGCTGCCGCTGTCGGCGACCGTGACCTCGGCAGAGATAGAGCAGGATTGCTACGACAAGGGCTTTCTCTTCTACACCACCCATGCCGCCGACCCGCTGGCCGCCGCGGTCGGAAGCAAGGTGGTGGAAATTGTCACCCGCGACGGTCTGGCCGACCGGGCGCAAGAGCTTGGCGGTTACGTGAAATCGCGCCTGCTCGACCTGCAGCAGCAGCACCCGATCATCGGCGACGTACGTGGCCGCGGCCTGCTGCTGGGGGTGGAACTGGTGACCGACCGGCAAAGCAAGACGCCGGCACACGAGGCCGGGGCCGCCATCGGCCAGCGCTGCATCGAACTGGGCGCCTGCCTCAACATCAGCCGACGGTTGGCGAGCGGCATCTTCCGGCTGGCGCCGCCCCTGACCACCAACCACGCCGAGATCGACAGGGCGATCTCTATCCTGGATCAGGCGCTCGGGCTTCAGGCCGAATAGGCCGAATAGACCGATCACGTTCACCGCTGTACAGAAATAGGGCTCTGGCCGCCGCGCGTCAATGCAGACGCGCGTGTACCAAAAAACCCTCGACGGTCTCCTCTCCGAGGGCGCGCAGCGCCTCCAGCCGGTGCAGCCCCTCGATCAGCACGAACCGCCCCTTGCCGGCGCGCAGCCGGATCGGCGTGGTCTGGCCGTTCTCCAGCATATCCTCGGCCAGCGCCTCGACCTTCGCCGCATCCAGCGTCTTGGCCCGCTTGACCGGCACATAGACCTGGTCGATGGGAAAGGATTTCTTTTCCAGCATGAAGGGATTCCCAATCGGTTGCTCTGCCCCCCAAGGCTACCACACCCGTCCTGAAACACCCGCGAAATCTGCCCGTGTTGCCAACGCTCCGGCCACCAAAGCCGGGACTACGCCAGCACCGCGATCCCGAGAGCTATGATAGCCGCAATAGTGGCCAGTATGCGTGCGCCCTTGTAGGCCGCGCTCCTGGCGATCCTGTGGATGATGTCGGGAACCTGACGCAGCAGAACCCCTCAGGCTTGGACAGCACCACAAGCTCAGTTGTTGCGAGATCATAGACAAGCTGTTCTGTCGCGTCTTCCTCGCTTATTTCTCTGCCGTGGATCACACCTCAAAACCACACCATCCCCACCATGGCCAACCTTGCCCACACCCGCAATTTCTCGATTGTCTTGCAAATCAGCCGCGTTGGATCGGTCGGTCGAATCCCCCGCGCGGGACCAAGGCCGCAGGCCGCCGCGCGAACGCCTGCCCGTCCCGGCGGGCTGGCGATTTGTCGAAGCAGGCGCATCAGTCTGACGTTTTTCGGACTTTGCGCGATCAAGTGCTGCCGAACTACCGCAGGATCGCCACCCCACGGGCAGGCGATCGCGCGGCTACTGTCGCTCTCCCTCCCGGGTCATGGTGGCGATCTCGGTGGTCAGCAGGCGGGTCAAGGTCTCTGCTCCGGAACAGCCCCGGGAACACGCGCAACCACGGCGTCGACGAACCGGGTGACCAGGCTACTACTACGGCTCGCAGCGGCTAGCCGACCTTCGCCCGCAACCACTGCGCCAGTTCCCCCTCGTCCACCAGCCCCTGCGCCACCTCGATGATCAGCGGACCGATCTCGTCAAATGCCCAGTTGATCTGGATATCGTTGACGTCGAGGCCCACATCCATCGCCTGATGCGCCGAACGTTTGTTGCCGTCGTTGAAGCAATGCCCGGTCGCGACCGCCACCGCACAGGCCGCCGCCAGATCGAACACATCGCCGATCATGCCATAGGCCAGCCGGTTAACGATCCGGGCCAGCGCGCCCTCCAGTGACTTGTCCAGAGCCTCACCGGTCAACTCTCCCGGATTGAGAACTGCGTCGTGGATCGCCCGCACCTGACCGGGCGAAAGCAACAGCAACGTCATTTGTCACGCAGATAGTCGAGCACGGGCTGGTTCACGTCCCTGCGCCGCCGCAGGCTTTCCAGCACTTCCTCCATCGTCGCCACCCGATGCTCTCCGGGTTCGGATACCGCTTCGGCGGGCACCAGATAGGCCACCAGCTTGGAATTCTTCATCACCGCCACCGGCTTGCCGCGGGCGGCATCCAGCACCTTTTGCGGTTCGCGCATCTCGGTCATGGTGGCGATGTGGTTGGTCAGCAGGCGGGTCATGCGGGCTCCTTGCGAATGTGCGATAGAATATACATTTCACTGCACCTTTTCAATTCCTGGCACCCACGGGCTGTCTTTCAGGTGCAAACCCGGCCCGCCATCCGTCCGAACTCTCCAAGCGTCCCCACAAGCAGTTAGCGCTAACGTGGCTTATATCAATCACTTGCCCCCATGTCCCCATGGGGACACCCGCGCCGCCCCCCATTGACGCCCCCCGAAATCCGCCGCATATCCCCAGCCCATGATCGACCTCGCCCAAATCCGCAATTTTTCCATCGTCGCGCATATCGACCACGGGAAATCCACGCTTGCCGACCGGCTCATCCAGTCGACCGGCACCGTCAAGGACCGCGACATGCAAGAGCAGCTGCTCGACAGCATGGATATCGAGCGCGAGCGCGGCATCACCATCAAGGCCAACACCGTCCGCATCGAATACAAGGCCGCCGACGGGCAGACCTATGTGCTGAACCTGATCGACACCCCCGGCCATGTGGATTTCGCCTATGAGGTCAGCCGCTCCATGCGCGCCGTCGAGGGCTCGCTGCTGGTGGTCGACGCCACCCAGGGGGTCGAGGCGCAGACCCTGGCCAATGTCTATCAGGCCATCGACGCGGATCACGACATCGTGCCGGTGCTGAACAAGATCGACCTGCCGGCGGCCGAACCAGCCCAGGTGCGCGAGCAGATCGAGGACGTGATCGGCATCGACGCCTCCGAAGCGGTCGAGATCTCTGCCAAGACCGGCGTCGGTATCCCGGATGTGCTGGAGGCCATCGTCACCCGCCTGCCCGCCCCCGGGGGCGACCGCGCGGCACCCCTGAAGGCGATGCTGGTCGACAGCTGGTACGACCCCTATCTGGGCGTCGTGGTGATGATCCGCGTCATGGACGGCATGATCCGCAAGGGCGACCGCATCCGCATGATCGCCACCAACGCCACCTACGGCATCGACAAGCTGGCCGTGCTGAAACCGCAGATGGTCGACATCCCCGAACTGGGCCCCGGCGAGATCGGCATCCTCACCGCCTCGATCAAACAGGTGCGCGATACCAAGGTCGGCGACACCATCACCCACGAGAAAAAGGGCACCGACAACCCGCTGCCCGGCTTCGCCCCCTCCGTCCCGGTGGTGTTCTGCGGCCTCTTCCCGGTCGATTCCGCGGAATTCGAGGACCTGCGCAACGCCATCGAGAAACTGGCCCTGAACGACGCCTCCTTCTCCAACGAGATGGAAACCTCCGCCGCCCTCGGCTTTGGCTTTCGCTGCGGCTTCCTCGGCCTGCTGCATCTGGAGGTGATCCGCGACCGGCTGGAACGCGAATACGATATAGAGCTGATCACCACCGCGCCATCGGTGATCTACCACATCTACATGAAGGACGGCACCCAGCTAGACCTGCACAACCCCGCCGACATGCCCGACCCGACCCTGATCGACCACATCGAAGAGCCGCGCATCAAGGCCACCATCATGGTGCCCGACGAATACCTCGGCGACGTGCTGAAGCTCTGCCAGGACCGCCGCGGCATCCAGATCGACCTGACCTATGCCGGTGCCCGCGCCATGGTGGTCTACGACCTGCCGCTGAATGAGGTGGTGTTCGACTTCTACGACCGGCTCAAATCCGTCACCAAGGGCTACGCCAGCTTCGACTACCAGATGCACGGCTACCGAGAGGACAGCCTGGTCAAGATGCAGGTGCTGGTCAACGATGAGCCCGTCGACGCGCTGTCGATCATGGTGCACCGCGACCGGGCAGAGACCAGGGGCCGCGCCATGGTCGAGAAGCTCAAGGACCTGATCCCCCGCCACATGTTCAAGATCCCGATCCAGGCGGCCATAGGCGGCAAGGTCATCGCCCGAGAGACGCTGTCGGCCCTGCGCAAGGACGTGACGGCGAAATGCTATGGCGGCGACGCCACCCGCAAGAAGAAGTTGCTGGAAAAGCAGAAAGCCGGTAAAAAGAAGATGCGCCAGTTCGGCAAGGTAGAGATCCCGCAGGCGGCTTTCATATCGGC
>JAAELR010000013.1 GCA_024226455.1 Paracoccaceae bacterium
CCGATATGCACACAGCGCGCAGGCGCACCCGTCAGTCCGGTGGAACGGCGCATATTGTCGAGCCAGCGTATGCTTTCCTTCTGCTCGATCGCCACCCGGGTGAGGTTGATTTTGCGCTTGAGGGCGGCGGTTCCCTTGAACTTGTCCCGCGACCAGTATTTCGCCGCCGTCAGACCGAGCGGTAGCCCTTCCGGCGTGATGGCCACCCAATCTTGCCCGATACCTGCACCCGTTTGTTGAAGATGCCAGAGAACGAATCATGATCGATTCCGCTTGATCAAGCAAAAACTGGCCGGGGTCAGAACTTGTGGGTAACTTCAAGTTGATGAGCGGCGCTTCGTCAGAATGCCGCTATTGCCCCGCCATGCCTTCGGTGAACTGCAGCCGCGCCAGCCGGGCATATAACCCGCCCTCGGCCACCAGATTGGCATGGCTGCCCTCGGCCACGATGCGGCCCTCGTCGAACACCACGATACGGTCGGCCTTTTTCACCGTTGCCAGGCGATGCGCCACGATGATCGTGGTGCGGTCGCGCGACAGCACTTCGACCGCCGCCTGCACCAGCCGTTCGCTCTCGGCGTCGAGCGCCGATGTCGCCTCGTCCAGCAGCAGGATCGGCGCATCGCGCAGGATCGCCCTGGCGATCGCGATGCGCTGTTTCTGACCGCCCGAGAGCATCACGCCACGCTCGCCGACATAGCTGTCATACCCATCTGGCAGTCTGGCCAGAAACTCATGCGCCGCCGCCGCCCTGGCTGCCGCCTCTACCTCTGCATCGCTGGCACCGGGGCGGCCAAAGCGGATGTTTTCCCGCGCCGTGTCGGCGAAGATCACCGGATCCTGAGGCACCAGCGCGATGGCGCGGCGGAAATCGGCGCGCGACATAGCCGCCAGATCGACGCCGTCGATCTTCACGGTGCCGCTGGTAGGATCATAAAAACGCAACAGAAGCTGGATGATCGTCGACTTGCCGGCCCCCGAGGGGCCGACCACGGCTACCGACTCGCCCGGCGCTATGCTCAATGACACGCCGTGCAATGCAGCAGTGTCGGGCCGCGCCGGGTAGTGAAAGGTCACGCCCTCGAAACCGATCTCGCCGCGCTGCGGCGCGGGCAGCGCCAGCGGGCGCTCGGGGTCACTCACCGCGTCTTCGGCGCCCAGCAATTCAACCAGCCGCTCGGTGGCGCCGGCGGCGCGCTGCAACTCGCCCCAGATCTCGCTAAGCGCGCCAACCGCACCGGCGACCATCACCGCATAAATCACGAACTGCACCAGTGCGCCGACACTCATCAGGTCGGCCCGCACGTCGCGCGCACCGATCCAGAGCACGCCGACAACGCCGGAAAAGATCAATGCGATCACAATAACCGTCATCACGGCACGGGTCAGAATACGTTTTCTGGCGGCGGTGAATGACCGCTCTGTCACATCCGAAAAGGCCGACCGGCTGATGCTCTCGTTGGTAAATGCCTGCACCGTCTGCACACTGAGCAGCGCTTCGGATGCGCTGCCCGACGAGGCCGCGATCCAGTCCTGGTTTTCACGGCTCAGCCCACGTAGCCGGCGGCCCAGCACGATGATCGGCACCACTACCAGCGGCACGATCAGCAGCACCAACCCGGTAAGCTTGGGTGAGGTCATAAACAGCAATACCAGCCCGCCGGCAAATATCAGCAGGTTACGCAGGGCGATCGACACCGACGAGCCGATCACCGACAGAATCAGCGTGGTGTCGGTGGTGATCCGGCTCAGCACCTCGCCAGTCATGATCTTTTCGTAGAACGACGGGCTCATGCCGATCATCCGGTCGAACACCGCCTTGCGGATATCGGCCACCACCC
This sequence comes from Paracoccaceae bacterium, assembly GCA_024226455.1. Lineage (GTDB taxonomy): Bacteria > Pseudomonadota > Alphaproteobacteria > Rhodobacterales > Rhodobacteraceae > JAAELR01. The sequence continues at coordinate 1,842 of JAAELR010000013.1, forward strand.
GCTCACCCAGCCTGGTGACCAGATAATACCGCAGCCCCGTGCCTACCGCCAACAGGTCGGCGATACCCAGCGCGGCAAGGAAATACTGGTCGAGCAGTTCTGCGGCACTGGTCTCGAACCCGTCGACCACCCGGCGCACCGCCAGCGGCAGCGCCAGCGACACGCAGGCCGTCAGCACCAGCGCACCGCAGGCTGCGGCGATCATCAGCCGGTGCGGCGCCAGGAACGGCCAGAGCCCGCCCAGTGCGCCGATGCGCTTTGACTTATCGCGTTCTTCCTGTCCGTTCTCGACCCGCGCCATATCCGCCCCTTCGGTTTGGCCCCAGATAGCGGCTGGCGCAGGCAACAGCAAGCGGCCAGGCACACAGGGCAATCGACTGAATAGACTGGTGACGTGGGCGTGGTTTTCTGACTCAAAGCCATTTGAGTTTGAATCACATGGATCTGCATCATGCCCAGAACTGTCGCTGCCAACCACCCCCCGCATTTTCTGAGCTATTTCAGCAGAATAGATGACCCTCGACAGTCCGCAAAGGTTCTTTTTCCGTTCGAAGAGCTCTTTCTTCTGGTGCTTTGTGCCGTGATATCTGGGTCCGACGGTTGGAGATCAATTGCACTCTACGTCTGAAAGAATGTCGAC
>JAAELR010000014.1 GCA_024226455.1 Paracoccaceae bacterium
AAAGCTGCGCAGCTTGAGTTGGAGCTTGCTGCCGACTACCGTGAGTACCTGCTGATTCCCGAACCTACGATGCCGCGACCTATGTCCGGTGCATCGTCAGCGGACAAGCCGGCGCCACCGGCGGTGTCGCCGCAGCTCCTGAGCTTCATCGCTGCGACTCTGCAGGGAAAACCCCCCCAGTTGTCCGGGGGGGACCTCCAGACGCTGCTTCAGGAGGTTCAGGAGCACTCGGCTGTGGTTTCTGGTGCTGCCTCCCCTCCTCCACGGGAAGAAGGCCCGCCCGGTGGCTCGGAAGGGGGCAGCCCAGATGACGACGACATGGGTGATGCTCAGCCGCGGGAGGCGTGCTCTCCGCAGGCGAAGAAGCCACGGGTGGACGTGTCTGTCACTTCTGGCGGTGCTGAGCCAGGGGTGGATCATCCTGGCGCGGACAGTTGCCCGGCCGATCCGCTGGTCACTGCCATCCGTGACCGTAAGTCGGAGGCCGAGCTCATCGCCGTCGCCAAGGCGTACCCCTCCTCGCCGCAGACGCCGAAGACCAGGAGCCGCTCTCCTCATCACCGTGTTCGAGTTTGTGATGAAGGTGGGGGCGGTTCTAAAGGCCCTGCCGAGGTTGGTGACACGGTCCAGGAAGAGTCTTGTGCACGGGCGGCCGTTTAGTCTGCTGCAGCATCGTTCTGATGCCATCTCTACCGCCGTTGCGCGCTTGTTCGCGTGGACATGGGTTTCAGTGCGTGCCGGTCGCCGGCGGTTTGGGCAGGCAGACGCTTCGTGCTTCCCTAGTGCTCTGTCCCTTGTGCCCGTGGCCGTGTCGTGTGTTGTCTTCCCGCTGGAGGCTTCCCTCAGCCGGGTTGTTCACTCCACGGTCACGGGCGCTGTTGGGCGGTTGGCCGGGCGCGGTCTCTCTGGCCGCTCCCGGCTTGCACTGGGGCTGTTTGGGGAGCTTGTCGGCGGGGTCTTCTCCTGAATCCAGGCGGGGCTGGTTTTCAGACGGCCGGCAAGCTGGCCGCGTTGCTTTTCTGGGGTGCCGTGGCTTGCGGTCCCGTGGCAGAGGGATTTCAGGGGCCGACGCACGTTGCGTATCGCCGCCCGCAAGGGCCCCTCTGCCATGGCGTGGCCGCCGCCGCCCCCTTGGCTCGCGGTCTTCGGGGCGTGTTTAATTCTAACCGCCCCTTTGGCCTGCGGCCGCCGGTGGCCGTGGTGTTTGCCGCCACCACCGGTGCGTGTGCCGCCATTTTTCTTTTTCTTCACTGTTCTGTTCCCGTTGTTGATGGATGTCCATCGCCCTGCCGAGGGGGTTACTGCGGAACTCCTGTTGGCCCGCTGTAGAGAGAGAGAGAGAGAGAGAGAGAGAGAGAGAGAGAAAGAGAGAGAGAGAGAAAGGGGGAGAGG
>JAAELR010000015.1 GCA_024226455.1 Paracoccaceae bacterium
ACTTCGATTTGAGCATCGGGATACGCCTCATCGACCAGCAGCGACCAGTCGGTGTCATCTTTTTCAACAGGCATCGGAAGCAATACGGCGCTGCCGATTTTTGTGCCGCTGTCCTTGCGTGTCAGCGACCATGTGCCAAGGCGCCCGCCAGCCCCGCGGCGGGTGTCGTTGTTGTGGAAGTATTCAAGCGCTTCATCAGGCATCATGACGTCGCATACGTATTTGACGACTTCTGCATCCGTGTAGATGGCCAGCGCCAAATCCGCTTCCGACAAGGTTACGGGTCGCAGGGTCAGCCGCCTGGTTTCGAGAACCAGTTCATCCGGTGGAAGCGGCATGACCATGGTCAACTTGCATCCAGAATCGCGTAGTGCTTTTTGACTCTGGTCGGGATCGACCAGCTGCACACCGTGCCCTTGGGTACAAAGAAACAGTCGTCTGCCCTGAAGGTTTGGCTGGTGCCATCCTGTTCGGTGATCGTCACTTCGCCTTCCAGCATGCGGACGAATTCATGGGTCGGGAAGGGGCGCATTTCGCTGACCATCGGGCCGCTTTCCCAGGTGCCGACAAAGAAGTTTCCCGCGTCGTTGGTGAACAGGGTGTGGTTTTTCTGAACCGGGGCGCGGCCTGCGATTTCAAAGGGTTCGGTATCCTCCATCACCTCCAGCTCAACGCCGGGGTCCAGAACCTGAATGGCGCCGTCAGCCGATTTGATCTTTGGGGTTTTGGCCTTGGGGTCTATGTAGGTGATGTAGAATTTCTTTAGATAGCCCTCCTGCTTCCAGCTGACCGGCGCGGCATTGCGGAAAGCGACGCAGGAGTTGGGTGGGCAATGAACCGCGCCGCCGTCGCCGTCGAGCATGTCGAAGGCGCCTTCCAGAACCCAGACGAACTCATCGCCGGGGTAGGGGCCGAGCGCCTCTTGCATGGCGCTGGTGTCCCAGACACCGACGCTGAACCCGGTTTCGGGGTCGTTGTAGTAGACGTGCAGATGCTGCGTCGGCAGCGGCGACTGAAACCCTGCCGGGTCGCATTCCATCTCGGGCATGCCCGTGGCTGCAGGGCCGTTCGGTTCAAGTCGGATTACCCGTTCTGGCTGTGTCATGGCCTGCTTCCTTTGCGTTCGCAGCATCTGTTTTCTGGTCCATCTCCGGGGCCATTCAGTGCAAATGATTCCACGAGATTTGGCAAATGCTGACTTGACTCGACTCAAAAATCAACCCAGTCATTGAACGAGCATTCAATTGATGGGCCGCAATCGTGGCCTGCAATAGCGGTGTTTCAGGTGTGAAAGAGGTGCTGCGCCGTAACGCACCCGGGCTCATCAGAAGCGAAACACCTGTGCTTGGATGGCGCGCCGTGATGGCAAAGCGCCGACATCAGGGAGACGAAGAAATGGACGTAGTTGATCAACTTGGATCGGTAAAAGAGGGCAAGCTGAGCCGCCGGACATTCACCAAATCGCTTTTGGCGGCGGGGGTCGGGGTTGTCGCCTCGCCAATGGTCCCGCGCCAGGCTGCCGCCGCCGCAGAAGACCAGGGCACATTCTTCACCTGGGGCGGCTATGACATCCCAGAGCTGTTCGTGCCCTACAGGGAACAGCACGGCGAAGACCCGAATTTCGCGATCTTTGGCGGCGCCGAAGAGGCTTTGACCAAGATGCGCGGCGGCTTTGTTGTCGACGTGTCTCATCCGTGCAATTCCGGCCTGCCGCGTTGGGTGAAGTCTGGCCTGTTCCAGCGGGTGGATACCAGCCGCCTGTCGAACTGGCCGAACGTGATGCCAGAGCTGGTCGAGCTGAACGGTAACGACCCGCAAGACGGCAAGGTCTGGCTGGCACCGTTTGACTGGGGCCAGACCTCTATCACCTATCGCACTGACCTTTTCGAGGTTGAGGGCGAGGAAAGCTGGGATATGCTATGGGACAAACGCTATTCGGGCCGTCTGGGCAGCCTTGCCTCTGGTGGTGACGCCTGGTGGTGTGGCGCGATCAAGGCCGGTGTGCCGATGAATGAGATCCACACCGACGAGGCCTTTACAAAGATCGCCGCCGTCATGCGCGAACAACGCCCCCTGATCCGCACCTACACCGACGACACCACGACGCTGGAACAGGCGCTTTCGTCTGGCGAGATGGTCGCGGCCATGACCTGGAACAGCTCTGCCACGCTGCTGAAATCCGAAGGCGTGCCAGTGAAATTCGCCAATGTGAAAGAGGGTGCGCTGACCTGGGTTTGTGGCCTGATGATCCACAAGGACGCGCCCAATCTGGATCTTGCCTATGACATCATCGACTCGCTGCTCAGCGTCGAGTCCGGCAAGTTCATGATCAACGATTATGGCTACGGGCACTCGAACCTGAAATCCTTCGACGACTTCGATGATGAGACCCTGCAAAGCCTCGGCCTCAGCAAGACACCGGCGGACATTCTGGCGGCCGGGCACTTCCAGGTGCCACAAAGCCAAGAATGGGAAACCAAGATGAACGGGCTGTTCGAGGAAATCAAATCCGGCTTCTAGATCTCGCTGCTTCGGGCCCGCCCGGCGCATTGCGCCCGGCGGGCCCGGACGCCCGAAACCGCTTGCCCTGACGCGTTGACCGCCAGGGATCACCCAGACCGTCTGTCTTGGTAGGAGCCCGTTTGACATGACTGGACAGATCACGCCGGCGCCCGACCACGCCACTGCTCTGCCAAGAACCGGCAGGATCGGCATGCTGCTTCAGCGTTCCGAAGCCGCCCGCGGGTATTCCCTGCTGACACCCACGCTGCTGATCATGACCATCGGCATTCTGGTGCCGTTCGGCATTCTGGTGACAATGAGTTTCTGGACCCAGGCAGGGTTCGGGTTTGACACCGCGCTTACCACGGCAAATTACGAAAAAGCGGCCGAACGCCCGATCTACGGCGCGCTGCTGACGCGGTCGTTGAAAATGTCGGCCATGGCCACAATCGCCACCGTGCTTTTGTCCTATCCGATGGCCTACTTCGTCGCGTTTCATGTGCATCGCAACAAGATGATGTGGATCGTGCTGATCACCCTGCCATTCTGGACCAGCTATCTGCTGCGCGTCTTTGCCTGGAAGGTTGTGCTTGGCTACGAGGGCGTGATCAATTCCTTCCTGATGACGCTTGGGCTGATCGAGGCACCGCTTGAGTTCTTGCTATACAGCCAGTCTGCGGTTGTCATCACGCTGGCCCATGCTTGGGCGGCTTTTGCCATCCTGCCGATGTATGTCTCGCTGGAAAAAATCGACAGGTCCCTGCTAGAGGCGGCGACGGACCTGGGCGACGGCCCGATGGCGCGGTTCCTGCGGATAACTCTGCCGCTGTCGATGCCCGGTGTGATTTCCGCCAGCCTGCTTATCTTCATTCCCACCACGGGCGACTACATCACGCCCGCCCTGCTTGGCGGGCCGGATGGCGCGATGATCGGCAACCTGATCCAGAAACAATTCGGCGCCATCAACGACTGGCCGATGGGGGCCGCGCTGTCGATCATCCTGATGCTGTCGATCGGGGCGATTGCGCTTGGCTTCATGGCCGCGACCAACTTCGTGCGAAAGCGGATCTCATGAGCCACACATCCTATATCAAGCGCCCGAACCGCCCGCTTCAGTTCTATGCCGCGCTGTTCTTGATCGTGCTCTATGTGCCGGTGCTGTTTCTGCCACTGTTCAGTTTCAACGACTCGGTCTACGTCAGGTTCCCGCTCAAGGGCTTCACTTTCCAATGGTATGTCGAGCTGATGGACCGCGAGCCGGTCTGGGCGGCGCTGCGCAACAGCATTCAGGTCGGCATTGCCACCTCGGTCTTTGCGACAGGGCTGGGCATGTTTGCCGCCAAGGCGATCACCCGTTACAGAATCCCGGGCAAGGGCCCGCTTGTCGGGTTCATCATGCTGCCGTTGGTGGTGCCTGGCATCATCTTTGGCGTCGCATTGCTGGTGTTGCTCAGCCGGATGGGCATATCGCTGTCGCTATATACCGTTACCATTGGTCACGTCATTGTCTGCCTGCCCTTTGCCATCGCCACCATGATCCCGCGCTTCGAAGGGTTTGACCCCGCGATCGAGGAAGCCTCGGCCGATCTGGGTGAAAACGCCTGGTGGACCTTTTGGCGGGTCACCTTTCCGATGGTGTTCCCGGGCGTGTTGGCCAGCCTTTTGCTGACTTTCACTGTGTCGTTTGACGAGTTCATCATGGCGTTCTTCCTGACCGGAACCGACCCGACCCTGCCGATGTATATCTGGGCTCAACTGCGGTTCCCGAAAGAATTCCCATCCATCCTTGCGCTCGCATCGATCATCCTGGTCGTGTCCTTCGTCCTGGTCTTCCTTGGGCAATGGATCAACCGCGACGCCCATGCCGCTGCTTCGAAAAAGTGAATGACCCGATGACGCAAAACGACGCCTTCATTTCGATCCGAAACGTCAACAAGTTCTTTGGCAAGTTCCAGGCCATCGCGGATGTTTCCATCGACATCCAGCATGGCGAGTTCTTCTCGCTGCTAGGATCGTCGGGCTGTGGCAAGACCACGCTGTTGCGCATGCTTGCCGGGTTCGAAAGCCCGACCTCTGGTGAGATTTACATCGACGGGCAGCCGATGTCGGACGTGCCTCCACACCACCGTCCCGTCAACATGGTGTTCCAGAGCTACGCGATTTTCCCGCATCTGAACGTGCGTGACAACATTGCCTATGGATTGCGAAAGCAGAAACTCGCCAGGGCCAAACGTTATGAAATGGTCGACGAGATGCTGGAGCTGATCAAGCTGCCTGACTATGGCGACCGCAAGGCCAACGAGCTTTCGGGCGGCCAGCGCCAGCGGATCGCCCTGGCGCGTTCGCTGATCCTGCGCCCCAAGGTCCTGCTGCTGGACGAACCGCTTGGCGCGCTCGACAAGCAGTTGCGCGAACAGATGCAGCTTGAACTGCGCGCCTTGCAGAAGACCGTTGGCATCACCTTCGTCTTCGTTACCCACGATCAGGAAGAGGCTTTGACGCTCTCTGACCGTATCGCGGTGATGGCGCAGGGCCGCGATCTGCAGGTCGATACGCCAACGCGGCTATACGAAAACCCGGTGAACCGCGATGTTGCCAGTTTCATCGGAACGATGAACTTTTTCGACGGCACCGTCAGCGCAATCAATGACGGTATTGCCAAAGTCGATGCCGTCGGGTTGGGAGAGGTCCGCGCGGGCAATGTGCCGTCCGGCCTGCGCCCCGGGCAATCGGTTTGCCTCGCGGTCCGCCCCGAGAAACTGACGGTGTCGGAAAATGCCCCCGAGGCGGGCAGCAACGCCAGGGGGCTGTTGGAAAATGCTGCCTATCTGGGCGAGCGCAGCCACTATTACGTCCGTGTTGACGGCGTATCTCAGCCCGTCGCCGTTTCGGCGCAAAACCGGCAACGCGCCGATGGAAAGGCCGAAGACAAACGCCCCGTCTGGCTGAGCTGGGACGAAAACGCTTTCGTGGTTCTGGAGGATGGGTAAATTGGCAGCCAGAACCCGGCATTGCCAGTCCCAGGTGAAATATGAGTGAAGCAGAGGCTACAACCGAAGGCAGCAAAGCCAAAAAGCCCCGCACGGCCTCCAGACAGGTGCGCCGGCAGCAGCTGATTGATGCCACGGTCGAAAGCATTGCCAAGCACGGCATCGCAAAAACCACCATGACAACAGTCACCCGCACCGCGGGCCTGTCCATCGGGTTGGCCAATTTCCATTTCTCGACCAAGGATAACCTGTTCGAGGAAACCTTGCGGTTTCTGGCCGAGGAACATCACGAATTCTGGAAAAAGAGCTATGACAAGGCCGATCTTGCGCCAGCCGGCAAACTGATCGCCATCGTTGCGGCGCATTTTCACCCAAGCATCTGCAATCGCAAGAAAATCGCTGTGTGGTACGGGTTTTTCGGCGAGGCGGGTGCGCGGGCCTCTTACCGCAAACTGGCAAATGAAATCGATGCGGAACGCCGTGACCAAACGGAAGATCTGTGTCGCCAGATCATCGCCGAGGGCTGTTACGAAAACGTCGATGCCACGGATGTCGCCTTCATGCTGGAAGGGCTCTACGATGGTTTCTGGCTCAATATCCTGATGTATCCGGGTGAGTTTTCGCGTTTTGACGCGATGCGGCGTATCGAGGCGTATCTTGCCCAGATGTTCCCCGGGCATTTTCAGCCACCCGCACCGAAAGATTGCAAAGGATAACCCGTGGCCAGAGATCCGCGTTATGACATCCTGTTTGAACCTGTTCAGATCGGGCCTGTGACGGCAAAGAACCGTTTCTATCAGGTGCCGCATTGCAATGGCATGGGGCATCAATACCCATCCAGCTGGGTCGAGATGCGACGCGTCAAGGCCGAGGGTGGCTGGGGCGTGATCAACACCGAAGAGGTTGAAATCAGCCATACGTCCGAGCTTAGCCCGATTCCCGAAGGGCGGCTGTGGGACGACCGCGACATCCCGCTTTTGGCGCGGATGGCGGATGCGGTGCATGAATACGGCGCGCTGGCCGGGATCGAACCGGCGCATCTGGGCGGTGGGGCATCCAACAACTACAGCCGCGAGATTCCCATGGGGCCATCGGCCCGCCCCATAGACCTGCTGGAACCGATCCAGACCCGCGCCATGGACAAGGCCGACATCAAGGCGTTCCGCAAGATGCATGTTGATGCCGCGATCCGGTCGAAACAGGCCGGGTATGACATCGTCTATCTCTACTGTGGCCACGACATGACTACCCTCGTGCATTTCCTGTCGCGTCGCAATGACCGGTCGGATGAATACGGTGGCAGCCTTGAAAACCGCGCGCGCCTGATCCGGGAGGTCTTGCAGGACACCAAAGAGGCAGTCGGAGATCGCTGCGCCGTGGCGATCCGCTTTGGCGTTGAAGAGCTGAACGGCCCTGACGGGCTGACCAGCGGCGGCGAAGGCCGCGACGTGGTCGAACTGCTGGCCGATCTGCCCGATCTGTGGGACGTGAATATCAGCGGCTGGCCGAACGACAGCGCCACCTCCCGGTTCGAGCCTGAAGGCTTTCAGGATAGCCATGTCAGGTTCGTCAAGCAGGTGACCGGGAAACCGGTGGCGGGGGTTGGCCGATATACTTCCCCCGATGCCATGGTGTCGCTGATCAAGAGCGGTCAGCTTGATCTGATCGGCGCCGCGCGCCCCTCGATTGCCGACCCGTTCCTGCCCAACAAGATCGACGAAGGCCGCGTCGAGGATATCCGCGAATGCATCGGCTGCAACATATGCGTCACCGGAGATTTCCTTGCCACCCCAATGCGGTGCACGCAAAACCCGACAATGGGCGAGGAATGGCGGCGCGGCTGGCACCCCGAAAACATCGCGACCAAGAAACATGATGACGGAATTCTGGTTGTCGGTGCCGGGCCTGCCGGGCTGGAGGCGACGCGTGCGCTGGCCCTGCGCGGCCATGAGGTGACGCTGGCCGAGGCCGGCACCCGGGTGGGTGGGCGGCTGATAGGCGAAAGCCAGCTTCCCGGCCTATCGCAGTGGCAGCGCGTGGTTGATTACCGCGCCTATCAGATCAGCCAGATGGCGAATGTGCAGCTGTATTTCGACAGCCGATTGACAGCCGGGGACGTGACCGAATTTGGCGCCGAACATGTGGTCATAGCCACCGGGTCGACCTGGGCCCGCCATGGCATTGGCCGCCACAACCATGTTGCGATCCCAGCGGCGGCGGGCGCAACCGTCCTGACCCCGGATGAGATCATGTCCGGCAGGGTTCCCGATGGCCCGGTCGTGGTGTTCGATGACGATCATTACTACATGGGCGGGATTCTGGCCGAAAAGCTGCGCCTCGACGAGCTGAACGTCACCTATGTCACCCCGATGGCCGACGTGTCCCACTGGACCCATAACACCATGGAACAAGGCAGGATCCAGACCCGCCTGATGGAACTGGGCGTGAAGATCGTGCCGCTGAACAACCTGTCCTCGATCCACGCCGATCACGTCGAGCTTTCCTGTGTCTACACCGATCAGGCCATGACCCTGCCGTGCAACGCGGTGGTGATGGTGACCATGCGCGATGCGCAAGATGACCTCTATGACACGCTCACCTCCGGCGCGGGTTCGGCGTTGAAATCGGTGACCCGGATCGGCGACTGCTATTCGCCCGGCACAATTGCCGCGGCCGTCTATTCCGGTCACCGCTTTGCCCGCGAACACGGCGAACCTCCCGTTCAGGGTGTTCCCTTCCGCCGCGAACTGCCCTCGCTGGCCACCGATTGACCAAGCAACAACCCCGAGGTGCCATATGGCCCGTGACCCCCGTTATGACGTTCTGTTCGAGCCTGTGAAAATCGGGCCCGTGGTGGCAAAGAACCGCTTTTATCAGGTGCCGCATTGTACCGGCATGGGTTGGCAACGTCCGCGCATGCTGGCCGAGATGCGCGGCATGAAGGCCGCGGGCGGCTGGGGCGTGGTCTCAACCGAATACAACTCAATCCACCCCAGTTCTGATGACACACCGCACCCCTGCGCCTCACTCTGGGATGACAGCGATATCCGCGCGCATTCGTTGATGACCGACAATGTCCACGCCCACGGCGCGCTGGCGGGCGCCGAATTGTGGTATGGTGGCATTCGCACCTCGAACATGCTGACGCGCGAGGTTTCGATGGATCTGGACAACTATCCCAATTCCGTCGGCAACCCGTTCCAGACCCGCGCCATGGACAAGACAGATATCGGGACCTTGCGCCACTGGCATCGCCGCGCCGCGCTGCGGGCCAGGGACGCCGGGTTCGACATCGTCTATGTCTACGCCACCCACGGCTACCTGATCTCCAACTTCCTCAACCCGCGCATGAACACCCGCTCGGATGAATACGGCGGCGGGCTGGAAAACCGCACCCGGCTGGTGCGCGAATTGATCCAGGACGCCAAGGAAGCCGTGGGCGACCGCTGCGCCGTGGCAGTGCGGTTTTCGACCGATGACGAGATCGGCGAAGATGGCGTGCCGGTCCATGGCGAACGGCGCGAGATGTTCGAAATGCTCGCCGAACTACCCGACCTTTGGGACATCAACGTCGCCGACTATTCGCTGGAAATGGGCGTGTCGCGCTTTGTCAAAGAGGCGCCGTTGGAACCCTACATGGATTTCGTGAAGTCGGTGACCAGCAAGCCGGTTGTCACCGTGGGCCGCTTTACCTCACCCGATACCATGGTCAGTCAGGTCAAACGCGGCATCGTCGATCTGATCGGCGCCGCGCGCCCGTCGATCGCCGACCCATTCCTGCCGGAAAAGATTGAACAGGGCCGGGTGGATTCGATCCGCGAGTGCATCGGCTGCAATGTCTGCTACGCGGGCGACTCCCTGGGCGTGCCGATCCGCTGCACCCAGAACCCGACGATGGGCGAGGAATGGCGCAAGGGCTGGCACCCCGAAGAGATCGCCGCGAAAGGCTCGGACGACAATGTGTTGATCGTCGGCGCTGGCCCCGCGGGGTTAGAGGCTGCACGCGCCCTGGGTGAACGCGGCTATCACGTGACACTGGCCGAAGCCCGCCGCGATCTCGGTGGCCGCGTCACCCGGGAATGCGCCCTGCCGGGGATGAGCGAGTATGCCCGCGTGCGCAATTACCGCGAACATGAACTGTTGAACCTTCCCAATGTCGAGGTTTACCGCGAAAGCCCGCTGACGGCAGACGATGTCTTTGCCTTTGAAGCCGATCACGTGGCCATTGCGACCGGCGCGACCTGGCGACGCGAGCGGTTCGATGGCGAGGTGTTCGTTTCCGTCGCAGTGCCCGGCACGACGCCGGTGATTCTGACCCCCGATGACATCATGTCCGGTACCCTGCCCCCGCCCGGGCCCGTTCTGGTTTACGACGAGGACGGCTATTATCTGGGCGGTGTCATTGCCGAACACCTCAGGTCCGCGGGCCACGCGGTGTCGCTGGCCACCCCGGCCGACAATATCTCGGACTGGGCCGAAAAGACATCGGAACGCTGGCGGGTGCGCACCCATCTGATGAAGCTGGGGGTCGAGACCATCGTGTCGCACAGCCTGCACAGCTTTGACGGCGATTGCGCGCTGCTGAAGTGTGCGTACTCGGGCGCCGAGAACCCGCGCGCCGTGGCCTCCGTGGTCATGGTCAGCTACCGGCGCCCGAACGATGCGCTTTATCATGAGTTGCTGGCCAGTGTGGACGGGCAGATCGACAAGCTGCCCTTCAGCCTTTTACGCATTGGTGACTGCGAAGCCCCCGCAATCATCGCCGCCGCCACCTATGCCGGGCACAAATACGCCCGCGAGCTGGATGCCCCGGTCGACCCGGACGAACCCCTGAAGCATGACCGCGTAGATGTCGGAGCAGATACCGCGGCGATGACGAAAGCCGCGCGGTGAGGAAACGGCGGGCAACCATGATCGCCGCCGTTGTTGTGGCGCTCTCGGTCAGCGCCGTGCTGATCTTCAAGCCTGAACGCCCGACGCCGCAGGCCGACGCGGTGGCAGAAAGCCCAACCTGTGATTCCTGCACCGCCCATCACCAGGGCCTGAAACGCCTGCGCGCCCTGCGCAGCAAGGATGGCGAGGCGGCGGATCAATGAACGCCCGGTTTCCCAGCCTGTTCCACGAATTGACTGTCGGTCCGGTTGATCTGAAAAACCGCATCTTTTCGACCGGTCACATGGCGGTCATGCTGGAAAATGGCCTCCCAAGCGATGCCATGGTGGCCTACCATCAGGCCCGTGCCAGAGGAGGCGCGGGGCTGATCATTCTCGAAGCCGCCCGCGCGCATGTTTCGGGCGTCAGTGGCCGCCCGGCGATCCGCGCCTATGACGACGCCTGTATTCCGGGCTATCGCCGCATCGCGCAGGCCTGTCAGCCGCATGGCTGCAAGGTTTTTGCCCAGCTTTCGCATCCGGGGCGTGAAATGACGCTGGCCGCCGACGGCACACAGGCCGTTGCCGTGGCGCCCTCGGCCATTCCGAACGAGCGTTTTCACGTCATGCCGCAAGCGATGTCGAGCGACCTGATCGGCGATGTGGTCGCCGGGTTCCAGGCGGCAGCGGGCCGTATCCGGCAAGCCGGGCTTGACGGGATCGAGGTCGTCGCTTCGCACGGCTATCTGATCGCCCAGTTTTTCAACCCGCGCGTCAATGTCCGCACAGACACCTATGGCGGCGGTTTTGACAACCGCCTGCGATTTGCCCGCGAGGTGTTGGCGGCGGTGCGCGCCGGTGCAGGGCCGGATATGGCCATCGGCATACGCATGTCGGCGGATGAAAAAGACCACGATGGGCTAGGCAGCGCCGAATGCCTCGACATCGCGCGGGCGCTGGCTGGTGACGGGGTGCTGGACTATCTCAACGTGACGGCAGGCACATCGGCGGGCCTTGCCGGTTCGGTGCATATCGTGCCGACCATGGCGTTTGAAGCCGGCTATACCGCGCCTCTGGCCGCGGCTCTCCGGGCAGCGATCACCCTGCCGGTTTTCGTCGCCGGTCGAATCAATCAGCCGCAAATCGCCGAGGAAATCCTGAACTCCGGACAAGCTGACATGTGCGGCATGACCCGCGCGATGATTGCCGATCCGCTGATGCCGGACAAGGCGCGCTCTGGCGATACCGAGGCAATTCGCGCCTGTGTCGGCTGCAATCAGGCCTGCATCGGGCACATGCTGAACGGCTATCCGATCTCGTGCATCCAACACCCAGAGACCGGTCGCGAGTTGACGTTTGGAACCCTCGCGCCAACCGAAACCCCGCGCACCGTCATGGTTGTAGGTGGCGGCCCCGCAGGTTTGAAGGCCGCCGCCACCGCTGCCGAACGAGGGCACCGGGTAACGCTTTACGAGGCGAGCCAGACACTGGGCGGTCAGATCAACCTGGCCCAGCTTTTGCCGGGGCGGGCCGAGTTTGGCGGCATCACCCAGAACCTCTCCCGGGAAGCATCTGCCGCCGGCGCTCTTATCGAACTGGGGGTCGAGGTTACGCGTGAACTGATTGACCGGGTCGCACCCAATACCGTTGTTCTGGCCACCGGCGCCCGCCCTTATGCTCCGGCCATCGGCGGCGAGGAAGACGCGCATATCGTCACGGCCTGGCAGATAATGCAGGGTGCTGCCAACCCCGGATCCCGGGTCGTGATCGCCGATTGGCGCTGTGACTGGATCGGGCTGGGCCTGGCCGAGCAACTGGCCCGCAACGGCTGCCATGTGCGCCTTGCGGTCAATGGCATGACTGCCGGCCAGACCATCCCGCAATATGCCCGTGACAAATGGCTGGGCGACCTGCACCGGCTTGGGGTCGAGGTCATACCCTACGCCCGCCTCTATGGGGCAGATGGCAACAGCGCCTATTTCCAGCACACGCTGAGCGGCGAAGCGATTGTACTTGAGGGTGTCGATACCACCGTCCTGGCGCTTGGCCACCAGCCCGCGACCGGGCTTGCTGACGACTTGCGGGACTGGGATGGCGAATGGCACGTGATAGGTGACGCTTTGTGCCCCCGCACTGTGGAAGAGGGCGTTTTGGAAGGGCTGCGGATCGGGGTACAGATCTGACGCAGATGGGCAATTGCGGGCCTGCCTTGGCGATGGGCCCTATGCAAAAGGATCAAGAACATGAAGACCGCCAGGACCGGGACGACGCAGGACATTCAAGCCATGGACCGGCATTTCATGCATCCATGGGAGGATGTCACCACGATCGGGCAGGAGGCCCGAACCGTCATCACGCGGGCCGACGGCATCTACGTCACCGACAGCGATGGCAACCGGCTGATCGACGGCCCCGGTGGCATGTGGTGCGTCAATGCGGGCCACGGGCGCGAGGAGATTGTAGAGGCCGTCGCCGCACAGATGCGCGATCTTGCCTATTTCTCCCCCTGGTCAGTGACCGCACCGCCCACCGCCATCCTGGCAGAGCGGCTGGCTGGTCTCGCCCCAGGTGATCTGAACAATGTCTACTTCACCACCGGTGGCTCTACAGCGGTAGATTCCGCCCTGCGTTTTGCGTTCTTCTACAACAACTGCCTCGGGCGCCCAGACAAGAAGCAAATCATCGCCCGCGTTGGCGCCTACCACGGCAGCACGTATCTGTCGGCCTCCTGCTCTGGCAAAATGCTCGAAAAAGAAAACATGGACATGGTCGAGGACCGGGTGCATCTCATCCCCAATCCCAACCCGGGAAAACGACCCGCGGGCATGTCGGTTGCAGAATTCTGCGATGCAAAGGTCGCGGACCTTGAAAACAAGATCCTTGACCTTGGCGCTGACAAGGTGGCGGCTTTCATCGCCGAGCCGGTTTTGGCCTCGGGCGGTGTCATCATCCCGCCGGATGGGTATTTCAGACGCTGCCACGAGGTTTGCCGCAAACATGACGTGTTGTTCATCGCGGATGAGGTTGTGACTGCTTTCGGACGTCTGGGCCACACATTTGCCAGCAAGGACGTCTTCGGCGTCGAACCCGACATGCTGACCACGGCCAAGGGGCTAACCTCGGGCTACGTGCCAATGGGTGCACTATTCATTTCAGACCGGCTGATGGCGGACATCGGGAAGGTGTCCAACGACTACAAGGGATTTTTTAGCGGCTTCACCTATTCCGGCCACCCGGTCGCGGCTGCCGCGGCGTTGGCCAATCTTGACATATTTGACCGTGAGGGATTGTTGGACCACGTGCAGACCGTTGCCCCGCATTTCGAGCAACGCTTGCGCGCGCTGGCCGATCTGCCAATGGTCAGTGACGTTCGGGTCCTGGGTCTCATGGCCGGTGTAGAGTGCTGCCTGGACCCTGACCATCCCGATGAGGACCGTGACATAGCGTTCCTGCTGGAGGTTGACCAGTTCTGTCAGGACAATGGGCTGCTGCTACGGCCAGTCTACTCCACCGCTGTCATGTCGCCGCCCCTGACGATCACGACGGCCCAGATTGACGAAATGATTGGCATACTTCAGCGAGGCCTGGAGAGTGTGTTCGCCAGATAGCCCTGCCGCGGGCAGATGATCGGCAAGACAACGAGATTGGCAATAGCAGGGTCAAAGCCCGGAATTCAGACGGACTGGTGTTATGCCCGGGCCCGTTCGGCGCCGCTTTCGATGGCCTCGCGGAGCTTCTTTTCCAGCGCCTTCTGCTTGGCCTCGGAGTAGCATTTCAGGCCCACCATATCCTTGACATAAAAGCTGTCGACCACCTGCTCGCCATAGGTGGCGATCACCGCGCTGGAGATCTGGATGTGGTTGCTGGCCAGCGTCCTTGTCAGATCGAACAACAGACCGGGCCGGTCACGGGTATCGACCTCGATGATGGTGTAGATCTCAGAGCCGTCATTGTTGAAGGTGATCGAGGTGGGCACCCGAAAGGCCCGTTCGCGTTTCTTGATCTTGTCGCGGTCGCGGATGGCGTCGCGGGTGATGACCTCTCCGGCCATGGTACGCTCGATCATCCGGCGCAGGCGGTGCAACTGCTCTGCCTTGTAGGGCGCGCCGGTGATGTCCTGGACCCAGAACGCCGCCGTGGCCCAGCCGTCTTTCGAGGTGAAGGTGCGTGCGTCCTTGATATTGGCGCCGACCAGAGCCAGCGCGCCGCACATCCGGCTGAAGATGCCGGGATGGTCATGCATCGCGAAACAGGCGCGAGTTGCGTCGCGGTCAGGGTCGGGGGTCAGGCGGATACGGATCTCTTCCTCGCCGATACCAAGCAACAGCTCGGCGAAATCGAAATGCGCTGTGACGTGCATACCCTGCCAGTACGGGTCGTAGTGGCGGCCCAGTTCCCGCTTGATGTCCTTGGCATCCCAACCTTCGAGCCGCTCTCTCAGGTTGCGCTTGGCCTCGGTGCCGCGGGCACCGCGGTTCAGCGCCTCCAGCCCGTCCTCCATCGCCCGGCAGGTCTGGCGATAGAGCGCGCGCAGCAGCGAGGCTTTCCAGTTGTTCCAGACATTCGGGCCGACGCCGCGGATGTCGCACACGGTCAGCACCGTCAGCAGATCCAGCCTGTCACGGGTCTGCACGGCCTTGGCGAACTCTCGCACCGTTCGTGGGTCGGCGATGTCGCGTTTCTGCGCCATGTCGGACATCAGCAGGTGATGGCGCACCAGCCATTCGACGGTTTCGGCCTCGGGTTTCTTCATCCCCATGCGCGGGGCGACCACGCGGGCGATATGGGCGCCCAGCACCTCGTGCGCCTCTTCGCGGCCCTTGCCGATATCGTGCAGCAGCAGCGCCAAGTACAGCACCTTGCGATTCACGCCCTCTTTCAGAATGGCGCTGGCGACGGGCAGCTCCTCGACAAGTTCCTCGCGCTCGATCTGGGCCAGAATAGAGATGCACTGGATGGTGTGCTCATCCACCGTATAGCTGTGATACATGTTGAACTGCATCATCGCCACGATGGGCTCAAACTCTGGAACGAAGGCCGCCAGCACCCCCAGCTCGTTCATCCGCCGAAGGGCGCGCTCGGGATTGCCGTGGTTCAGCAGCAGATCGCAGAAGATGCGCGTGGCTTCCTTGTCGGCGCGCATCTCGTCGTCGATCATATCGAGATTTGCGGTAACCATGCGCATGGCGTCGGGATGGATCAGCCGCCCGGTGCGCAAGCCCTCCTCGAACAGCCGCAGGACGTTCAGCTTGTTGGCAAAGAACGCCTCTTCGTCGGCGACGTTCAGCCGGTTACCCTCTATCCTGTAGCCCGCCTTGGCGCGGCGACGGCGGAAAAAGGCCAGGATCGCGGGCTCCTTCTTGACGTGGCGCTGTTCCAGCGCGGTCAGGAAAATGCGGGTCAGTTCGCCCACCATGGTGGCCTGGCGGAAATAATCCTGCATGAAATGCTCTACCGCGCGGCGTCCGCCGTGATCGGTGTACCCCATGCGCGCGGCCACCTCGACCTGCAGGTCAAAGTTCAGTTGGTCCTGCGCCCGCCGTGCGATCAGGTGCAGATGGCAGCGCACTGCCATCAGGAAGTTCTCGGCGTCGAGAAAGGCGTCGTGCTCCTCTTGCCGGAACACGTTCATGCGCACCAGTTCGGCGGTGTCCTGTACCTCGTGCAGGTACTTGTCGATCCAGAACAGCGACTGCAGATCGCGCAGCCCCCCCTTGCCCTCCTTGACATTGGGTTCGACCATATAGCGCTGGCCGCCCTGCTTTTTGTGGCGCACAGCGCGCTCGGCCAGCTTGGCCTCAATGAACTCGGTGGCGGTGTTGCGAAAAAGATCGGCCCAGAGCCGCTCGCGCAGTTCGGCTTCCAGCGGTTCGTAGCCGCCGATATAACGGTGCTCCAGCAGCGCGGTGCGGATGGTGTAGTCCTCGCGCCCCAGCCGCACGCAATCGGTTACCGTGCGGCTGGCATGGCCGACCTTCAGATGCAGATCCCACAGGACATACAGCATCGATTCGATGATGCTCTCGGACCAGGGGGTGATCTTGTAGGGGGTAAGAAACAGCAGATCGACATCCGAAAAGGGCGCCATCTCAGCCCGGCCATAGCCACCGACGCCCAGAACCGCGATACGTTCGGATATGGTGGGGTTCGAGATCGGGTGCAGATGGGTCTGCGCCACGTCCAGCACCGCGCGCACCACGCAATCGGTAAGCCAGGCATAGGACCGCACCGCAGGCCGCGCGTTTTTCGGGTCGGCCAGGAACGCTGCGGCAATCGCCATACGGCCCCGGGTCAGCGCCGCCTGCAACACCTCGACGGTACCGGCGCGCATCGCCCGGCCATCGGCGGCCTCGCGGCTGACCGACGCCAGCGCTGCGGCGTTGGCGCTGGCGTCGAAAATCTCGGCGGCCGGACAGATCAACCCGCCCGGCGCCTCTGCCTGCATCTGCCCTGCTGCCCGGTCAGGACCCGAGATCGACGAAAGCTCCTGGTGCGGGCTCAATGATTTTCACCTGCTTTTCCGCGAGCGTGGCGATGGCCAGCCTACGCTCGTTGGTGCCATCCGGACGCAGCCGGAAAAGGCCGTTGACACCGGCAAACCCGACCGACCGCGTCAGCCCTGTGGTGTTCAGTGCGTCGGACTGGCCGGTTTGCACCAATGTTCCGACGACGGCTATTCCATCATAGGCCAGCCCCGAGATTGGGTGTGGCGGCTTGCCATAGGCGGCTGAATACCGGGCGGTGTATTGCTGAGTCAGATGCGGCGACGGGATGGCGAACCAGCCGCCCTGCAGCGGGCCAAGCTCCAGCGCCGTGGCGGGGATGTCCCAACGCTGCAATCCGATGAACTGTGTGCCGGTGTTACTGATGCCGTAGTCGACCAGCATTTGCGACAGAATCGGCAAGGCGCCGGCGGTGCCGGACGTCATGAAGATCGCCTGCGCCCCGTTCGCCTTGGCGGTTTTCGAGATCCCGGTGACAGCCTGCACCACACCGTTCTGGCTCATCTCGAACGACGAGGTTCCGGCAGGTGTGGCACCATGCCGGCCCATGGCGGCGATGATCGCGGCGCGTCCCTTCTCCTCGGCCGCGTCCTGGCCGTTTACAACCATGATCCGGCTCTTGCCCTGGCGCACGGCATAGCTGACCAGCCGGTCGGCGGTGTTCTCGAAAGTGTGGCCCAGAACAAAGACGTTGCGGCCCGCGATATCGGTGTTGTTGGAAAACGCCAGCACGTTGATATTGCGCGAGGCGACGGCATTGCCCACGGCGGCGGCGGAACTGGCATATACCGGGCCAAGAATGATCTTGGCGCCGTCGCTCACCGCCTGGGTTGCTACCGTGGCGGCCTGTTGGGGGTTGCCGGCAGTGGCATAGACCTTGAGATTGATCTTGACGCCCTGCAGATCGGCGATGGCAAGCCGGGCCGCGTTCTCCAGCGCGGCGGCGAGGATGTCGTCGCCCGCCTGACCTGAGCCGCGCGGCACCAGCAAGGCCACCGGTACCGGCTTGCTGGTATCGATTCGCGGGCCCATACCAACGCCCGGCCCGGGGGTCACACAGGCTGCCAACGCAAGGCAGCCAAGGGCAAGAACGCTACGCCTGGCCCAACGGCGGGCTGTTTTCGTCAACAGGGTCATGATTGGCTCTCTCACTTTGGCTGGTGGCTTGCGGACCGGTACAGACTATGCGCAACAAGGAGCGGAGTAAATGTTCCCGCAACATGGACAATCGGTGAATATCGAGAAAAAGCAACTTCCCGCCGGGCTTTATTTCGTCGCCACGCCGATCGGGACGGCGCGCGACATCACGCTGAGAGCCCTTGATATTCTGGCCTCGGCCGATGTGCTGGCCGCCGAGGACACGCGCACGCTGCGGCACCTCATGCAGATCCATGGCGTGGCGCTCGGCGAGCGTCCGTTGATCGCCTACAACGACCACAACGGTGCATCGGTGCGGCCCCGGTTGCTGGCGATGATCGCCGGGGGCCGTTCTGTGGCCTATGCGTCAGAGGCCGGAACACCGCTGATTTCCGACCCTGGTTTTCAGCTTTCGCGCGAAGCACTGGAGGCGGGACTGCCGGTGACCTCGGCGCCGGGCCCCTCGGCGGTGGTGGCGGCGCTGAGCGTTGCCGGGCTGCCCACCGACAGGTTTCTCTTCGCGGGCTTTCCACCGGCGGCCAAAGGCGCGCGGGGGACCTGGCTGGAAGAGCTGCGCACGGTGCCGGCGACGCTGGTGATTTACGAATCGCCAAGACGGGTTGCCAGGTTGGTGACCGAGTTGGCGGCAGCATTCGGCGACCGCGAGGCGGCCGTCTGCCGGGAGCTGACCAAACGCTTCGAAGAAGTGCTGCGCGGCAGCCTTGGCACATTGGCCGGAACGCTGCAGGACCGGTCCCTGAAGGGTGAGATCGTCATCGTCATCGACCGCAACCGCGCGTCAGAAACGGTGGACATGGAAGGCGCGCTGAGAACTGCGCTGGCGGACATGTCGGTAAAGGATGCCGCCGCCACGGTGGCCGAGGCGCTGGGACTGCCGCGGCGCAAGGTCTATCAGGCAGCGCTGGATCTGGCGAAGGGCGATTAACCTGCTGTTCACCGAACAAATATAGAACATTCTCAGGAACCCCGCAATGCGCGGGCAGAGGATTCGATGAGCGGACAAATATCATATCACGCCGGCCTCAGCGCCGAGGATATCGTTGCCGAAAACTATCGCCGGCAGGGCTATGAACCCAAGGCACGCCGCTGGCGAGGTCCGGGCGGCGAGATTGACCTGATCTTCGAGAAACTGGGTGCGCTGGTCTTCGTCGAGGTCAAGAAAAGCCGCAGCTTCGCCAGCGCCGCGGCCCGGCTCACCGAAAGGCAGATGCAGCGCATCTATGCCTCGGCGTCCGGTTTTCTGGCCTTGATGCCGATGGGTCAGGATACCGAGACGCGGTTCGACGCGGCACTGGTCGATGGCACGGGCGCGGTCCGGATCGTCGAAAACGCCTTCGGTTTCTGACGGCGGCTTGCCCCCCGGCACCGGCTGCGCCATGAAGGCACGGCAAGCCACTGCCGGAGCCCTGCCCATGCCGCTGAACGTCGCCTTCCAGATGGACCCGATCCAGTCGGTCGATATCGACGCCGACAGCACATTCCGCATCGCGCTGGAGGGACAGGAGCGTGGCCACAGGCCGTTCCACTATAGCCCCGAGCATCTGGCCTGGCAGAACGGCCGGGTCACGGCGCGTGGGCAAGAGATGACATTGCGCCGGATCAGGGGCGATCACGTGACGCTGGGGCCGATGACCGAGATCGATCTGGGCGACTGGGACGTGGTCTGGCTGCGCCAGGATCCCCCCTTTGACATGGGCTATATCACCACCACGCATCTGCTGGACCGGATCCACCCCGAAACGCTGGTGGTGAACGACCCGTTCTGGGTGCGTAACTACCCCGAAAAGCTGCTGGTGCTGCAGTTCCCGGACCTGATCCCGCCCACCACAATCGCCCGCGATCTTTCGACCCTGAAGAACTTCAAGGACCGCCATGGCGACATCATCCTTAAGCCGCTCTACGGCAATGGCGGGGCCGGTGTATTCCGGCTCGACCCGGCCGACCGCAACCTCTCCTCGCTGCACGAGCTTTTTACCGGCATGAACCGCGAGCCTCTGATCGCTCAGCAATTCCTGCCCGCGGTAGAGGCCGGCGACAAACGCATCATCCTGGTCGACGGTGATCCGGTCGGCGCCATCAACCGCATTCCACAGCCCGGCGAGGTGCGGTCCAACATGCATGTGGGCGGCAGGGCGGTGCAATCCAGCCTGACCCCGCGCGAGCAGGAAATCTGCGCCGCTATCGGGCCCACCTTGCGCGACAAGGGCCAGATCTTTGTCGGTATCGACGTGATCGGCGACTACCTGACCGAGATCAACGTGACCTCTCCCACCGGCATTCAGGAGCTTGAACGGTTCGACGGCACCAACACCGCCGCCCTGATCTGGGAGGCGATCGAGGCGAAGCGGGTATGAGCATACGGCTGCGGCTCTTCAACCTGACCTCGCGGCTGACCGTCAAACCGTTGCTGCGGTGGCAGACCGATGTGGGCCTGGCGCGGCGCAGTTTTGCCAGGCTGACGCGGGTTCTGTGCCGGGTTCCGCCCTACACTGCGCAACTGCCGGACCGTTTCATTCCGGGCGACTGGATCTGGTCGCGCCCGCGACGGACCCGCGACGCGATGCTCTGGCTGCATGGCGGCGGCTATATCGTTGGCAGTCCCGAAACCCATCGGGCCATGGTGGCAAGGCTGGCACGTCTTACCGGCCTCAGAGTGCTGGTGCCCGACTATCGGCTGGCACCAGAGCAGGCCTTTCCAGCCGCGTTCGAGGATGCCGTGGCGGCCTGGGACAGCCTTGTCATGCGTGGCTACGCCCCCGACCGAATCGTGATCGGCGGTGACAGTGCGGGCGGCGGATTGGCGCTGGCGCTGGCGGCGCATCTTTGCGGCAAGGGCACGCCGCCGGGCGCGATTGTCGCCTTTTCACCATGGACCGATATGACGCTGTCGGGGGCTTCGCTGGCGGAAAATGCGAAATACGACGTGTTCTTTCCCGCTCACCGGGTGGCAGAGCTGCGCGGCATGGTCGATGGCGGCGCCGATCCGAAAGACCCGCGCCTGTCGCCGCTTTTCGCGGATTTCCCCGCCTGCCCGCCGGTGCTGCTGCAATGTTCCGGCAGCGAGATCCTGCGCGACGATACGCTGCGTATGGCGGACCGGCTGCGGGTTGCGGGGGCAGAGGTGAGCTTGCAGGTTCTGCCGGGCGCACCGCATGTCTGGCAGCTGTTCGACGGGCTTGTGCCCGAGGCGCGGCAGTCGCTGCGCGCTGCAGCAGGGTTCATTGCGGCAGCGCTTCGCGCGCCTCGGCCAGACGATAGCTGACCGCCTCGGCCACATGGTGGCTGTGCACGGCGTCGGAACATTCCAGATCGGCAATGGTGCGCGCCACCCGCAGCACCCGGTGATAGCCACGTGCCGACAGGCCGAAGCGTTCGGCAACACGGGTCAGCAGGGCTCGGCCTTCCTTGTCCGGTGTCGCCATCTGTTCCAGCATCAGCCCTTCGGCATCGGCGTTGACGCGCATGCCGGTATGGCCGACGAACCGCGTGGTCTGGGTGTCACGCGCGGCGGCGACGCGGGCGGCCACCTCGGCCGATTTGTCGCCCGATTGCGGCAGGTCGAGATCCGAGAACGCCACCGGCGGCACCTCTATACGCAGATCGAACCGGTCCATCAGCGGGCCCGAGATGCGGCCCATGTAGTCCTCGCCGCAAAGCGGCACCCGGGCACAGGCGCGGGCCGGGTCCGAAAGGTAGCCGCATTTGCAGGGATTGGCGGCGGCGACCAGCATGAAGCGGCAGGGATAGCGCACATGGGCGTTGGCGCGGGCGACGACGACCTCTCCGGTTTCGATGGGCTGGCGCAGCGTTTCCAGCACCTGGCGGGGAAACTCCGGAAACTCGTCCATGAACAGCACGCCGTTATGGCCAAGACTGATCTCGCCGGGTTTGGCACCGCGGCCACCGCCGACGATGGCGGCCATGGACGCGGTGTGGTGCGGTTCGCGAAACGGTCGGGTGCGGGAAATGCCGCCCTCGTCGAGCAACCCGGCCAGCGAGTGGATCATCGAGGTTTCCAGCGCCTCTGTCGGCGTCAGCGGCGGCAGGATGCCGGGCAGCCGCGCGGCAAGCATGGATTTGCCGGAGCCCGGAGAGCCGACCATCAGCACGTGATGGCGCCCGGCGGCGGCAATCTCCAGCGCGCGTTTGGCGCGCTCTTGCCCCTTGACGTCACGCAGGTCTCGGCTGCCGGTCTCTTGTGTGACCTCGCCGGGGTCGGCGGGGGCCAGCACCCGCTGGCCGTTGAAATGCTGCACGGTTTCGGCCAGCGTCGCCGGCGCGATGACGGTGGCGGCGGTGACCCATGCGGCCTCTGCGCCGCAGGCGCGGGGGCAGATCAGGGCGCGGTCATGCTCGGCGGCGGCCATGGCGGCGGGCAGGGCCCCGATAACCTGCACCAGCGAGCCGTCGAGCGACAGTTCACCCAGCGCCACTGTGGCCTCGATCTCTTCGCGCGGCAGTATCTCGATTGCGGCGAGCAGGGCCAGCGCGATCGGCAGATCGAAATGCGAACCTTCCTTGGGCAGATCGGCGGGGCTGAGGTTGACGGTGATGCGTTTCGAAGGCAGCGCGATGGACATAGAGGTGAGCGCCGCGCGCACCCTTTCGCGGGCTTCGCTGACGGCCTTGTCGGGCAGGCCGACGATAGAGAACGTGGGCAGGCCCGGGGCGACAGCGCATTGCACCTGCACCATGCGGGCGTCGATGCCTTCGAATGCAACGGTATATGCACAAGCGACCATTCCGACCTCTCCACCTTGTTAACCAATTCCTAGGGGAAGAGCGGTTTAGGTTTGGTTAATGGCAGGTTCCGGTCAGAGCAGAGCGGTGAATTTCGGCCAGGCTTGCGGGTCGGCAACGGTCTTGTCGCGGCAGAAAGCATTGCAGAAGCCGAAGACGCGGGTCTCCAGTTCCAGGAAATGTGTGACCGGTTTTCCGGAGTAGGGGCAGGTGTGGTTTTCCGAAGGACCGGCTTCAACCGCACGGGCAGGCAGCGGCGCCGGGCCGGGCCATGCGGTCTGGTCGAAATCGCGGGCGTATTGCGGCAGATCTGGACCCGACACCAGGCTCATTGCTCGCCACCGGCGAAAGGCCGGGTCAGCGAGATGCGCTGCGACATAGGTCTCTGCGGCGCCGGAAACCCGCATCCCGTAACCTGCGATGCGGGCGGCCAGCGGGGCAAAGAAGGCGTCCGCCGCCGAATAGTCACCACAGAGCCACGGGCCGCCGGATCTTTCCAGCGCATGGCCCCAGATATCCCCGGCCCGGCGCAGGTCGGCCCGCACGTTCTCGGGCGGGTCATAGCTGGAATAGGCGCAGCGCAGGTTCATCGGGTTTTCGCGGCGCATGGCGGTGAAACCGGAATGCATTTCGGCGGCAAGCGTTCGGGCCCAGGCGCGAGCCCCGGGGTCAGAGGGCCAGATGCCCGCATCCGAGTGTCGGGTGGCAAGCTCTTCGGCGATGGCCATGGAGTCGTGCACCACCGCGCCTTCGGGTGTGATCAGTGTGGGAACGGTGCGGGCGGGTGGAAAACCCGCCAGCCGCCGCTGCAGAGAGCCATCGTTCAGACTGACATGGCTTGTATCGGCGGGGATGGCGAAGCGGTGAAACAGCAGCCAGCCGCGCAGCGACCAGCTGGAATAGGCGCGATCGCCCAGGATCAGGTCATAGGTCATGCATCCGAGCCTACCGGCGCAGGCGTTTTAACGGAAACGAAACATTGCGATGGGCCCAATCACGGCAGGTAATTGATCGGACCCGCGTGCCAGGCGCCGTCAAAGCTGATCCGGGTGACCGACAGGTTTTCGATGCGGTTGGCAAGGACCTTGCGCGGCGGCACGCCGAGGGCGCGCTGCAGCTGGGTCAGGATGGCGCCGAAATGCGCCACGACCACGATATCGGCACCTTCATGCCCGGCCAGCAGCCGGTCCGTGGCGCCTGATACCCGCGCCGATGTCTGATTCCAGCTTTCGCCGCCAGGCGCGCGTACCTCGCCCGGATCATCCCAGAAGGCGCGGATCAGGTCGGGGTCGCTTGCCGCGATCTCGGTAAAATGCCGGTTCTCCCAGTCGCCGAAATTGATCTCGCGCAGGTCGGGGTCGTTTGGCAGCCGACGGCGCCTGTTGCCGATGGCGTCGGCGGTGGCGATTGCGCGCGACAGATCGGACGAGATCACTACCGCCGTCTTGGGCAGATACGCGTCCAGCCTTTCCAGCTGGGCAGTATCGCTGAGATCTGCCGGCAGATCCGACCAGCCAACCATGCCCGAGGCATGGGTCGGCCCATGGCGCACCCACCAGAACCGGGTCATGCCAGACCTCCGGACAGAGCCTGGGGCAGCGCGCCTTTCAAGGCCAGCGGCAGGCCAGCCGCGACCAGCACCGCAAGATCGGCCTCGGCGGCAAGCTGCTGGTTGAGCCGCCCGTGCTGATCGCGGAACCGCCGCGCCAGCGCGTTGTCGGGCACGACGCCCTGACCGATCTCGTTCGAGACCACCACCACCGGCCCGGCACAGTCGCGGATTGCCCCAAGCAGCCGGGCCGATTCGGTCTCGACATCGGCCTCTGCCAGCACCTGGTTCGAAAGCCACAGCGTGGCGCAATCCAGCAGCGCGGCCTCTTCACCGGTCACGGCCGCCAGGGCCCCGGCAGCGTCCATCGGCGCCTCGACGGTGCGCCAATGGTCGCTGCGGCGAGCCTTGTGCTGGTCGATGCGGGTTTTCATCTCACCATCGAAGGCCCGGGCGGTGGCGATATAGACCATCGGTCTAACCATCGTCTCCAGCAGGCGCTCGGCAAATGCCGATTTGCCAGAGCGCGCGCCCCCCAATACGATTGCCCGGCGTGAAGCCATGTGTTTCGCGTTTCCCCAAATCCCGTTCCGTCTGCCCCTAGCAAGGATAGCGCGCGCAGGTAAAGACCGGGGCCGATGAAAAGCATTGCCATGCGGGGGGAATTGCCACATCGGCGTGCGAGCCCCGGGAACACTGGGCTCGTGTATGGATGCCCCCGGTTTTGCAAGGATTTTCTGACGTGATTTCCGGCGATTGATTGCAGTCGTGTATTCGGCCTCGGGTTGCGGCTTTTAACACGCCGCGGGCCATGATGGTCAGTTCGCTGATCGGGTCCAATTCGAGTGCAAGGGCTTGAAATCGCCCGACCCCTATCTGGCTTTCCAATCAGGATCTGTTCAATCGACATCCATCCTCTCAGAGCATTCCTCGCGATCTGTTCCCTCAGATTAAGCGGGGCAGAACCTCATGCAGCCACCGTGTGGCCGGGCCGATAGCTTTGTTCCTTGGTGATTATCGCCCAGATTTGACGCGCCATCTTGTTGGCAAGAGCGACGGCGGCGACCATCTTCGGTTTGCGATCCAGCTTGTCCTGCAACCATAACTCTGCTCGACTGTTCTGTCGGGCGTGGCCCGCAATCCGGCTCATCGCGCCG
>JAAELR010000016.1 GCA_024226455.1 Paracoccaceae bacterium
AGGGAGGCAGGCGAGCGCCTCGCCGATCTCCTGCCGCTGATGGAAAAGGTTCATGGGCCAGAGCATCCAAGCACGCTAACAACCCGGCACGAATTGGCACGGGCGCTGATTGCTCAGGGCAAGGCAAGGGAGGCAGGCGAGTGCATTGAGAATGTGCCGGAGACGAAAATGGACGATTCGGTTGAGCAGGCCAGAAACCGGATGCTGCACGGCTGGCTGGCCGATCTTGACGGGGACGGCGCCAGCGCCGATGACCTGTTGGATCAGGCCGGGGCTTTGCTGGTCGATGTGACGCCCGAGCATTACATGCGCCGTGAATTGGCCAGGTATCGCGAAACTCGAGTGCCGGGTGGCACCGGGGGTACGATGATCAGGCAAACGGATGTCAATGAAAGTGCGGTCTGAGGCCGGTGTGGATTACGCGACCCGATGGCGGCGCTCAAACCCGCGCCGCTACGCCATTCTACGCCGCCTTTGTGCGCTCCGAAATGGCCCTGAAATGCCCTAGGTGTACATGGTCAGGCAGGAACGGTGATGTTGGCTCGGTAAATGGCAAAGTCGATGTCTTCCGCCCTGCCTCACAATTTCAGGGCTTCGGGCACAACATACCCCCCCGTAGATGGTTTTGTCGGTGCCCTTGCGCCTGTCCAGCCTGTCCGGCTGCTGGCCGATTTCTCGCCAGCGGCGACGATAATCCGCAATGCCCGGTAGCGCATCTGCCACCATGTCCCCCAGCTTGGCGACGCTGGCCGCGCTTTGCTGGCTGACAAGCTCATCCGCGCGGGCTTTCTGGTGCTCTTTGAACTTGGCCTCTAGGGCTTCCTCTGCCCGCTGTGCCGCCGTCTTGGCCGCTTGTGCGGCTTCACGCGCCACCAGCGCTTGGCGGGCTTTCTCGACTTTCTGGCGTTCGCCGGGGGGGCTTTCACCCCTATCCCGTCATTGAGCATTTTTGCGAGGTATACTCCTGCGCCTGAATTGACCTGAAGATTTTCTGGCCCATTGAGTCAATGCACCGCATGGCCAAGTGAATCGCCCCGGGTTTGTCGGAGACCATCAACTTAATTAAGGATGATGGTTATGACGAAAAGCAAAATGGCAAATCGCTTCTCGCCAGAGGTCCGCGCGCGTGCGGTCCGGATGGTGTTCGAGCATCAAGGCTCATACGAAACGCA
>JAAELR010000017.1 GCA_024226455.1 Paracoccaceae bacterium
ATGAAACGCCTCATCGAAAAAGGTCTGATGTTCGGCAATCTGGTGCCGGTGAACTCGCCCGCACTGGTGGAGCGCTATAACAGGGCGCTCAAGCATCTGACGGGCAAGACGACCGGGCTTGACGATTTCCATGTGGATATCTCGGGCTACAGCCCGGAGATCGGCCATGAACTGGACGATCACCTCTATCTCAACCCCAATGGCTGCAACCGGCAGTTCATTCTGCTCACGACCGAGCAGAAGACCGCGCCGCTGCTCAATGCCAAATTCTCGTTCTCGCGCGGCATCCTGCGGCGGTTCATCGAGGAGAACGAGACGCGGCTCTTTCCGCTGACCGCGCGCGATGCGGTGGCCGGCGAACTGGCGAATTCGGTCTATGAGGTGGCGCGGCCCGAGAAGTTGTTTGATATCCGCCGCATCGTGGTCGAGGCCGACACCACGGCGGGCGACGTGAAGAACGCGCGCCAGTTGACGGCAAAGATCGAGCGGTTCCGCGACCAGGAGGACGCCTGGTGGGACGATGTGCTGATCGCCGAGATGATCGGGCTGGCCAAGCAGACCGGCGACGTGATCCGCAATCCGGTCGATCTGGGTTCGGTGACGGTGGAGTCCGACAGCTATTGGACGGCGCATTTCGGGGGCGTGTATCTGTTTCGCGATCTGGAGCATCCCGCGCTGATCTCGGTGGGAGAGGTGCCGGGGAACGTACCGATCCCCACGGTGTTCAGCCTGGCCGAGCACAACATGGTGGCGACATTTCTGGAGTTGAACGGGCTGACCGAGCCGATCGTGCGGGCGCGCAACACCGATGCGGCGGCGATCCTGCGCCAGAAGATGGATTTCATCCTGCTTGATGTGGCGGCGGGCCAGGGCATGGATCTGACCGGGGCCACGCGGCGCGATCTGCGGATGCTGGCGCGCAGCCTTGGCGCCAAACTGCCCGAGGCTTTCCACGGGCTGGCGGATCTGCTGCGCTGGTCCGAGGGCGGCGGCGACTGGCCAAAGATCACCTCGGAACATCCGGCCTATTTCTACACCCTGCGCGCAGGCGCCCACAAGCACCGCGATCTGGTCAATCAGATGCTGGCGGAACTGACCCCGCTGGACGTGCGTCAGTTGTTCATCTGCCACAAGGAACTGTTCTACCGCGCCTACAAGGGCTGGCCCGACGGCAAGAAAGCTTTCGTTGCCGATTTTCTGGCGCGGGAGTATCAGGTCGACAAGGCGGGCACGCGGGCGGCGCTGTTCGGCCCCGAACCGGGGATGGACGTGCCCGAGCCCGCGCCCGGACCGGGCCGGATGATCGAACTGGTCGGCCCCTGGGGTGCGGTAAGGCGGAGGTAGAACATGTCACTGGTACGGCTTGTCGTTTTCGGGGCCATCGGGCTGACGGTGGTCTATCTGGCGGTGGCGTGGTTCGTGCGCTCTACCCGGCGCGAGCGGCTGGAAAAGCAATGGGACGCGGCCAATCCGGCCGGTGACGCCGAGGCGCGGCGGGCAGAGGTGGAAAAAGGTGTCGATGAGTATCGCGGCGGCCTTGTCTACCGGTCATTGCTGCTCATCTATATCGTGCCGGCGGTGCTGGTTGTCGCCAACATTGTCGTCACCAACTGGAACTGAGGGAGGTATCCATGCGTTACGTGCGAATTACCCTGCGGACCGTCGTCATCGTTGTGGTGCTGGGCTTGCTGCACTATGTGCTGCCGCAGCATGACGTGGCGCGGGTAACCTCGACAGAGGTGATCCGGATGGATTTCTCGTCGTTCAACCGCTGGTTCTTTGCCAGGTCCGACAGCGGCACGACGGAACTGACGACGCGGGATATCAGACTGATCAATACCGAGCGCAAGCGGACCCTTCTGCTGGGCTTCATCCGGCGCGAGGCCGAGGGCGTGATGGTCTACCGCAACGAGGATACCGGCTGGATCTGGCCGCCCTACTTCAAGTTCGACTCGTCCGATCTGCAGGCCACGGCCAGCGCCAACATGTCGGCGCCCGGGGTCGAGCAATGGGCGATCATCACGCATTACGGCTGGCGCAACCGGTTTTTCACCATCTATCCCAATGCGGTAGGCATTCGTCCGGTCGAGGGCCCCGATGTGCGGATCATCCCGTGGTTCAACATCTTCTTTTTCGCCTTCGTGATCTTCGGCTATTTCTTTCTGCGCGCCATGTGGCGGCAGTTTCGCGAGCGCAAGATCGACCCGGTGCTCGATAGCGCCGGAGAGGCCTATGGCCGTGTCGGAGACCACGCGTCGCAAACCCGGGGTCGCATCGGGCGCTGGCTGGACAGTTGGCGCGCCAAGCCGCGAAAGTAGGGCGGCAAGGCGGTTCGATCCGCTTTCGAGCGATTGCTAAAGCGCTTGGGCCGCTCAGAGAATATAGTGCAGACGATCAAATCCCGAGCGCAGATCTGCGGTGCGAGGCGCAATATCCTCTGGCCGGTTGGCGCGCAGTGCTGCGGCGATCAGACCCGCCAGGTCGGGCACATTCCCGGGCGTCACGCCCCAGCGCACCAGTTCCGGGGTGCCGATGCGCAGCCCGTTCATGTCGCCCGCCACCCCGTCGAGCGGCAGGCCGATGCCGCAGGCAAGGAAACCCGCGCGCCGAAGCCGTTTCGAAGCGGTTTGCCCGCCACCGAACCCTGCTGCCTCGATGGCGAACTGGTGCGACCGGGTGAAGCCGCGGGCGGCGGCGAAGACCGGCAGCCCCTCGGCATCCAGCGCCGCGGCCAGGGCCCTTGACGTGGCGATCATCTGGTCGGCATAGGCCCGGCCATGCTGGCGCCAGTCCAGCATCGACAGCGCCAGGGCGGCGGATTTTGCGGCGTCGAAATTGGCGGTCATGCCGGGGAAGGCGATGGCGTCCAGCCGTTCGGCCAGATCGGCCTCGTTGCTGACGATCAGGCCCGAGGGCGGGCCGCCGAGGCTTTTGTAGGTGCTCATGGTCATCAGATGAGCGCCCTCGACCAGCGGATTTTTCCAGGCACGCCCGGCGATGATGCCGCATTGATGCGCGGCGTCGAACAGCACCCGCGCGCCGACTTCGTCGGCGATGGCGCGGATCCCGGCGACCGGGTGCTCAAAAAGGTTCAGGCTGGAGCCAACGGTGATCAGCCGGGGCCGTTCGGCGCGAGCCAGGTCGCGCAGCCCGTCGAGATCCAGCGTATAGCCGTCGGCATCAACCGGGGCGGGCAGCGTGCGCAGGCCGTAGAGCCCCGCGCAGCCGGCCGCATGGTGGGAGAAATGGCCGCCGACCGAGGCCGGCGG
The DNA here is from genome assembly GCA_024226455.1 of Paracoccaceae bacterium. Classification (GTDB taxonomy): domain Bacteria; phylum Pseudomonadota; class Alphaproteobacteria; order Rhodobacterales; family Rhodobacteraceae; genus JAAELR01. The sequence goes on from JAAELR010000017.1 coordinate 3,270, forward strand.
TGTGATGATGGTATCTCCGGGCTTGCAGGTGGCCATGAAGGCATAGAGGTTGGCGATGGCACCCGAGGGTACGCGGATCTCGGCATATCTCGCGTCGAAGATCTCGGCGCAAAGCTGGGCCGCGATGACTTCGATCTCTTCGATCGCCTCCAGCCCCATCTCGTATTTGTCGCCCGGATAGCCCAGCGATGGCCTTGTGCCGATGCCTGACGCCAGCAGAGCCTCGGCGCGTGGGTTCATCACGTTGGTCGCGGGGTTGAGGTTGAAACAGTCGCGCTCGTGGATCTCGCGGTTTCTCTCGGCCAAGGTCTCGACACGGGTCGCGATGGTCTCGGAAGGTTCGGCGGCGGTGCGGGCGGCGATGTCCTGGATCAGGGTTTCGCAATGCTCTGGCACCCAGGGGCGTAGGGTCATGGTCATGGCGTGTCTCCGGTCTGGTATGCAGCAAGCATGCCGCGCGTTGTGGACGGGCGCAAACCAGTTTATCTGTTTCTCAGGGTAGAAAAACTAAGCCTGGAAAATGCCGCTGACGCCACCACGCCCGAAATCCATGCCGCTGAACGCGCTGCGCGCCTTCGAGGCGGCGGCGCGGCTGGGCGGGTTCCTGGCCGCTGCCGAAGAACTGGGCGTGACCCCCGGCGCGGTGTCGCAGCAGATCAGGGCGCTGGAAGACTGGGCCGGTGCGCCGCTATTCGACCGGCGCGCCCGGGGCGTGGCGCTGTCGCCGCTGGGAAGCGAAGTGGCTGGCGGCGTGTCGGGCGCCTTCGACGCGCTGGGCGAGGCGGCGCGCCGGATACGCGCCGGGGCCGGGCGCCGCAGTCTGGCGATTGCGGCGCTGCCCGCGGTGGCGCAGCTGTGGCTAGCGCCGCGCATGGCGGCGATCCGGGCGGCTCTGCCCGGCGTCGAGATCTCTATCTCCGCTCTGGAAACCCGCCCGAACCTGCGCCGCGAGATGTTCGACCTCAGCCTGTTTCTCGACCGGCCGCGGGGAGGGCGTTTCGAATCGGTGCTGGTCGAAGACCGGATATACCCGGTCTGTGCCCCGGCGCTTGCGCGCGGCATCGCCGGTCCGCAGGATCTGGGGCAATACCCGATGATCCACGACACCGCCTGGCCGGATGACTGGGCGCTATGGGCCGGGAAGGCCGGCTCTGGGCCAGAGCCGCGCCCCGGGCCCGGCCCGGGCCATTCGCTGTACAGCCTAGCCGTTGACGAGGCCGAGGCGGGGGCTGGGGTGCTGATCGGGCATGATCCACTTGTAGCCGCAATAGTGGCGGCCGGTCGGCTGGCGGCACTGTCGCCGTCGGTGCCCTCGGGCCTGTCGCTGAACCTGGAGATCGCGCCGCACCAACCCACCGACGGCCCCGCAGGTCGGCTGGCCGTGTGGATCCGCGATCAGGTTTCGACCGGGCGCAGCTGATAGGCGCCCTCGGGCAGGTCCAGTGCCGCCGCCAGATCTCTGATCTGAGTCATCGAGAAGGTGAGTTTCGCCACCCGGTCGTGCTGCGGGTCGTATTGCTCCACCGTCACGCAGTCATCGAAGGCGTTGATGATGACATCTTCCTGCAGATGCGTACTGGGCTCGTCGACAAGGGTGACGACGGTGGCGTCGAATTCATGCTCGATGGTAAACATGTGGTCAAGCCTACAGCAACTCCAGCCTGTCTTGAATCGGTTTTCGCCGCTTTGCGCCATTGGACCTGACGCGGTGAACGCGTGCTCTGTTTCAACGAGAACCGGTGGTGTCTTCCGCTCGTGCCGCGGTGTCCATGAAGGCGCGGATGGCGCGCACGTCGCGGCGGCGCGACAGGCAGACCAGTGATTCTGGCATCCGGGGGGCGCAGTCCGACAGCGGCAGGGATACCAGTCGGTCGTCGCCGCGAAACTCTGCCATCGCGGTCACGCCCACGCCGGCGCCGGCGGCCACGATATCGCGCACCGCCTCGCGGCCCTGGGCGGTGATCGCGGGGGTCAGCGTTAAACCTCGCCGGGAAAGCTCTTGCTCGAGGATCTTGCGGGTTTGCGAGCCCTCCTCGCGGCAGACGAAGGGCAGGCGGGTAAGATCGGCCAGGTTCAGCGGCAAAGCCAGCGACGCGGCGAAATCTCTGGATGCGAAGGCGACGATGGGCGAACTGGCCAGCGCCACGACGTCGAGATCGGGTTCCTCACTCATCGCCCCTATCACCCCGATGTCGGCGCGGTAGTCGCGCAGTTCGGCCAGCACGTGCGCCGAATTGCCGGTGTGCAGCGTGATGGTTACCTTGGGATGCGCCCGCCGGAACCGGCTGAGAACCGCGTTGATGTGGTACGCCGAATCCACCACCAGACGCAGTTCGCCCTTGACCGAGGCGCGGCTTGCGGTCAGCAGTTCGGCGATCCGGTCCTCGACATCGAAGAATTGGCGGGTCAGGGCGTATAGCGCCTCGCCCGCGTCGGTCAGCGCGATCTGCCGTCCCTGGCGGCGAAAAAGCAGCACGTCATGCTCGCGCTCGAGCTGGCCCACCTGGTCGGAGACCGCGGGCTGGGTCAGGTTCATCGCCGCGGCCGCGAGGGTAAAACCGCCCGACCGGGCAACGTGGTGAAAGGCGCGAAGTTGAGCGTAGCGCATGGCTGAAAGTTCCATTGGCCAGACTTATGAATACATATGAACTAACGATTTTCAAGATGGATAAGGTTCGGGGCATAACCACGGCGTCGAAATCTTTCACCAGGACCCGAGATGACCCAATCTGCCTTCGAGCCGCCACGGCTGGGTGAGCCCTATTTGCTGACACCCGGACCGCTTACCACCTCTTACACCGTCAAAGAGGCGATGCTGCGCGACTGGGGCTCGCGCGACTTTGACTTTCGGCAGATGACGACCGATATCCGCACCAAACTGTTGGCGATGGCTGGCGATGTCGCGAGTGATTACGATTGTGTGCCGGTGCAGGGCAGCGGCACGTTTTCGGTCGAGGCGATGTGCGGCTCGCTTGTGCCGCGCGACGCCAGGACCCTGGTGCTGGTCAACGGCGCCTACGGCAAACGGATCGCCAAAATCCTGGCCTGTCTGGGGCGTGACCATGTGGTCATCGACAAGGGTGACTGCCTGCCGCCGCGCGGGCCTGAAATTGCCGCCGCCCTGCGGGCGGATCCGGCGATCAGCCATGTGATCGTGGTGCATTGCGAAACCAGTTCCGGCATCCTCAACCCGATGCAAGAGATCGCCGACGCCGTGCATGGCGCGGGCCGCAAGCTGCTGATCGATTCGATGTCCGCCTTTGGCGCACTGCCGCTGGATGTGCGCGACATTCCCTTTGCCGCGATGGTGTCGTCGGCCAACAAATGCATCGAGGGCGTTCCCGGCTTCGGATTCGTCATCGCCCGCAAGGAGGAGCTGGAGGCCGCCAGGGGCGTCAGCCACTCGCTGAGCCTCGATTTGCACGATCAGTGGGTGTCGATGAACAAGACAAGGCAATGGCGGTTCACCCCGCCGACCCACGTTCTGGCCGCGTTTGCCGAGGCGCTGCGACTGCACGAAGAGGAAGGCGGCGTTGCCGGGCGGGGCGCGAGGTACAGCCGCAACCGCGATGTGCTGGTCGAGGGCATGCGCGCGCTTGGATTCGAGACGCTGCTGCGTGACGAATGGCTGGCGCCGATCATCCTGACCTTCTTCAACCCGGCCCATCCGAAGTTTGACTTCGAGGCCTTCTATGAAGGCATGTCGGATCGCGGCTTTGTCATCTATCCCGGCAAGCTGACGGTAGCCGATTCGTTTCGCATCGGATGTATCGGTCGGCTGGACGAGCATGTGATGAACGCCGCGGTTCAGGCGGCGGGCGAGGTTCTGGCGGAATTGGGCGTCGACGATGCCGCGCCGCCGACAGCCTCGCTGGACGAAAAACAAAAACTGGTCGCCTGACCAATCTAAAGGACGAGACCTTGACTATCCACGCCCCTATCGAGGCCAATGACCGCCTCTACCCTCATCCCAAGGTTCCGGCGGTTGCCATCTGCCTGGACGGCTGCGAACCGGCCTATCTGGACGAGGCTGTCGCCCGCGGCCTGATGCCCAACCTCAAGCGCATCCGTCAGACCGGAACCGACCGGCTGGCGCATTCGGTGATCCCCTCCTTCACCAACCCCAACAACCTTTCCATCGCCACCGGGCGGCCGCCCGTCGTGCACGGCATCTGCGGCAATTACCTTTACGAGCCCGAGACCGGTGAAGAGGTGATGATGAACGATGTGCGGTTCCTGCGGGCGCCGACGCTGTTTTCCAAATACTATGAGGCCGGCGCCCGCATCGCCATGGTCACCGCAAAGGACAAGCTGCGCGCGCTGTTGGGCTCGGGGCTGAAATTCGACGAGGACCGGGCCATCGCGTTCTCGTCCGAACGGTCGGGCGAGACCACCAAGGCCGAGCACGGCATCGACAACGCCAGCCAATGGCTGGGAATGCCGGTGCCCGAGGTCTATTCGGTCGGGTTGTCCGAGTTTGTCTTTGCCGCCGGTGTAAAGCTGCTGCGGACATGGAAGCCGGATGTGATGTACCTGTCGACGACCGACTATATCCAGCACAAGTTCGCCCCCGAGCAGCAGGGCGCGCTGGATTTCTACTCCATGTTCGACCGCTATCTGGGCGAACTGGACGCGCTGGGTGCGGTCATCGTGATTACCGCCGACCACGGCATGAAGCCCAAGCACGACGCAAATGGCGATCCGGCGGTGATCTACATCCAGGATGTGCTTGATGAATGGCTGGGGACAGGGGCTGCCCGGGTGATCCTGCCGATCACCGATCCCTATGTCGTGCATCACGGCGCGCTGGGCGCCTTTGCCACGGCCTACCTGCCCGATGGCGCCGATCGCGCCGACATCATCGCGCGCCTGGCGGCCCTGCCCGAGATGCTGGAGGTGCTGAGCCGTGAAGAAGCCGTCGCCAAATACGAATTGCCCGCCGACCGCATTGGTGACCTGACCATGGTCTCGACCGAGAACATGACCATCGGCACCTCGGCGCACCGCCACGACCTGGCCGCGCTGGGCGAGCCGCTGCGCAGCCATGGCGGTTTGACCGAGCAGGTGGTGCCGTTCATCGCCAACCGGGTGCTCGACATGCCGTCCGCGCCCGAACTGCGCAATTTCGATGCGTTTTTCTATGCCGCCCGGGCGGCGGCAGAGTGAGGGGACGATGATGAAGGACATGCCCGGCGAAATCCGCCGCGAAGCGATGCGTATCGGTGGCGAGAAAGTCACCACCGACGACGTGGTCGAGGTGCGCTATCCCTATACCGGTCAGGTGATCGGCACGGTGCCCGCCGGCAAGGCCGAACACGCCGCCCGTGCGTTCGAGATCGCGGCGGCCTACAAGCCCGCGTTCACCCGCTACGAGCGCCAGCAGATCCTGTTTCGCGCCGCCGAGCTGATCCGTGAGCGCCGCGAAGAGATCGCCTATTGGCTGACGCTGGAACTTGGCATCTGTCAACAGCACGCGCTTTACGAGGCCGGGCGCAGCTATGACGTTTTCACCCTGGCTGGTCAGATGACCATCCAGGATGACGGGCAGATCTTTTCGTGCGACCTGACCCCGCATGGCAAGGCGCGCAAGATCTATACCAAGCGAGAGCCTGTGCGGACCATTTCCGCCATCACGCCCTTCAATCACCCGCTGAACATGGTGGCCCACAAGATCGCGCCGGCGATTGCGACGAATAACTGCGTGGTCTGCAAGCCCACCGAGTTGACGCCGCTGACGGCGATCACGCTGGCGGACATCCTTTACGAGGCCGGACTGCCGCCCGAGATGTTCCAGATCGTCACCGGCTGGCCGGGCGATATCGGTGACGAGATGGTGACCAACGAGCATATCGACATCGTCACCTTCACCGGCGGTGTGCCGGTGGGCAAGATCATCGCCGCCAAGGCGGGCTACAAGCGCAGTGCGCTGGAACTGGGCGGCAACGACCCGCTGATCATCCTCAACGATCTCGACGAGGCCGATCTGGAAAAGGCCGCGGCGATAGCGGTGGCGGGCGCCACAGGCAATTCCGGCCAGCGCTGCACAGCGGTCAAACGTATCCTGGTGCAGCAAAGCGTTGCCGACCGGTTCGTGCCGATGGTGCTGGCAAAGGCGCGTGCGATCCGCTTTGGCGATCCGATGGACCCCGACACCCAGCTTGGCTGCGTGATCCATGCAGAGGCGGCGGAGCTTTTCGAAAAGCGCGTGCTGCAGGCAGAGAAGGAAGGCGCCGAGATCCTCTATCACCCGGGCCGACAGGGCGCGCTTTTGCCGCCCATCGTGGTCGACCGGGTGCCGCACGGCTCGGAACTTGTGATGGAGGAAACCTTTGGCCCTATCATTCCCATCGTGCGGGTGCCCGATGACGATGCTGAAGTGATGCGGATTTCGAACTCCACCGAGTTCGGGCTTTCGTCGGGCGTCTGCACCAACGATTTTCGCCGCATGCAAGCCTTTGTCGAAGGGCTGGACGTAGGCACGGTGAATATCTGGGAGCAGCCCGGCTATCGCATCGAGATGTCACCCTTCGGCGGCATCAAGGACAGTGGCAACGGCGTGAAAGAGGGCGTTCTGGAAGCGATGAAGTTCTTCACCAACGTCAAAACCTACTCGCTGCCCTGGCCCTGAGCCCCGTGGGCGGGTTTGTCCATTCCGAGGGCGCCAGCACATCGCCCGCCCGGATCCCCTGGCAGAAATGCGAGTCCGGGCGGTCTGGCAATGGCCTCTCTCCCGAAAAAATTTTACCGATTGATAAAAATTCTGGATGTGGCACACTCGGAGGGATGTGAAGAGCCCGGAGGCTGAGGATGCCAAATTCACCATTCACACCCGGAATTGCCGCCGGTCGGCTGAGCGAGGCGGAACTGGCCGGGAATTTCACCGACCTGCACTCGCCACTGGATGCGCATCAGGCGACGGTGGCCGCCGACCGCTGCTATTTCTGTTTTAACGCACCTTGCGTTACCGCCTGCCCGACCTCGATAGACATCCCGCTTTTCATCCGGCAGATCGCGACCGGGACAGCCCGGGCCGCGGCGCGGACCATTTTCGATCAGAACATTCTTGGCGGCATGTGCGCCCGGGTCTGCCCAACCGAAACGCTTTGCGAAGAGGTTTGCGTGCGGCAGACCGCAGAGGGCCAGCCGGTCGAAATCGGGCGGCTGCAGCGCTTTGCCACCGATCTGGGCATGGCAAACGGGCATCCGTTTGACCAGGCCCCCGCCACCGGCAAGCATGTTGCCATAGTCGGTGCCGGGCCGGCGGGGCTGGCCTGTGCGCATCGGCTGGCGATGCGTGGCCACGAGGTGACGGTCTTTGACGCGCATGACAAACCCGGGGGGCTGAACGAGTTTGGCATCGCCAGCTACAAGTCGGTGGGCGGTTTCGCCCAGGCAGAGATCGCCTGGCTGCTGGGCATCGGCGGGGTAAACCTGCGGCAGGGCCAGGCGCTGGGCCACGACGTCACGCTGGCCGCGCTGCAGGCGGATCATGATGCGGTGTTCCTCGGGATGGGGCTGGCCGGCGTCAACGCGCTGCGCGCCGACGGGGCGGATCGCGAAAACGTGCTCGACGCGGTCGGGTTCATATCCGAATTGCGGCAGGCTGAAGACATCTCCTCCCTGGCGGTCGGTCGCAATGTCGTGGTGATCGGCGGCGGCATGACCGCCGTCGACGCCGCGGTTCAGTCAAGGCTGCTGGGCGCCGAGAACGTCACCATGGTCTACCGCCGAGGCCGCGACCGCATGGCCGCGAGCCGATTCGAACAGGACCTGGCGGCCAGCAGGGGCGTGCGCATCGTGACCGATGCGCAACCCGTGGCGGTGCATGGCAACGGCGCGGTGCGCGAGGTCGAGTTCGGATATACCAGGACCGGCGCTGACGGGCTGGAAGGCACCGGCGAAACCTTCCGGCTTGCCGCCGATCAGGTGTTCCTGGCTATCGGCCAGCGGCTGGAGGGCGCACCGGACGCGCTGGCGCTGCAGGACGGCAAGATCCGGGTGGATGAGAACGGCGCCACCTCGGTCGTCGGCGTTTGGGCCGGGGGCGATTGTGCCGACGGCGGCGACGATCTGACCGTGACCGCGGTGGCCGAGGGGCGCGACGCGGCCGAGGCCATCCACCGCGCACTGGGGTGAGCTGAATTCAATGTGGACTATCGAAGGAGTGGCGGGATGAAGGCGAGGGTCTTGGGAGGGATTGCGGGGCTGTCGATGCTGGCGGCTGGCATGGCGCAGGCCGGGGTTCACCGAGAGCATGACCGTTACGAACGCAAACGGGTGCAGGCGGGTGAACTGATCAGCCGCACTCTGGGCTGCCGCGAGGGTCAGCTGACTGGCGGCGGCTATCTGATCCTCGGCCAGCCCGAGGACCGGGTGATTTATGGCGTGACCGCCAGTTTCCCGCTGTCGGACGGGCGCTGGCGGGTCGATTTGCGCAATGTCAGTGGCGAGACCCAGGAATTGAACATGGTCATCTACGTGCTCTGCGCGCGTTGAACAGGAGGCTGACATGGCTGATCTATCCAGCGAGTTCGTCGGAATCAAATCGCCCAACCCGTTCTGGCTGGCCTCGGCCCCACCAACGGACAAGGAATACAACGTCCGCCGAGCCTTCGAGGCCGGGTGGGGTGGCGTGGTGTGGAAGACGCTGGGCGAGGACGGTCCGCCGATCGTCAATGTCAACGGGCCACGCTACGGCGCGATACACGGCGCTGACCGGCGGCTATTGGGGCTCAACAATATCGAACTGATCACCGACCGCCCGCTGGAGACGAATCTGGAGGAGATCAGCAGGGTCAAGAGCGACTTTCCCGACCGGGCTGTCGTGGTGTCGCTGATGGTTCCCTGTGAAGAGGCCGCCTGGAAGGCAATCCTGCCGCGGGTCGCGGAGACCGGGGCCGACGGGATAGAGCTGAACTTCGGTTGCCCGCATGGCATGGCCGAACGCGGTATGGGCTCTGCGGTGGGGCAGGTGCCGGAATATATCGAAATGGTCACCCGCTGGTGCAAGGAAAACTATGACAGGCCGGTGATCGTCAAGCTGACCCCGAACATCACCGATATCCGCCGCCCTGCAATGGCGGCCAGGAATGGCGGCGCCGATGCGGTCAGCCTGATCAACACCCTTAATTCCATCACTTCGGTCAATCTCGACTCATTCGCGCCCGAACCCACCATCGACGGCAAGGGTAGCCATGGCGGCTATTGCGGCCCGGCGGTCAAACCCATCGCGCTGTCGATGGTGTCGGAGATTGCTCGGAACCCGCAAACCGCCAACCTGCCGATCAGCGGCATCGGCGGGGTCACCACCTGGCGCGACGCGGCAGAGTTCCTGGCCCTTGGCGCCGGCAATGTGCAGGTCTGCACCGCGGCGATGACCTATGGTTTCAAGGTGGTGCAGGAATTGATCAGCGGCTTGTCGCAATGGATGGACGAAAAGGGTCACTCCAGCGTAGGCGGCCTGGTGGGTCGGGCGGTGGCGAATTGTTCCGACTGGCAGCATCTGAACCTGAACTACGTCACCAAGGCGCGGATCGACCAGGACGCCTGCATAAAATGCGGGCGTTGTTATGCGGCCTGCGAGGACACTTCGCACCAGGCGATCACCATGTCGCAGGACCGGGTATTCGAGGTGCAGGACGACGAATGCGTGGCCTGCAACATGTGCATCAATACCTGCCCGGTCGAGGGTTGCATGAGCATGGAGCAACTGGCGCCTGGCACTGTGGACAAGCGAACCGGGATGCGGGTCAGCGCCGAGTACGGCAACTGGACCACGCATCCCAACAATCCTTCGGTTCAGGCGGCGGAATAGGGATCGGGTGCATTCGACTGGGCGGCGACGCCCGGTGACGCCTGTTCGGCACGGGCCTGCGCGGTCTCGTCCGCGTGCGCCTGCGTCTCGGCGCCGACCCGTTCGCTTCTGGCCGTGTCTCGCGCATCGGTGGCATCATTGTGGTCCGGTCCCGGGCCGGCGGTATCGGCCCGGTCAGGACCTTCGGCAGGTCCGGCGATGGCTGCCGCGTCGCTGGCGATGGCATGGGTCGCGTTGATCCGCGCCAGCATCTGGCTCAGGTCGCGGTCCATCTCCAGCAGCGAGATCTGAAAGGTCGGCGGCGGCCCGGGCAAGGCATGCGGATCGGTTTCCTGGACTATGCCCGGCTGCGGCGCTTGCTGCCAGCCCTGGCCACTGCCGGTCTGCGAACGCTCAGAGTCCATTCGACCGGCCAAGCCCTGCCCTGCCCCGGCGGCCTCGACCGCTGGAACTGCGGACGCCGGTGCGTCGTTGACGGGTCTCACGTTGACGCCGCCGCCGCCAAAGGGCGGGATTCCGGCAAGATCAACCATTGTTCTGCTCCTGCAAGAGGAGCCCCCACGCGGCGCATATTACCCTGTCCAAATAGAAGATGGGTTAATATCCAGAGGATTCTGCAAAACCGGTTAACACAAGCCGATACGGCAGCCGGACGCTCATCGCGCCCTTGCGGGCGCTCCTCGCTGCGAAAAGGGCCCGTAAGGGCCCGATGAGCAGCCCGCTGCAAAACTCAGGGCGTGGCCAGCGCGCGGCGGTAGAGATGGCTGAGAAATGTGGCGGCGTCGGCGAAATGAGCCTCGCCCGCAGGGGCGAGGATACCGCGCACCTGCACGTCGAAATCGGCGTAGTGCTGGGTGGTGGCCCAGATCGAGAAGATCAGGTGATAGGGATCGACCGCGGCGATCCTGCCCGCCCCGGCCCAGCCCCGGATCAGCACGGCCTTCTCGTCGACAAGCGTTTTCAACGGCCCCTTGATCTTGTCGAGGATGCGTGGCGCCCCCTGCACTATCTCGTTGGCGAAAAGCCGGCTTTCGCGCGGCATGGCGCGAGCCATGTCAAGCTTGCGCATCACGTAGCCGACGATTTCTTCGACCGGGTCGCCCCTGGCGTCGAGCGCGCGCAGAGGGTCCAGCCAGTTGTCGAGCAAGGCGCCCAGCAACGCCACATGGATCGCCTCCTTCGAGGCGAAATAGTAGAGCAGGTTGGGTTTCGACAGGCCAGCGGCCCGGGCGATCTGGTCCAGCGTTGCGCCGCGGAAGCCATGCGCCGAAAACACCTCCAGCGCGGCCTCGAGGATCGCCGCGTTGTTCTTTTGCTGGATTCGTGTCCGCGGTTTGCCGGCGGCCATCGCCATTCCTTCGCGTTTGCGGGCTGCCGGATCGGCTGAACCGTGCTGAAGTCCTTGACTGGCCCTGCCTCCGTGGTAGCGTGTTCCTGACCGTTTGGTCAAACTCTTTGCGGCCCCGGGGGGGATACAATGGAGCGTGCCAAGGCAGAGGTGACGGTGATGGTGGACGATGCCCGTGTGCGGGTCACCCGGTTCGATCTGGCGCCCGGTGCCGAGACCGGCAGGCATGTGCATGGGCTCGACTATGTGATCACTGCCGTCAGCGACTGCCACATGGCGCTGGAGGACCCCGGCGGGGACGTGCGGCGGGTGGTGGTACCGGCAGGGACAAGCTATCGGCGCGATGCCGGGGTCGAACATAATGTCATTAACGACGGCGAAGCGGCGATGCGCTTTGTCGAGGTGGAACTGAAATAGGGGGCGGCCATGGCGGTTGCGGGCGAAAACCTTCGGATCAACGCAGAGCGGCTGTGGGACAGCCTGATGGAAATGGCCAAAATCGGCCCCGGCATCGCGGGCGGCAACAACCGCCAGACGGTAACGGATGAGGACGGCGAGGGCCGGGCTCTGTTCCAATCGTGGTGCGAGGCCGCAGGCTGTTCCATGGGGCTTGACCAGATGGGCAACATGTTCGCGCGCCGCGAGGGCACGGACCCCGATGCGCTGCCGGTCTATGTCGGCAGTCACCTCGACACCCAGCCGACGGGCGGCAAGTATGACGGGGTTCTCGGCGTGCTGGGCGGGCTGGAGATTGTCCGCACGCTGAACGACCTCGGGATCAAGACAAGGCACCCCATCGTGGTGACCAACTGGACCAACGAGGAAGGTACGCGCTATGCGCCCGCGATGCTGGCCAGCGGCGTTTTTGCCGGGGTGCATACGCAAGACTGGGCCTATGAGCGCGAAGATGCCGAGGGCAAGGCATTCGGCGACGAACTGGCCCGCATCGGCTGGCGCGGCGAGGAAGAGACAGGCGGCAGAAAGATGCATGCCTTTTTCGAGCTGCATATCGAGCAGGGGCCGATACTGGAGGCCGAGGGCAAGGATATCGGCGTCGTCACCCACGGGCAGGGCCTGAGCTGGACCCAGGTGACCATCGAGGGCAAGGCGTCGCATACCGGCTCTACCCCGATGCAGATGCGCAAGAATGCCGGCCTTGGCATGGCGCGGGTGCTGGAGCTGGTCGAGGCGATTGCGCTTTCCCACGCCCCTGATGCCGTCGGTGCCGCGGGCCATATGGACATCTACCCCAACTCGCGCAACGTGATCCCGGGCAAGGCGGTCTTCACCGTCGATCTGCGCTCTCCGAACCTCGATGTGATCAAGGATATGGAGAACAAGCTGAGGCTGGGGGCGTCGGATATCTGCGGCCAGATGGGGCTTAGCGTATCGTTCGAAAAGGTCGGCGGTTTTGACCCGGTGGAATTCGACGAGGCCTGCGTGAGCGCCGTGCGGGCCGCCGCCGAACGGCTGGGCTATTCGCATCGCAACCTGATCTCGGGCGCCGGCCACGATGCCTGCTGGATCAACCGCGTGGCGCCCACGGCGATGGTGATGTGCCCCTGCGTCGACGGGCTAAGCCACAACGAGGCCGAGGAAATCTCGCCCGAGTGGGCCCGCGCCGGGGCGGATGTGTTGTTTCATGCGGTGGTCGAGACGGCGGAGATTGTTGAATGACAGCTTTCGCCCTATATTCACGATTACCCGGTAGGAGCGCCCCATGGCCAGTGACGTCACAAACGAGCTTCTTTTGGAACATCTCAAGAAGATGCAAGAGACGCTCGCGCTCCACACCCAGTATCATCTCGAGACCAAAGAGCTTCTTGGATTCCGTGAACAGCAATATGCCAGCATTTCGCGGCGCGTGGACCGCATCGACGAAAGACTGGAACGCGTTGAGGCGCGGCTTGGACTGGTCGAAGTTTGAGCCCCGAGCACTCCCAAGACCGGGAAGACGCAAGAGTCCTGCCCGCGCCGGGGCGGACGTGCTGATGCACGCGGTGGGCGAGATTGCGGAGATTGTGGAGTGATCTCCGAAGATCAAAAAAACACCTTTGATGCCGCGATGTTCGAAATCTACGCGCGCGCCAAGTCCGAGGCCCAATACACTGCCTCCCTGTTCCTAAAGATGCTTCACGATCGGGGCGGTCAAGCTACGGCCAAGACTCTGATCAACGCAAGCAAACCTTCGGACGGCTTTACGGTACTCTGGGAGAAAGGTCGACTTGACCTAACTGTCGAGGCGATGGTCGCGGAAAATCCAAAGTGGCATTCCCTCTTTCTTCGGGAAGAATAGGAGAGAGCCAAACACCGACTAAAAGACTACGGCTATTCGATTTCGCCTTAGGACTACGTGGAAGGGAATATAAACATGACCACAGTCATCAAAAACGGAACCGTCGTAACCGCCGATCTGACCTACAAGGCCGATGTGCTGGTCGAGGGCGGCAGGATCGCCGAGATCGGGGGCAACCTGAGTGGCGACGAGATCCTCGACGCCACCGGCTGCTGCGTGATGCCCGGCGGGATCGACCCGCATACGCATCTGGAGATGCCGTTCATGGGCACCTACTCCAGCGATGATTTCGAAAGCGGCACCCGCGCGGCGCTGGCGGGGGGTACCACCATGGTAGTGGACTTCGCCCTGCCCAACCAGGGCGAGGGGCTGCACGATGCGCTCAAGCGCTGGGACAACAAGTCGACGCGGGCCAATTGCGATTACAGCTTTCACATGGCGGTGACCTGGTGGGGCGAGAAGGTGTTCGACGACATGAAGACCGTGATTGAGGATCGCGGCATCACCACCTTCAAGCACTTCCTTGCCTACAAGGGCGCGTTGATGGTGAATGACGACGAATTGTTCAGCAGCTTCAACCGTTTGGCAGAGCTGGGCGGGATCGCTCTGGTGCATGCCGAAAACGGCGATGTGGTGGCGGAACTGAGCGCTAAACTGCTGGCAGAGGGCAACACCGGGCCAGAGGCGCATGCCTATTCGCGGCCCAGCCAGGTCGAGGGCGAGGCCACCAACCGCGCCATCATGATCGCCGATATGGCCGGCGTGCCGCTTTATGTGGTGCACACCAGTTGCGAAGAGGCGCATGAGGCGATCCGGCGGGCCAAGCAGCAGGGCAAGCGGGTCTGGGGCGAGCCGCTGATCCAGCATCTGACGCTGGATGAAAGCGAGTATTTCAACAAGGACTGGGACCATGCCGCGCGCCGGGTGATGTCGCCGCCGTTCCGCGACAAGAAGCATCAAGACAGCCTGTGGGCCGGGCTGCAGTCGGGCTCTCTTTCGGTGGTGGCGACGGACCACTGCGCCTTTACCACCGAGCAGAAACGCTATGGGGTGGGCGATTTCACCAAGATCCCCAACGGCACCGGCGGGCTGGAGGACCGGCTGCCGATGCTCTGGACCCACGGCGTGGCCACCGGGCGGCTGACCCCGAACGAGTTCGTCGCCGTGACCTCGACCAATATCGCCAAGATCCTGAATTGCTACCCGAAAAAGGGCGCCATTCTGGTTGGCGCGGATGCGGATATCGTGGTCTGGGATCCGGAAAAGGAAAAGACCATCCACGCCGACAGCCAGCAATCTGCCATTGATTACAACGTGTTCGAGGGCAAGCACGTGAAGGGCCTGCCGCGTTTCACCCTGACGCGCGGGCAGGTGGCGGTGCATGATGGCGAGATCCGTGCCCACGAAGGCCATGGCGAGTTCGTGGCGCGCAAGGCGGATCATGCGGTCAACAAGGCGCTGTCGTCCTGGAAGGAACTGACCTCGCCACGACCGGTGCAGCGCACGGGCATACCGGCAAGCGGCGTGTAGAGGGGACAGCGTGGCGCGAGCATCCGTTGTCGAGGCGCGAAACCTCGACCTGACATTCCAGACCAGCGACGGGCCTATCCATGCCCTGAAGGGTGTTGATCTGGACATCGCCAAAGGCGAATTTGTCAGCTTCATTGGGCCGTCGGGCTGCGGCAAGACCACGTTCCTGCGCGTTGTGGCCGGGCTGGAGCATCCGACGGGTGGCGAGATTTCGGTCAACGGGATGACCCCGGACGAGGCGCGGCGGCAGCGGGCCTATGGCTATGTGTTTCAGGCGGCGGGGCTTTATCCGTGGCGGACGATTGCCGGAAATGTGCGCTTACCGCTTGAAATCATGAGCTATTCCAGAGCCGACATGGGCGAACGGGTGGCCCGCGTGCTGGAACTGGTGGATCTGTCGGGGTTCGAGAAGAAATTCCCCTGGCAGCTTTCGGGCGGCATGCAGCAGCGGGCGAGCATTGCCCGGGCGTTGGCGTTCGACGCCGATATCCTGCTGATGGATGAGCCGTTCGGGGCCCTGGACGAGATCGTGCGGGACCACCTGAACGAGCAGCTTTTGAGCCTCTGGGACCGTACCGCAAAGACTATCGGCTTCGTGACGCACTCGATCCCCGAGGCGGTGTATCTGAGCACCCGGATCGTGGTGATGTCGCCGCGGCCGGGGCGGATCACGGATGTGATCGAGAGCACGCTGCCAAAGGAACGACCGCTCGACATCCGCGACACGCCGGAGTTTCTGGCCATCGCGCACCGGGTGCGCGAAGGGCTGCGGGCGGGGCATGCCTATGACGATTGAGGGGCAAAAACAGGTGTCGGACTTTTGTCGGACTTCCGTCGGACTTGCGTCGGGCACCTTTCGGGCATGGAGCGCGGCTCGCAAGCAGGGGCGGGCTGACAAGGGTGGTGCGGCATGACCCGTGTGTTGCCGATCGCCACGGTTCTGGCGGTGCTTTTCGTGCTTTGGTACGCGGGCGCGGTCTGGATGAATTCGAAATGGACGCTGGCGCAGGCGGAGCGGCAGGGCGTGGAGCTGTCGTTTTCCGAGATCGTGGCCGACACCATGCGCCAGGACCGGCCCAGGTTACCGCCGCCGCACCAGGTGGCGGTCGAGCTGAAGAAGACGGTGATCGACAAGAAGGTGACCAGCAAGCGCAGCCTGGTGTTTCATGGCTGGATCACGCTATCGGCCACACTGATGGGTTTTGCGCTGGGCACCGTCACCGGCATTCTGATGGCGGTTTCCATCGTCTATTCGCGGGTGATGAACATGTCGCTGATGCCCTGGGCGATCATCAGCCAGACCATCCCCATCGTCGCCATCGCGCCGATGATCATCTTGGTGCTGTCCTTGATGGGGGTCGAGGAGCGGGCGGTTCCAAAGGCGATCATCTCGGCCTATTTGTGTTACTTTCCGGTACTGGTGGGCATGGTGAAGGGGCTGCGCAGCCCCGATGCGATGCAGCTTGACTTGTTGAACACCTATGGAGCCAGCGGCTGGGCCAGTTTCTGGAAACTGCGGTTTCCGTCTTCGGTGCCTTATCTATTTACCTCGCTGAAGATCGGCATCGCAGCCGCGCTGGTGGGGACCATCGTGGGCGAGCTGCCCACCGGGGCGAAACGGGGGCTGGGTGCGCGTATTCTGATCGGTGACCAGTTCGGCAATCCGATCATGATCTGGTCGGCACTGATCGCGGCGGCCTGTCTGGCCGGCGCGCTGGTCAGCATCGTGGCGGTGCTGCAGGGCGTGACGATGAAACGGATGGGGTTTGCGCGATGAGGTGGCGGGGATGGATCGCCCTTCGGGCGATGCCTCTGGCAGAGGTATTTGCAAAGAGAAGAAGCCGGGGGGGCGAATGGCGTTGATCGGGTTCGCGCTGGTGTTCTGGCTGGCCATGTGGGGGCTGAACACGTGGATCGCGGCGTCGTTCTGGCATGGTACCCGCGGCGCCCGGCTGGTGGTGCCGGTAGTGTTCGGGGTGACGATTTTGGTGGTCTGGGAGTGTCTGGTGCGGGGTCTTGGAGTGTCGCCGATCATCCTGCCGACGCCGACGGCGATTGGCACGAAGTTTGCCGCCGAGACCGGGACATTGTGGGTCGATTTCCGGCAGACGGCGCTGAAGGGGGCGGTTTCGGGCTATTTCATCGGTTGCAGCGCGGCTTTCGGGGTGGCGCTGGCCATCGACCGGAACCCGTTTCTGCAGCGCGGGCTGCTGCCGATCGGCAATTTCGTCGCCGCCCTGCCGATCGTCGGTACGGCGCCGATCCTGGTCAACTGGTTCGGCTTTGACTGGCATTCGAAGGCGGCGGTGGTGGTGGTGATGGTGTTCTTTCCGGTGCTGGTCAACACGGTGCAGGGGCTGGCCGACAACACCGCGATGCAGCGCGACCTGATGCGCACTTATAGTGCCGACTATTGGCAGACGTTGCTGAAGCTGCGGCTGCCGGCGGCGATGCCGTTCATCTTCAACGGGTTGAAAATATCCACCACACTGGCGCTGATCGGGGCTATTGTGGCAGAGTATTTCGGCTCTCCGACCCGCGGCATGGGGTTTCGCATCTCGACAGAGGTCGGGCGGCTGGGGCTGGATATGGTCTGGGCCGAGATTGCTGTGGCGGCCATTGCCGGGTCGGTGTTCTATGGCGCGGTGGCTTTACTGGAGAAGGGGGTCACGTTCTGGCACCCCTCGCAACGGGGCTGAGATGAAAAAGACAACAACCTGGAGGAAGACGTGATGAAGAAGTTTCTGGCAAGCGCGGCGGCGCTGGGGCTGCTGGCCGGTGGGGCCATGGCGGCGGACGATCTGACGCTGCAGCTGAAATGGGTCACCCAGGCGCAGTTCGCGGGCTATTACGTGGCGCTGGACAAGGGGTTTTACGGCGAGGAGGACCTGAACGTCACCATCAAGCCCGGCGGGCCCGATATTGCCCCGGCGCAGGTGGTCGCCGGCGGCGCCGCCGACGTGGTGATCGACTGGATGCCGTCGGCTTTGGCGGCGCGCGAAAAGGGTCTGGCTCTGGTTAACATCGCGCAGCCCTTCAAGTCGTCGGGCATGATGCTGACCTGCCGCAAGGACACCGGCATCACCAGCCCCGCCGAGTTCCCCGGCAAGACGCTGGGCGTGTGGTTTTTCGGCAATGAGTATCCGTTCCTGAGCTGGATGAGCCAACTGGGCATCGGTACCGATGGCGGCGACGGGGTAACCGTTCTGAAGCAGGGCTTCAATGTCGATCCGATCCTGAACGGCCAGGCCGACTGCGTGTCGACCATGACCTATAACGAGTACTGGCAGATCATCGATGCGGGGCTTTCGCCCGACGAGCTGGTGACGTTCAAATACGAAGACCAGGGCGTGGCCACGCTGGAGGACGGGCTTTATGTGCTTGAGAACCGGCTGGCGGACGATGCCTTCAAGGGCGAATTGGTGCGCTTCGTCCGGGCCTCGATGAAGGGTTGGAAATACGCCGAGGAGCATCCCGACGAGGCCGCCGAGATCGTGCTGGAGCATGACGAGACCGGGGCGCAGACGGAAATGCACCAAAAGCGGATGATGGGCGAGATTGCCAAGCTGACCGCCGGATCGAACGGCTCGCTTGACCCGGCAGATTTCCAGCGCACGGTGGATTCGCTGATGGCCGGCGGTTCGGACCCTGTGATCACAAAACAGCCCGAGGGTGCCTGGACGCACGAAATCACCGACGCGGCGCTGAACTAGGGCGCTTTCAGGCGGGGTGGAGACAGTAGGCTCTCCGCCCCGGCTACACGGTTCACACATCCCGGCTGCGCGAGAAGCTGCCGTCGCTGCCACTTGGTCTGGTCGGCGAAGTACCGCTACAAGGTGCAGCGGGAAATCCCGTATCGGAAGAAGCGTTTCCGAGGCATATCCTGAACCGTAAGCAAGCGCGGCGTTTAGGTCAGGTGATGATGCTTTGGGGGCCGAAACCATGCGGCAGATGGCTTGGGCCGTGGTCGGCGCCTTGGTTTCACAGGGTTTGCCCTGCACCGAATAGCGCTGTCAGATCGTCTTCGGTCAACGCCATGGGACCACCGCCCGTGCCTTCGAACAAGGCATCGGCCAGGGCTTGTTTTTGAGCTTGCATGACCTGGATGGCGGTTTCGACCGTGCCAGCGGTGTATAGACGGTGCACAAAAACCGGTTTGTCCTGTCCGATCCGGTGAGCCCGGTCCATGGCCTGGCGCTCGACCGCCGGGTTCCACCACGGGTCGTACAGGATCACCGTGTCGGCTGCCGTCAGGTTGAGGCCGGTACCGCCGGCTTTCAGGCTGATCAGAAAGATCTGTGCATCGCCGGTCTGGAACTTGCCGATTTGGCCTGGCCGATCCCGGGTTTGTCCATGCAGCATGGCATAAGGCCACGCGCGGTCCAGGACCCGGTTTTCGATCAGGCGGAGCATCTGGACAAATTGGGAGAACACAAGAACCTTGCGCCCCTCGCTCATTAATTCTTCCAGTATCTCCATCAGGCGATCAAGCTTGGCGCTTTCGGTGACCTTTGCGGCCGCATCGAGCTTGACCAGTTTGGGATCGCAGCAGACCTGGCGAAGCTTCAGGAGCGCATCGAGTACGGTAATGCGGGTTCCCGCCAGTCCTTTTGCCGCAACGGCGTCGCGCACGCGGGTGTCCATTGCGCTGCGTACGCTTTCGTAAAGTGCGGCCTGTTTGCCCGACAGTGTCACCATCTCGTCGATGACGGTTTTCGGAGGCAGATCGTCCGCCACCTCATCCTTGGTGCGGCGCAAAAGGAAAGGTTTTACGCGTGTCGACAAAAGCCGCTGCTGTGCGCGGTCGCCCTTTTGCTCTATCGGTCTGCGATACTCTGCCCCGAAACTCTTGCGATCCCCCAGCAGCCCGGGAACCAGCCAGTCGAACAGGGCCCAAAGCTCGGTCAGGTTGTTTTCAAGTGGTGTGCCGGTCAGCGCAATTCGCTGGCGCGCCTTGATTTGCCGAATGCGCTTGGCCACCGATGAGGCCGGGTTCTTGACCGCTTGTGCCTCATCCAGGATCGCCAGATCGAATTCATGGGCAAACAGGGCCTCATGGTCGCGGTTCACCAGCGGGTAGGTTGTGATCACAAGGTCATGTTCGCCGATTTCGGCAAACCGCTCGTGGCGGTCCGGTCCGTGAAGGGTCAACAGCTTCAGGTCGGGTGCAAACCGAGCCGCTTCGTTCTGCCAGTTGCTGATGAGGCTGGTGGGAATCACAAGCAGGCTGGGCCGATCGGGTTTGGTTTCCAGATGCCGGTAAGCCAGCAGCCCAAGAGCCTGAACCGTCTTGCCCAGGCCCATATCGTCGGCAAGAATGCCGCCAAACCCGCTTTCGCTGAGCGCCTTGAGCCAACCATAGCCCACCTGTTGATAGGGACGAAGGTCGGCTCTCAGGGAATCCGGCTTGTCTTCGGCCTGGATTGTGTCGAGCCTTTGCA
Organism: Paracoccaceae bacterium; assembly: GCA_024226455.1. Taxonomy (GTDB): domain Bacteria; phylum Pseudomonadota; class Alphaproteobacteria; order Rhodobacterales; family Rhodobacteraceae; genus JAAELR01. Next base: position 23,699 of record JAAELR010000017.1, read on the forward strand.
AGCGCTTGCCCAGTTCGAGCATTTCGCGGCCGCCCTTCCAGGGCGCACCGCATCCCTCCAGCGCCTCCACCAGATCCTTGACCCGGCCTGCTTCGGCCTGATGAAAACGTGTCAGCCCCTGCATTTCCAGAAAGGCTTCGACAAAGCCCGCCAGTCTTGGGCCCGGAATCGGAACCAGCATTCCATCCGGCAACCGTTGATAGAGAACGATGCCAGAAAGAAACCCTTCCAGATCAAACCCTTCGGGTAAAGCTCCATAGTCATCCAGCGGCAGTGAGGCGATGATTTGCACAATGGTCGGCGTCACATCCAGCGCCGTACCATCCACGTCAAGCTGCAGACCCAGAGAGAACCAGTCGTTTTCGCCGGAGTTTAGGGTGGTCTGGAAACTGACGTCACCCTGGTGAAGGTGGATTGGCCAGCTTTTGTCTACCTCGACGATCCAGCCGAGGTTTTTTAACTCGGGCAGCCCTTCGGCCATGAAACCCAACGCCGGGGTTGAATACTCTGTTTCATCCGTGAGAACCGGGGGGAAAACGATATGGGCTTCGTCCAGCGCTTTCGGAATGCGGCCGTAAATGTCTGCCAGTTCGGGATGATATCCTTCGAATTCTTCTGCTGTAACCTCTAGCTGCTCAAAGAGCTTCGACTCCTCTCTAAGATCTCGCCGAATAACGCTGAGCCCGTCCGGCCCCGCAATTCGGATATCCGATCCCGTCCCAGGCTCCAGCAGTTGATCGTTCCCTTCATAAAGGACATAGGCCCGAATGCAGGGATAGACGACGTTATGCTGCGACGATGCCCGGCTCCGGCTGCTCCAGCCACGGGAATAGTCACTTACGCGGCGCATATGCCCGAATAATTTCAATCCGACCGACAGTTTCAAATTGGTGAGTTCGCGGATCTCAACCCGGCTTGGTCTGGGAATTTCGCCTCCGCGTTGCGACAGGATATCGGTCACCGCATCAGCCGCCTCAGCAGGCACGGACGGGGCGGCCGCCAGGGCGTTGGTGACTTGAGCCGAAAGGTTTGTTTCCGCGAACCCGATCGCTCCGCTCTTTATGTCGATGAAGACCGGGTCCGGGAATGGCAGCAGCAACAGTGTTCGCCCATCGGCGTCGCTGGCCCCAAGCGTCTGATCGCCCTGATCGTCAAGCGTCCACTTGAATGTCACCTTGCGCGGATCGGCCCATTTCAGGACCGGACCACCTACCTCTTCTGCCCGGGCGCGCCCCGTGCCGACGATTTGGTGCAACAGTTGCTCTAGCGCCGGTCCTTCTGGCCAGTTGAAGTACGACGGGTAGGTGTTGGAGCAAAGATACCCAAACTGCGCAAAAATTACCGTGTCTTCCAGGCTGGATCCCGCCGGGGCATGCGAAACACTATGACGTCCGGAATACTCCTGAACATTTTTGCCAATAGAACCGTCTTTCTTCACATAGGCCTTGAACGGGGCGATCTCGGCGCGGCCACGTTCGCTACGCCGAAAGACATAGAACATCTCGTTTCTGGTGGGCTTTGATCTGGTTTGAACCGGGTCGGGTTCCCGGGGAGCATCGAGGCGGTCCAGCCAGGCGGCAACCGGACCGGGGAGCCTGGCCTGAAGGCTCGATTCCACGGGCGAGAGATCATTGGATTTCGCAGTTTCCGGGGTGACATCGACTGTCTTTCGCTCCGCCTCCAGCAGCACTGCCACGACGTGCTTGCAGTTGTAACTGACGGGGCAGGAACAATAGCCTTCGACGCTATCGAGCCGACCATCTGCGGCTTCAGAGAGGCTGATGTCTACCGAGTAGGCCTGTCTACGGGAACCCATGACAGTGCCGCCTATCTGATCCGAGCCGCCCAGCTCAATGGACAAGACCTTTCTGGCGGAAAAATACGAAGCACCGCGCTTGTAAAAGGCCGGGTTGCCAATCGCTCGGGCAATGTCTGATCTGATGAGTCTCATACACGAGTTCATCCGACGTGGTGCTGAGTTGGTCAAGACCAATCGCGGATTTCAGTCCACCACTCTCAGCGTCAGATTGATCCGCCCGCCATCGTTCAGCAAGCCCGAACTTCCTTGCCTGATCCGGTCGACCCCGTGATAGGTCAGCCGCGCATCGCCGCCAAAGACCACCACGTCGCCGGACGCAAGCCAGATCGATTCTGTCCTGCCGCCTCGTGTCCGGTTGCCGATGCGAAACAGCGCGTCGTCTCCCAGCGAGATCGAGACGATGGGAAAGGTGAAGTCGGCCTCGTCACGGTCCTGGTGCAGGCCCATGCGGGCGCCTTCGCCATAGAAATTCAGCAAGCAGCACTCGGGGCGGCGATCCAGCCCGGTGACCGCGTCCCAAACAGCAAGCACGCTGGCCGGGATCGGCGGCCACGCAACGCCCGAGGGGTGAAGGCGCTCATACCGATAGCCCGAGCGGTCGGAGAACCAGCCATATCTGCCGGCAGAGGTCATCCGTACCGACATTGGCCGTCCATAGGGCGTCATGGGTGAGAACAGCGGCGCGGCGGCGGCAATGGCGCGCACGTCCTTCAGCATCGCGGCCTGGGCGGCTGCGTCGAGAAAGCCCCTGAAGACCTGAAAACCGCGAATGGTCAGCGTCGGCGTCATTTTGCCCCCAGAAACAGGTTAGAAAGCATCACATTTGCCCGACCGACTCGCTTGCAGGGGCAAATGACCCTCCCTATATAGCCTGCGAAGCCTCGCGGGGATGTTGCCTCGCGAAAATCATGGGATCGGGGCAGGCCGCCGGAATGGGGCAGTCCCCAAAACATCGCCGAGAAGAGAGGACCAAGAGCATGGCCAAAGTCATCGGTATCGACCTGGGTACCACCAATTCCTGCGTCGCCATCATGGATGGATCACAGCCCCGCGTTATCGAGAACGCCGAGGGCGCCCGAACAACCCCGTCGATTGTCGGGTTCACCGACAATGAACGCCTTGTCGGCCAGTCGGCCAAGCGCCAGGCGGTCACCAACCCGGAAAACACCGTCTTTGCCGTCAAGCGCCTGATCGGGCGCCGGGCCGACAGCCCCGAGGTGGAAAAAGACAAAAAACACGTGCCCTACACCATCGTCGATGGCGGCAATGGCGACGCATGGGTCAAGATCAACGACGAGAACTACTCTCCGTCGCAGATCAGCGCGTTCATCCTGGGCAAGATGAAAGAGACCGCCGAGTCGTATCTGGGCGAGGAGGTCACCCAGGCCGTCATCACCGTCCCGGCCTATTTCAACGACGCCCAGCGTCAGGCCACCAAGGATGCCGGCAAGATCGCCGGCCTTGAAGTGCTGCGCATCATCAACGAGCCGACCGCGGCAGCACTGGCCTATGGGCTGGAGAAGAAAGAGACCAAGACCATCGCGGTCTACGACCTTGGCGGCGGCACCTTCGACATCACCATCCTGGAAATCGACGACGGCCTCTTTGAAGTGAAATCCACCAACGGCGACACGTTCCTCGGCGGTGAAGATTTCGACATGCGCATCGTCAATTACCTGGCCGACCAGTTCAAGAAAGAGCATGGCGTCGACCTGTCAAAAGACAAGATGGCGCTGCAGCGGCTGAAGGAAGCCTCGGAAAAGGCCAAGATCGAGCTTAGCTCTTCGAGCCAGACAGAGATCAACCAGCCGTTCATCTCGATGGACAAGGACACCGGCACGCCGCTGCACATGGTCATGAAACTGACCCGCGCCAAGCTGGAATCGCTGGTTGGCGACCTGGTCAGGAACTCGATCAAGCCCTGCAAGGCCGCGCTGAAAGACGCCGGTCTGACGATTGGCGAGATCGACGAGGTGGTGATGGTCGGCGGCATGACCCGGATGCCGAAAGTGATCGAAGAGGTCACCAAGTTCTTCGGCAAAGAGCCGCACAAGGGCGTCAACCCCGACGAGGTGGTCGCCATGGGTGCCGCCATTCAGGCCGGCGTGCTGCAGGGTGACGTCAAGGACGTGGTGCTGCTGGACGTGACGCCGCTAAGCCTTGGCATCGAGACTCTGGGTGGCGTGTTCACCCGCCTGATCGACCGCAACACGACCATTCCGACCAAGAAGAGCCAGATCTTCTCGACCGCCGAAGACAACCAGAACGCGGTGACGATCCGGGTGTTCCAGGGCGAGCGCGAAATGGCACAGGACAACAAGATCCTTGGCCAGTTCAACCTCGAAGACATCCCGCCGGCGCCGCGCGGCCTGCCGCAGATCGAGGTGACCTTCGACATCGACGCCAACGGCATCGTGTCGGTCAGTGCCAAGGACAAGGGCACCAGCAAAGAGCACAAGATCACCATTCAGGCCTCGGGCGGCCTGAGCGACGACGAGATCGACCAGATGGTCAAGGACGCCGAGGCCAATGCCGAGGCCGACAAGGACCGCCGCGAACTGGTCGAGGCCAGGAACCAGGCCGAAAGCCTGATCCACGGCACCGAGAAGTCGATGCAAGAGCATGCCGACAAGGTCGACCCGACCACGATCGAGGCCATCGAACTGGCCATCGCCAACCTTCAAGAACAGCTCGAGACCGAGGATGCCGGCAAGATCAAGGGCGGCATTCAGAACGTCACCGAGGCGGCGATGAAGCTGGGCGAGGCGATCTACAAGTCCGAGCAGGAAAAGGCCGGTTCCGCCGATCCGGACGCCGACCCGGACGAGCCGCGCGGTGTGGATGACGACATCGTCGATGCCGATTTCGAGGATCTCGACAACAACAAACGCGGCTAAGCGCTGCCAGACGCAGGGGGCCTGCCCGCCGGGTGCGGGCCGGTCCCGCGCGAAAGGACTGATCCATGGCTAAGCGCGACTATTACGAGGTCCTGGGCGTCCAGAAGGGCGCCTCGGCGGACGAGATCAAGAAGGGCTATCGCAAGAAAGCCAAAGAGCTGCATCCCGACCGAAATTCGGACAATCCCGACGCCGAGAACCAGTTCAAGGAAGTGAACGAGGCCTATGACGCGCTGAAGGACCCCGAAAAGAAGGCGGCCTATGACCGGTTCGGTCATGCGGCCTTCGAGGGTGGTATGGGCGGTGGTCCGCGGGGCGGTGGCCAGGGCGATTTCGCCTCTGCCTTTTCGGACGTATTCGACGATCTTTTCGGCGATTTCATGGGCGGCCGGGGTGGCGCCGGTGGCGGGCGGCAGCGAGCCACGCGCGGCAGCGACCTGCGCTATAACCTGCGGGTGGCCCTGGAAGACGCCTATGCCGGAGTTCAGAAAACCATCGAGGTGCCGACCTCGGTGGCATGCTCTACCTGCCACGGCAGCGGCGCAGAGGGCGGCGCCGAGCCGACCACCTGTCCGACCTGTTCAGGCATGGGCAAAGTGCGGGCGCAGCAGGGTTTCTTTACCGTCGAGCGTACCTGCCCGACATGCTCAGGCATGGGCCAGATCATCAAGAACCCCTGTACCGCCTGCGGCGGCGCCGGTCGGGTCGAGAAACAACGCTCTCTCAGCGTGAACATCCCCGCAGGCGTCGAGACGGGCACCCGTATCCGGCTGGGCGGCGAAGGCGAGGCGGGTCTGCGCGGCGGGCCGACGGGCGATCTCTATATTTTCATCGAGCTGCGCGAGCACACGCTGTTTCAGCGCGACGGGCAGGATCTGTTCTGCCGGGTCCCGGTCAGCATGGCCAGCGCTGCACTGGGCGGCGATATCGAGGTGCCGACCATTGATGGCGGGCGCTCGCGGGTGAAGGTGCCGGCCGGCAGCCAGTCGGGACGGCAGATGCGACTGCGAAACAAGGGCATGCCGACCCTGCGTGGCGGCACCACCGGCGATATGTTCATCGAACTGGCGGTGGAGACGCCGGTCAACCTGACCTCGCGGCAAAAGGAACTGATGCGCGAGTTCGACGGCATCAGCGCCGACAACAGCCCGGAGGCGTCCAGCTTTTTTTCCAAGGTCAAGAGCTTTTGGGACGGGATGAAGAACTGACAATCCAGATCGGTTGTTGCCGGTACTCGCTTGTCGACTGTGCCTGGAACCGCAGTGCTCCAGAGAACTGATCCGACCGGGGGCCATCCCCCCGGATCCCCAAACGTACTTGCGACCAGCAAGAAGCCGCAGACCGGTTAACCGGCGATTAACCCGGTATGGGGCAAGCTGGGGCATGGCCCAGGTGTTCAAGGAAGCTCCTCTTCTGTTCGATCTCGACGAGGCGGTCGCCCCTGGCGCCGGGGGCAAGCTGCCGTCCTATATCAAGGATCACCGCAGGCGGCTGCGCGAGCGGTTCATGGACGGTGGCGCGGCGGCGATGCCGGATTATGAGTTGCTGGAGCTGGTGCTGTTCCGGGCCATCCCGCGGCGGGACGTCAAGCCTCTGGCGCGGCGGCTGTTGGAAACTTTCGGTGATTTCAACCGGGTGCTTTCGGCCCGGGCGTCGCGGCTGGCCGAGGTGCAGGGCGCAGGCGATGCGGTGGTGCAGGAGCTGAAACTCGTCGAGGCGGCGACGCATCGGATGGTGCGGTCACGGATCATCGAGCGGCCGGTGATATCCGGCTGGGACGCGGTCCTGGACTATTGCCACACCACTATGGCGCATCGCGAAACAGAGCAGTTCCGGGTGCTTTATCTGGACCGAAAGAACGTGTTGATCGCCGATGAAGAGCATGCGCATGGCACGGTGGATCATGTACCGGTCTACCCGCGCGAGGTGGTCAAGCGGGCGCTGGAGCTGAATGCCAGCGCGCTGATCCTGGTGCATAACCATCCCTCGGGCGATCCGACGCCGTCGGAGGCCGACATCTCGATGACCCGCCAGATCGACGACGCGGCGCGTGCCCTAGGGCTGGTGCTGCACGATCACTTGATCGTCGGCAAATCCACCGAGTTGAGCCTGCGCGGCGCGGGATACCTTTCCGCCTGCGATTCTCCTGTAAGTATCTGACAGGGCGTATCATTTCCGTCTGGAAAGCATCGGTAATCGCAAGGCTTCTTGCCAAACCGTTCCAAAACCGCGCGATTTCCCACACGCCCGCATTCTTGGGACCTGCAGCTTCGGCGGGATGTGTGCTGATCTTGTCAGGCTTGCCCGAACCGTTGAAGCACTCGAAAGCGCAATCGCCGCAGTTTTTGACGCGTCTCCGTCCCAGAGTGCGTAAACTACCTCACGAACTCGGGCTATGAGCAGGAATGGTCCGAAAATGCTCCAACGCGGCGCTCGGCAGGCCTTGCGGCCTTTCTCGCTGGCGGCAGCGAGGAAAAGCCCGTGAGGGCTTGATGAGCGGACAAGGTGGATGGCTCCTGCTCCACCGGCATCGAACGTGCCAAAGTGCAGATGTTATCGAGTCGCCTGTGATTTTCCCTGATTTTGGGTTCAGGTGGTGATGGGTGTCAGGCGGCTGGCTTGGCCCGTCACCTGTCGACTGAGAGCGATTGCCACCAGAAGCGCAAAAAAGAGCCTGAGCCAACGGGCCAGTAGGCGCATGTTGTGACCTGCGGCGGCCAAGATCGCGTTGATGGCGTCGCCGTCGGCTCCGGCGAGGCGGTTTCGTTCGAGGTGGCCGTCTTCTTTCAGATGCCCGATGACCGGTTCGATCATTGCCCGGCAGGTGAATGCATGCATTTACTGAGAGGGCCGCCGCGTCTTCGCATCTCGCGGCGGATGGTGGGCGAGGTGAGTGGACCAACGCCGGGTATCGTCTGGAGCCGTCGGGATACCTCTGACTGCTTCGATAGCTTTTTGAGCTTCAGCGTCTTCGCTTCAATTCGGGTCGAGAGATCGGAAATTGAACCGAGCAGTTCCTTACATTCTTCCCGGATCAGTCTAAGCAGGCCATTGTCGGTCTGTTCCAGGAACTCCGCGATCTTCTTCATCTGATGGACGCCCGTCGGGAATACCAGACCCTGCTCATAAAGAACGGATCGAAGCGCATTGATCTGCTCTGTTCGTTGGCGCACCAGGCGGTCGCGCGAACGGAACACAACGCCTCGTGCGATTTGCTCATTGTTTTTAGGCTCGACGAACCTCATCTCCGGGCGCTGCGCCGCAATGACTATCGCCTCAGCATCAGCGGCGTCATTCTTTTGACGTTTGACGAACGGCTTAACATATTGAGGGGCGATCAACTTTACCTGATGCCCGAGTAGCCGCGTCGCCTGTGATTTTCTCTCAGCGCGTTGTTTTTGTTGATATAATTCCGATTTTCAAGTATTGTTTTTCGCAAGGTTTCTGGGGGTTTAGCGCAAAAAGCTTGCGATTTCATCAGCCGACCGATTAGGGGATTTCCCTTTGAGAGGCGCTGTGTTCCCCTTGGATCGAGACGATCTGCGATG
>JAAELR010000018.1 GCA_024226455.1 Paracoccaceae bacterium
AAGGGAAATCCCCTAATCGGTCGGCTGATGAAATCGCAAGCTTTTTGCGCTAAACCCCCAGAAACCTTGCGAAAAACAATACTTGAAAAGCGGAATTATATCAACAAAAACAACGCGCTGAGAGAAAATCACAGGCGACCAGATGCACTGCGGCGACGGGACGACCGGCGAAAGGCAGGAATGGGCCGTCCCTGACCTCGTTGAAACGCGGCGGCTGCCAGACGGCCAAATCTGACCGGGTAACTATGGGCTCACAGCCGACATCTGATGTTTTGACTCAAGTATTGGGGCTTGTGCTACGATCCTGCCCCCTACCGAAATCCACCCCAATGTCGGACAAAGGGCGCATGGCGCCCGCGCCCTTCGCTCCTGCGGCATCTTCGGCAGCCCCGCGACCCTGCCGGGCGACGCCGGTCGGGGGGCTAGAGATCCAGCCGGTAGAATTCCGCCGCCGTACCGCCAAAGATGCGGGCCCGTTCGGCTTTGGACAAATGCGAGGTCAAGGCCTGGGCCGACCCGTGCCAGCGATGGTATTCTCCTCTCAGCCGGCAAACCGGCCAGTCAGAGCCCCACATGACGCGCTCGGGCCCGAACGCGTCTATCACGTGATGCGCATAGGGGTGCAGATCGTCGGTGGTCCAGTTCTCGTCTGCTTCGGTCACCAGGCCCGAGAGCTTGCAATATGCCCCGGTTTGCCGCGCAATGCGCGACAGGCCTTCGGACCAGTGCGCGAAGTTTTCGGCGCTGTGGTGGCGGATTTGCGGTTTCATGCAATGGTCGACGACGCAGCGCATGTCCGGATAGCGCGTCAGGATGGTCAGGAAATTCGCCAGATGCCGGGGAAAGCCCAGCGCGTCGAAGGTGAGGCCCAGATCGCTGACCGCCTGAAACCCCCATTGCACATCGTCGCGAAGCATCCAGTCGATATCCGCAATGTCTTGGATCATCGGGCGCACGCCCTTGAACCTGGGGTGTCTGGCCAGACGCTCCAGTTCTGTCCGGTGCGCGGGGTTTTCGAAATTGACCCAGCCCACCACACCGGCAACGCCCGGTGTCGCATCGGCGATGCCCAGCAGGTACTCGGTTTCCCGCAGGCTCGCCGCGGCCTGCACCAGAATTGTTTGCCCTATCGCGTGCCGCACGAGCTCGGGTTCCAGATCCTTCGGCATATAGACCCGGGCCAGCGTCGGGTTGTCCATCGGCATCCAGTCATAGTCGCCGCGTGCTGGGTTCCAATAGTGCTGGTGGGCGTCGGTTGGCTGCATTTCGGTGCTCATGGTGTTGGTGCGTGCGCGGACATCAAGCCCTCGGATTTCAGATCTGCCCACAGTTCCGCCGGGATCACGGCGCTGGCCGCCGCCAGGTTGGATTGCATCTCGCTCACCGCCTGACCGCCCGGGATCACTGACACCACCGCCGGGTGGCAGAGCGGGAACTGAAATGCCGCGTCGAGCATGCGAACGCCGTGGCGCTGGCACAGGGCTTCGATCCGGCGGGCTTTGTCGAGAATCTCCGGCGGCGCGGGATCGTAGTTGAAGAACGCTCCTTGCCGCGGACCGGTGGCCAGGATACCGGAATTGTAGGGGCCTCCGACGACGATACCGACACCGCGTTCGGTGCAGAGCGGCAGAAAGCTTTGCAGCGCCTCCTGTTCCAGCAGGGTATAGCGCCCGGCCAGCAGGATGATGTCGGGGTCGCCATTCTCGATCAGCCATTGGGCGGGCTGCCATTCGTTGATGCCCATGCCAAAGGCGCCGATGACGCCCTGCAGGCGCAGTTCCACCAGCGCCTTGTGACCGCCATCGAGGAATTCACCGAGCTTGGCGTCAAGCACCTGTTGCGTGCCATGATTGAAGACATCGAGATCATGGGCGTAAAGGATATCGACGCGGTCAACGCCCAGCCGTTCCAGAGAAAACTCAAGCGAGCGCATGACGCCGTCATAGCCATAGTCGTAAATCTCACGCCGCGAGGGCACGTCGAACCACTTGCCGAAGCCGTCGCGCTGATCGGGGGTGGTTGCGGCCAGAAGGCGGCCCACCTTGGTTGACAGCACATAGGACAAACGATCCTTGCCGCGAAGAAACCGGTTCAGGCGGGTCTCTGACAGGCCAAGCCCGTAAAGCGGCGCCGTATCGAAATACCGGATGCCGCTTTGCCAGGCCAGATCCAGTATCGCCGCGGCCTCGTCATCGCTGATCGCGCGATAAAGATTGCCAAGCGGCGCCGACCCGAAGCCCAGTTCGGTGAAGGTCAGCCCGCCAGTTCCGTGCCGGTTCCACAGGCGCATTTTCAGTTCCATCGGTGTCATCCTCCCCAATGGGCAGATTAGGCGGTTTTGCCTTGGGCGCAAAACCTTTCCGCGCTAGGCTTGCCCGAAACTGCGCCCGACGAAACTGCGCCCGACAAGGGGAAGTGCATGTCAAGATTTCAGAATGCCCTGGGCTCTGCGACGCCTGTCATCGGCATGGTGCATCTGGGGGCGCTGCCCGGCACGCCGCTGCATGACCCCGAACGCGGGCTGGACGGGCTGGTCGAGGCCGCGCGGGCCGATCTGCGTGCCCTGCAGGCGGCCGGGTTCGATGCGGTGATGTTCGGCAATGAAAACGACCGTCCTTACGAGTTTCAGGTCGATACCGCCTCGACCGTGACCATGGCTTTTGTGATCGGGCGGCTGAGGCCCGAGATCGAGGTGCCATTCGGCGTCAACGTCCTGTGGGACCCGATGAGCACCGTGGCGCTGGCCGCGGCAACCGGCGCGTCTTTCATGCGCGAGATCTTCACCGGCGCCTACGCCTCTGACATGGGGTCATGGACGCCGGATGCCGGCGCGGCGATGCGCTATCGCGACCGGCTGGGCGCGCGGGATGTGGCCATGCTCTACAACGTCTCGGCAGAGTTCGCCGACAGCCTGGACCGCCGCCCCCTGCCCGACCGGGCGCGCAGTGCCGTGTTCAGCTCGATCCCCGACGCGGTGCTGGTTTCGGGGCAGATCACCGGCGAGGCCGCGGCAATGACCGACCTGGAGGCGGTGAAAGCGGTGCTGCCCGACACGCCGGTTCTGGCCAATACCGGCGTCAGGCACGAAACCGTGGCCGAGGTGCTGCGCGTGGCCGATGGCTGCGTCGTGGGCTCGGCGCTGAAAGTGGATGGCGACACCTGGAACCCTGTCGACCCCGAGCGCGCCGCCGATTTCATGTGGCGGGTTCGAAAGGAGCGCGGCGAATGAAAGAGCGGCTGCGCAGGAACCTGGCAGAGTTGATGCTGATCCCCGGGCTCAGCGGCCACGAAGACCGGGTGCGCCGGGCGATTGCCGAAAGGCTGACCACCGCCGGGATCGCCAGCCGGTCTGACCGGCTGGGCAATCTGATCGCCACGTTTCAGGGCGATCGCGACGCACCGTCGGTGATGCTATTCACCCATATGGATCAGCTTGGCTTTGTCGTGCGCAAGGTCGAGGAGGACGGGCTGGTGCGTGTCGAGCGCATGGGCGGCGTGCCCGAACGCGCACTGGCCAGTCAGGCAGTGACCCTGTGCGTCGGCGAGGGGCGCGACGTGGCTGGGGTGATCTATAACAAGAGCCACCACGCGACCCAGCCGGAGGAGAAATACCGCGTGCTGAAGGCGCCCGAACTTCGCATCGACACCGGGCATGGTTCAATATCCGCGGTCGAGGCGGCGGGGGTGCGGATCGGAACGCCGGTGGTCTACCGTCCCAATATCGTCGAACTGGCCGGTGACCGCATTGCCGGAACCAGCGTCGACGACCGGGCCGGATGCGCGGTTCTGCTGGAACTCGCGCGGGCGCTGTCAGACCGCGACGGCGGCCCCACGGTGCATCTGGTGTTTTCGGTGCAGGAGGAATTCAACCTGCGCGGCGCGGTGGTGGCCGCAAAGGCCTTGCGGCCCGACATCGCGATCCAGATCGACCTGATGCTGGCCACCGACACGCCCGAAATGGCCGATCGCGGAGAGATGCGGCTGGGCGGTGGCCCGGGGCTTTCGCTTTATTCGTTCCATGGGCGCGGCACGCTGAACGGCGTGATCCCGCACCCCGCTGCCGTCCGGCTGATCGAGGACACCGCCGCCGCCGAAGGCCTGCCCTTGCAGCGCAGCGCCCAGACCGGCGTGCTGACCGATCTCAGCTATGTGCAACTGGTCGGCGAGGGCGTGGTCTCGGTCGATCTGGGTTTTCCCATGCGGTATTCCCATTCCAGCCTCGAGGTCTGCGATCTGGGCGACCTCGAAGCCTTGGCGCGCCTTCTGATCGCGGCGCTGGCCCGCATCGGGCCGGACTTTGCCCTGACCCGCGACGGAGATTAGGCGCATGCGGTATACACTTGGGCTCGATATCGGAACCTTCGAATCCAAAGGCGTGCTGGCAGATGAAGGCGGCCGCATCGTCGCCACCGCCGCGCGGCCGCACAAGATGCTGGTCCCCGAGCCCGGCTGGGCCGAACACCGGGCAGATGAGGACTGGTGGGGTGATTTTGTCGCGATAACCCGCGACCTGCTGCAAAGCTCCGGCATCGCGCCGCAAGATATCGCAGCCATCGCCACCAGCGCCATCGGGCCCTGCATGCTGCCGGTCGATGCCCATGGCCGACCGCTGATGAACGGGGTGCTCTACGGCGTCGACACCCGCGCCGAGCGGGAGATCGGCGAACTGACCGACCGCATCCGCGCCGACCGCATCCTCGAAACCTGCGGCAACGCGCTTACTTCGCAATCGGTCGGTCCCAAGATCCTGTGGCTGAGACGCAACCGGCCCGGGCTTTGGGCCAAGACCGCCCGCATTCTGACCTCGACCACCTACCTTACCTTCAAGCTGACCGGCGACTACGTCATCGACCACTACACAGCCGCCAATTTCAGCCCGCTCTATGACGTTGGCAAGCTCGACTGGACCACCGAGCTTGCCGACGATATCGCCCCGCCCGACATGCTCCCCAGGCTTTTGTGGTCGACCGAGATAGCTGGCCATGTCACCGCAGCGGCGGCGGAGCAAACCGGGTTGGCCGAGGGCACGCCTGTGACCTGCGGCACCATCGATGCCGCCGCCGAGGCGGTCAGCGTCGGGGTGCGGCATTCTGGCGACACGATGATGATGTATGGCTCGACCATATTCATCATTCAGGTAACCGACGACCCGATGCGCGACCCGCGCCTTTGGTACGCTCCGTGGCTGACACCGGGCGGTCATGCCTCGATGGCGGGGCTTGCGACCTCGGGCACGCTGACCCACTGGTTTCGCGATCAGTTCGCGCGGGAATTGCCCAACGACACGGCATTTGCCGATCTGGGGGCAGAGGCCGAAACCTCGCCGCCCGGGGCAAGGGGGCTGTTGTTCCTGCCGTATTTCTCTGGCGAGCGGACACCGATCCACGACCCGAAAGCCAGGGGGTCGTTTTTCGGGCTGAACCTGACCCATGATCGCGGCGACATGTACCGCGCGCTGCTGGAGGGCATTGCCAACGGCACAGGGCACGTGATCGAGACCTACCGCGATGTGGGCCAGACCCCACGGCGCATTCTGGCTGTGGGCGGCGGCACCAGAAACCAAATCTGGCTGCAGGCGACATCGGATATCGGCGGCGCGCCGCAGATCGTCTGCGAAAAGACCATCGGCGCGTCATATGGCGACGCGTTTCTGGCGGCCTGCGCGGTTGGGTCTGCGCAACCGGACGATATCGACAGATGGAACCCGGTGGCGCGCCACATAGAGCCGCGCCGACACGCAGCCTATGATCGCCAATACCCGCTGTTCAGACAGCTCTATACCCAAACCCGGGATATCGCGGCGGCGCTCGGTGAAACCGACTGACTGACTGCAAGAACGCCGGGCGGGCATGGTTTTTCGCCGAAAAATCGAGACTGCGTGTGAAACACGTCAGCTATTTCACCGCCCCCGCCGCCATGCCCTTGATGATATAGCGCTCCAGCGCGATGCCGATCACGATCAGGGGCAGGATCGCCGCGAAACTCAGCGCCGCCATCGACCACCAGCTGATGCCCTGGCTTCCGGTCTGGCTGGCAACCATCACCGGCAGGGTCTTGGCATGGCTCGATGTCAGCAGCGCGGCAAAGAAATACTCGTTCCAGGTCAGCACCAGCGACAGGATGAACGCGGCAACCATACCCGGGGCCGCAATCGGCACGACGATGGTCAAAAAAGCGCCCCAGATCGACAGCCCGTCGACAAGTGCTGCCTCTTCCAGTTCGGCCGGGATCGACCCGAACTGATCGCGCATGATCCAGATGACGATGGGCAGGACCGTCAGCGTGTATAACAGGATCAGCCCGATCCTGGTGTCGAGCATGTCCAGCGATTTGTAGAGCACCAATAGCGGCAGTGCCAGCACCACCGGCGGCAGGATCAGCTGGCTCAGAAAGAAGAACGAAATGTCAGAGTTCCGCATGAATCCAAAGCGATAGCTGAACCGGCTGAGCCCATAGGCCGCCATGCTGCCGAGGATGAGCGCCAGCGCCGAGGCCGAAACCGAAACGATGGTAGAGTTCCAGAACCGTTTGAGAAATTCCTCGCGCACGGTCGACTCGTTGCCGATGGTATCCGGCGACAGGCCGAGCGAGCGCCAGCCCAGCCATTTTGGGGTGAAATCCCACCACGGAACCATGTTCCCCCTCATCACGTCCGGCGCCATCTTGAACGAGGTCGTGGCCGTCCAGTAGATCGGGAACAGGCAGATGAAGGCCCAGAGGATCAAGATCGCATAGATCGTGAACTTGCCCGCGAAACGGCGGGGCCGAAAGGCACGGTCTGCGTCGCTGTCACGGAATATCTGCGCGTTCATCTCAATACCTCGGTCGTGACCAGCGCTCGGCCAGTTTCATCAGGATCGTCATCGCAATGACGATCAGCACCAGATAGACCATGGCCAGCAGGGTGCCGTAGCCTACGTTGGACCGGTCGCGGTATTCGCGGAAAATGAAGCTGGTGACCGAATCCGTTGCTCCGCCGGGGCCACCGGAGGTCACGTTGATGATGATGTCGGCAAGCTTCAGCTTGAAGATGATGCGAATCAGGATCGCGGTGATGCTGACCGGCAGCATCAAGGGAAATGTCACCTCCCAAAACCGCTGCCAGGCAGAGGCACCGTCGACCTCGGCGGCCTCGTTAAGCTCTCGCGGAATCGCCTGCAGCCCGGCAAGGATCATGATCATCATGAAGGGGATATAGGTCCAGGCGTCCATCAGCATGATCATGGCCCGGGCTATCTCTGGCGAGCCGAAGAAAGAGGGGCTGTCCCACCCGATTTCCCGCATCAGCCTGGAAATTGGACCGAACCGGATTTCCAGCATCGACTTGCCGATCATCCAGCTGACAGCAACCGGCGACAGCATCAGCGGCAGCAGGAATGCCACACGGAAGAACTTGCGCGCCTTGATATCGGCGTTGAGCAACTGCGCCAGACCAAAGGCGATGGCGTATTCCACGAGGATCGCCAGCGTGTAATACACCATGTTTTTCAAGGCGTTCCAGTAGAACGGGTCGGTCCACATCTGGCGGATATTATCAAGCCCGTTGAACTGGCGGCCATCGGGGCTGGAAAGGTTCCAGTCGGAAAACGCGATCACCAGACCGAACAGCAGCGGGAACACCACCATCGACACCACGAACAGCGTCGCCGGCAAAACGAACAGCGTGCGCTTGCCATGTTCGCCGCGAACGATGACCTGCGACCAGCACAGGCAGACACCCCAGAGCACATAGGCATAAAGCGTCGGGCGCCAGGTCTGGAACCCGATCTCAAGCCAGCCATTCTGGTCGGCGGTCTGCGCCAAGCCCACCAGAAACATCAGCCCCGCCGAGCCCCAGACGATAGCCTTGCCAAACCGTCGGCGGCGGTCAGAGATGTCGTCAGCGGTGACGACGTGCAGAAGATCGCCTTCGGTGGTCATAGGCCGATGTTAGCCATGCGCCGGGCATCTGGAAACCCGGATTCGGAGTGTTGGAGAGCTACAGGAGTATTGTTGGCAAGGCCGAATTGGCCTGGGGCCTGTAATGCGATGAGCCCGCGCGGAGGCCAGACCGCGGGGTGGCGACCCGTCGGGTGTTCGGATGTGGTTTTTCGTCGGCATCCGAGCGACCCCAGAGCGATGCATCCAGCCTGACCAATTCGCCAGCCCACCGGGGCGGTCTGGCGATCGCGCGGGCGGCCTTCGGCCTTGTTCCGCGCGTGGTGGCGGGCGATGTGGTACTACGGGGCTGGTGAGCAAGCCTGCCCACCCTACTTGCTAACAGTTGACCAACTTACGAAAGACTGCCTTCACGAAAAGAGGAAGCTAGTCGCCTGTGATTTTCTCTCAGCGCGTTGTTTTTGTTGACGTAATTCCGATTTTCAAGTATTGTTTTTCGCAAGGTTTCTGGGGGTTTAGCGCAAAAAGCTTGCGATTTCATCAGCCGACCGATTAGGGGATTTCCCTTTGAGAGGCGCTGTGTTCCCCTTGGATCGAGACGATCTGCGATG
>JAAELR010000019.1 GCA_024226455.1 Paracoccaceae bacterium
AGGAATTCACGCAGAAAGTCCTCCTTCATATGCCCGAAAAGTTCCATATCGACCGCCGTATCGCCCCCGCAAAGCGCACACAAAAGGCCAATCGTCAAAAGATCACAGAACTTGTGGCGCGGTGCATTGCCCCCGCGAGGACCATCCTTGTTATTGAAATAGCTGTCTAATTTGGACATCCCGAAGCTCCATCAAGTGAGGAAGTCTCCAGAATCAAATTCACGGAAGCTGTCAAACTTTAAGTGCGATTGCCCTGGGGTTGAGATACGATGCTTGCGAGGTTTTTTGACCGTCACCTGTGCCGCCGGGGCGGTATTGGGGTGTTCGGGACGGACGGAAAGGCGCCGAAAGCCCTGCTTGCCCAGATGCTTGCCAACCGAGCGCTCATGGAACTTGACGCCAAATTCGATCTCAATACGGCGCACAAGATCGGCTCGGCGCCAGCGCACCACACCGTCACCGGGTCTAGGCCAGGCTCGACCCAGGCCGCAAGCTGCGCCATCTGATCGGGCGAGAGCCGGGGCCTCACTCCACCGCCGCCCCGATTGGACAGCCCTTCAACGCCTTCCGCGTTGTAGCGGTGTACCCAGTCACGCAACGTCTGCCGGTCCATGCCGCAGTCCTCGGCAGCGATCTTGTGGGACACGCCCTCCAAGACCAGAGCAATCGCCAGTAGCCGCCTCGCTATCCTTCACCTTGCCCGCCGCCACGCGCAAATCCTGCGCCGTCATGCAATCGCACATAATCTTCACCGTCATATCCGCCTCCACATCGCTTGGAGCGATTGAGTCAGACTTCATGTGGTTTGGGATTCCAAAAAACGGAGTCAGATGTTTAACCAGCTGGTATAACCGATGGGGTTTGGATAACAGTCAACCCATAGGGCCGTTGGTTTTAGGGGCCAGTTCGGCCATGCAGGCCAAGCCGGCTGCCTACGTCAAGTTCCGCCCCATCGGCTCTGCCCTGACGCCCGGGCGAAGGCTCCGATAGGGGACCTGGCCCAGCTGGCACGGAAAGAGACCCTCGGCGCAGGCATTCAGAACCGCTGCAGAAATCGGCTCGAAATCGGCGCGGAAATGCACCGTGCTCTTGACTGCGACGATCCTCTGACGGGCTGGATCGACGCCGATATGGGTGAATATCGCCTGATCCAGGCACTGGCATCGCTTGCTAGAGACAACCACCCGGAGATCCGCGCCACCGTCGAGCACGCGCAGCAACGCGGTGGGGCCGGCCTCTGCCACGCTGCCGGCATACATCTCTCCGGTAAAAGCGAACCGGCCATCGCTCAGCGCCTCGACCGCGAACCGCCCTTGAAAGGGGGCGGGGTCAGGGCCCGCCTTGCCGCCCAGGCCGGTCTGCAGCACGGCCCCGGTGCCGGCTCTATGGGCCTGCGCCGCCACCTGGGGGTCGCAGAGCATGCCGAGCACCGCGCCCCGTGCCTCGCCCTCGACCATGGCGCGCAGCAGGCCGGTGGTGTCCGACGTGGCTCCGGCGCCCGGGTTGTCCTGAACATCGGCGATGATAGCCGGGCCGTTCCCGGTGGCGGCAATGGAACCGGCGCGGGCCACCGCCTCTGCCGACGACAGCAGGGCGCAGTCGAACGCCGGTTCCGCCGCCAATACTTGTGCTACTATTGGGTCGGCCATGGCGTCAGCGGCCTCACGGTTGCTGGCATAGGCCAGCACCGATGGCCCCGCATCGCGGATATCCGCGGCCGGGAACCCGGCCGCCAGTTCCGCCCAGCCCGATACTCCGTCGCCCGCCGCTGCGGCCCTGTCATACAACGCATCGACCGGTGCCGCGCCGGTGAATTGGGCCTGCAGCGGGATCAGAAACGGGATCTGCCGGAACGCCGGAACCAGCCGCCGCCCCGCCATCAGATGCCGCAGCGCATGGAATGCCCGCGCCCCGGTCGGGGCCATGTCGAGATGCGGATAGGTCCGGTAGACCGTGATGGCAGATGCCCCATCCACCATGGCCCGGGTCAGGTTGGCATGCAGATCGAGGCTGACCACCACCGGTATCTCTGGCCCCGCAACCTGGCGCAGGCGGCGCAGCAATTCTCCCTCGCCATCCTCGTGACTCTCGGTCACCATGGCGCCATGCAGGTCCAGATAGATGCCATCGATCTGTCCCGCCTGGCGCAGCCCGTCCAGGATCATCGCGCTGATCGTGTCGAACGCGTGGTCGGTCACGTGGGCCGAGGGCTCGGCTGCGCACCACAGCACCGGGATCAGGGCAATGCCCGGGTCGCCCTCTGCCTCGCGCACGAACCCCGCCAGCGGCAGGTTGCTGCCGGCGGTGCCCGTAATAACTTGGTCGCCGCGCAGCAGACCCGGCCAGCTGTCGGCCATCTCGAAATCGGCCATGGTCGCCTTTGTGGCGCCGAACGTGTTGGTTTCATGCTGAAACCCGGCGATCAGAATGCGTTTCAAACGGTGTCCTCTCTGGGTTCGGGTAGCCGGAAAAACCGCGCGCCAAAGCGTAGTTCGGGGTCGGCGTTCACCCGTCCGGTTTGGTGCAGGTCGATCAGATGCGCAAAGACGTTGCGCTCTGCCGCGCGCTGCAATCCGGGCGGGGCATCGGTGTAGATATCCCGCGTCAGGCTGGCGATATCGGTGCCTTTTTCGTCGAGGCGGTCGAGTATCTCTGTCTCGCGCGACCGGCGATGCGCCAGCAGCCAGTTGGAGCGCGCCACCGGGTCGGTGATCGGTGCGCCGTGGCCGGGATAAAACACCCGGTCTCCCCGCGCCGCCAGCCGCTGGGTCGAGGCCATGAATGCCGTGAGGTCGCCATCGGGCGGCGACACCATGGTGCTGGCCCAGCCCATGACGTGATCGCCACTGAACACCGCGTCGCCATGGGCAAAGCTCAGGTGGTTGCCGAAATGCCCGGGCGTCCAGATCGCAGTCAGTTGCCAGTCGCCCGCATCCACCGTGATCTCGTCGCCCACATGCTCGTGCGGCAGGAACTGCGCATCCACCCCTTCGCCACCCCCAGCAAGCCCGGCGGTGGCAAGGTCATTCATCAGCGCCGACCGGCCCGCTAGGCTGTCGCCGAAGGCATGGATAGGCGCGCCCGTGGCCTCTGACAGCGGCGCGGCGAGCGGCGAATGGTCGAGATGCGAATGGGTGACAAAGATATGGCTGATCACCTCGCCCGGATCCAGCGCGGCCAGGATCGCGTCGAGATGGGCGCGCATTGCCGGACCCGGATCGATCACCGCGACGCGGCCGGTGCCGACGACATAGCTGTTGGTGCCGCGATGGGTCATTGGCGACGGGTTTGGCGCCAGCACCCGGCGGATGCCGGGCTCCAGCCGTTCCACGACACCCGGGGTCGGGTTGAAACCGTCGCTATGCAATGAATCGCCTTTCACCTAACCTCGCGCTAATGCTTATGCCATGCGCTTTGCCTGGGCCAAACACTATATGCCGCGTTCGCTTTACGGGCGGGCGGCGCTAATTCTGCTGGTACCGGTGGTGGCGCTGCAACTGGTGGTGTCGGTGGTCTTCATTCAGCGACATTTCGAAGGCGTGACCGAACAGATGACCGGTAGCGTGGCGCTGGAACTGCGCTATCTGCTGCGCCTGACCGACGACGCCCCGACACCCGGCGAAGCGCTTGCCGGCGCCGGGGCGGTGGCCGGCCCGCTTGCCTTCGAGATTGCGCTGCCCGCAGCACCCCCGGCGCAGGACCGACGCGCGTTCTACGATTTCTCGGGGCTGGCAATGATCCAGACGCTCCGGTCAGAGATCGACGGCGTGGTGCGGGTGGATCTGTCGGCAAACCGGCAGGTCCGGGTCTGGATCGAGACCCGCCACGGCACCATGGCGGCTGGTTTCGACCGGCGCCGGGTCTCGGCCTCGAACCCGCACCAGCTTTTGGTTTTGATGGTCTTCGCTGGTGTGCTGCTGACGCTCATCGCTTTCGTCTTCCTGCGCAATCAGTTGCGCCCGATCAAGCGGCTGGCCCGCGCCTCCGAGGCCTTTGGAAAGGGGCGGGTCGCGCCCTACAGACCCAGTGGCTCGGTCGAGGTGCAGGCGGCGGGTCAGGCGTTTCTCGACATGCGCGCGCGCACCCTGCGCCAGATCGAGCAACGAACCATGATGCTGTCGGGCGTCAGCCACGACATGCGTACGCCGCTGACCCGGCTGCGGCTGGGGCTTGGGCTGCTCGAGGACGGCCCCGAGACCAAGGCGCTGGTGCGTGATGTGGCCGACATGGAGCGGCTGCTGGATGAGTTTCTGGCCTTCGCCCGCGACGACAGCCTCGACGACCCCGAAGAGGTCGATCCAGCTGTTCTGGTGGCGGACCTGGCCGTGAAATTCGCCCGCGCCGACCAGCCGGTGCGGCTTTGCGGTGTGACCGGCGAGGGCCGGGCGGTGCTGCGCCCGTTGGCGGTGGCGCGGGCGCTGGAAAACCTGATCGGCAACGCGGTGCGCCATGGGACGGCCTGCGAGCTGCGCCTGGCGATCTCGGACCGCGACGTGCGGATCTCGGTCGAGGATGATGGCCCGGGCATTCCCGAGGCAGACCGCGACGAGGCGCTGAAACCATTCGTGCGGCTCGACCCGGCGCGCAACCAGGATCGGGGCAGCGGCGTAGGGCTGGGCCTGGCGATCGCCAGCGACATCGCCCGGCGCCATGGCGGCGCGCTGGTGCTGGGCGAGAGTGCGGCAATGGGTGGGTTGCAGGCAGATCTGGTGTTACCCAGGTAGGGTTTCGCGCCAGAAATGGCAGGCGACGCTGGTGCCTTCATCGGCCTCCTGCAGATGCGGTATGTCGCGGCGGCATCGGTCGTGTACCACCGGACAGCGCGTGTGGAAACGGCAGCCGGAAGGCGGACTGGCGGGGCTCGGAACCTCGCCCTCCAGCCGCTGCGCCTGGCCGGTGTCGTCGGGGTCGAGCGACGGGATTGCCGACAATAGCGCGCGGGTATAGGGATGCCGCGGGGTGGCAAAAAGCTCGCGCGTTGGCGCCACCTCGACGATGCTGCCCAGATACATCACCGCCACGTAGTCGCAGACATGGGCAACCACGCTCAGATCATGGCTGATGAACAAGAAAGTTAGGTGAAGTTCGCGTTGCAGGCTTTTGAGAAGGTTCAGAATATCGGCCTGGATGGAAACATCCAGCGCGGCGACGCTCTCGTCGGCAATCACGAATTTCGGGCCGCAGACCAGGGCGCGGGCAATCGATATCCGCTGCCGTTGGCCGCCGGAAAAGGCATGCGGAAAACGCCGTAGATGTTCTAGGTTCAGCCGACATTTCGCGGCGATCTCGCGCACCCGCGCGTCGGTTTCTTCGCGGGTTTTGGTGATCCCCATCACCTCGAGCGGCTCTGCGATGATGTCGCGCACCGTCATGCGCGGGGAGAGCGCTGCGTAGGGGTCCTGAAAGATAAGCTGCGCCCGTTTGCGGTAGTCGCGCATCTGCTCTTTGCCGATGGTGCCGAGGTCATAGTCGACCTCGCCGTCGCAATAGGTGGCATGGCCGCCCGAGATTGGCGCGGCGCGCAGGATGGCGCGGCCCAGCGTGGTCTTGCCGGAACCCGATTCTCCCACCAAGCCGAAAAACGACCCCTTGGGAATATCGAGGCTGACCTGATCGATGGCCTTCAGCACCGGTGCAGCACCGATCAGCCGGCGCCCCAGCGGATAATGCACCGACAATTCATTCAGGGATACAAGCGGAGCGTTCATGTCAGGCAACCTCCTGCCCTTTCGTCAGATCGAAACAGCGCGCTTCGTGGCCTTCGACCACGGTCGTCGCCTCGGGCGTCCGGGTGTCGCACATGCCAGCGATGGCCCGGTCGCAGCGGGTGTGAAACACGCAGCCTGGGGGGCGTTCCAAGGGCGAAGGGATGTCTCCGGCAACCGGCACAAGCGGCGCGTCGAGATCGTCGAGCCGCGGCAGGGCGTGCAGCAGGCCCTGGGTGTAGGGATGCGCCGGGTTCTTGATCACCTCTCGCACAGGCCCTGTCTCGACGATCCGGCCCAGATACATCACCGCGACCCGGTCGGCGGTCTGGGCGATGACGCCCAGATCGTGGGTGATGAACAGGATGCCCATTCCGAACTCTGCCACCAGATCCTTCATCAGGTCGATCACCTGTGCCTGGATCGTCACGTCCAGCGCCGTGGTCGGCTCGTCTGCGATCAGCAGTTTCGGCTTGGTACTAAGCGCCATGGCGATCATTGCCCGCTGCCGCATGCCGCCCGAGAACTCGAACGCATATTGCGCGAACCGCTTGGCGGCATCCGAAATACCGACCCGGTCCAGCATCTCTATGCTGATCTCGCGGGCACGCTTTCTGGACATGTCCGAATGCAGCCGCAACTGCTCTACCATTTGATCGCCGATGGTGATCGCGGGGGCGAAACTAGCCATCGGCTCTTGAAAGATCATGCTGATCGCGCCACCTCGCACCAGGATCATGTCGCGCTCTCGCTTCAGGCTCAGCACGTCCAGCGGCGGCTGGTCCGGCACCTGCAGCATGATGTGGCTTTCCGGATCGTAGACCGTGTTCTTGGCGTTGAGCTGCATCAACGCCTTGGCGGTCACCGACTTGCCAGACCCGCTTTCGCCCACCAGTCCCAGCACCTCGCCCGGCGCGATCTCGAAATCGACATTCTCGACGGCGGTGATCAGACCTTCGTCGGTGCGAAACCGCACCGTCATGTCGCGGACGGTTATCAGCGGCGCAGCGGTCATTTGTGGTCACCATAAGGATCGGCCGCATCGCGCAGCCCGTCGCCGACAAAGACGAAGGCCATGACCAGGGCGATGAAGAAGAAGACCGGGATGAAATACCACTGGTAGTTCAACAGCACATCGGCGCTGGTGGTGGTCTGCAGCATTGATCCCAGCGAGTTCACCGGGTCCTTCAGCCCCAGCCCGATGAAGGAAAGCGCGGTTTCCGAGCGCACCACATAGGGAAACGAGATCACCAGATCGACGATGATGTAGCTGGTGAAGGAGGGCAGCAGGTGTTTGCGGATAATGTGGCCGGGCCGTGCGCCGGCAAGCTCGGCGGCCAGCACGTATTCCTGAGTGCGCTCGACCAGCAAGTGGGTCCGGACCCGGCGCGCCAGCGTCGGCCAGTTGATGAAACCGATGATGATCGAGATATAAAAGAACCTCGCCTCGGAACTGGTCTCGGCTGGCAGGAAGGCGGCGATGGCTATGAACAAGGGGATGATGGGTATGGTTCGCACCGCATCCGTTATCATCTGAATGACCCCATCGATCATGCCGCCGAAATAGCCCGCGATACCGCCGATGAAAAGCGCCAGCACGAACGAGATCAGCACCCCCAGGGTTCCAACGGCAAGCGACGTGTAGACCGCGTGCAGCGTCCGGCTGAGAATGTCCTTGCCGGTGTCGTCGGTTCCGAAGAGGTGGATATAGCCCTTGTCGACGCCAAAGAGATGCGTGTCGAAGGTCAGGCCCAGCAGCTTGTACTTGTCGCCCTCGACGAAAAACTGGACATAGCGCCGATCCTCGGTGTCGATGGTGGCGATCCAGCGGAAATTGGTCTGGATCGAACGCTCGCGCTTGACGCCATAGATGAAGGGCCGGGCGCTGCATCCGTTGTGGTCGCAGAACTCGGGCACCTGCGGCGCGCCGTTGGTATAGTCCTTGTCGCGGCCCTTGATGGTAGGATCGTAGGGGCCGAGGAAAGGCGCAAAAAGCCCCATCAGGATCAGTGCCACCAGCACCGCTGCCGCGATCATGGCAGAGCGCTGGCGCTTGAAACGCGCCCAGATCAGTTGCCTCTGCGAGGCAGTGAAATAGGCCTCTTTGGCGCGCTGATCGGCATCGGATAGTGTAGTTGCCTGGCTTGTCTGGTCGGTCATATCAGCCCCCAACTACCGATTTCCGGATACGCGGGTCGAGCAGCGCCAGCGCAATGTCGGTAAAGAAGTTCAAGGCGACGATGGTCGCCGTCAGCAGAAAGATGATGGCGCCTGCAAGCTGCTGGTCGTTCGAGCGCGCCAGCGACTCCAGCAGCAGAGAGCCGGCCTCGGTCAGTGTCAGGATCAACGCCACCACGGGCAGTTCGTTGAAGATCCGGTTCAGATCGAAACCCAGCGAATTGATCACCGGACCCAGCGCGTGCTTGGCCGGATAGCGCCACAGTAGCCGCCGACCATAAAGCCCGCGGGCGCGCGCGGCGGTGACATACAGCTTGGCCTGCTCATCTAGCATCAGGGCCCGCACGGTCTGCAGCGCGAATGCGGTGGCCGACCAGCCCAGGATGAATACCGGCAGCCAGGCGCGTGACATGAAGTCCCTCACCCGGGCCCAGGACCATTCGGCGTCGCGGTATTCGTTTGAAAAGAGCCCGGTCAGCGAGTCGCCAAATAACACGGTACTCAGCAGCATGATGATCAGCGCCAGCAGGAAATTCGGCAGCGCCAGGCCCAGATAACTGACAAAGCGCAGGCTGTTGTTCAGCAACGCGTTGTCGGATGACGCCGATATGATACCGACAGGTATCGCTATGAGATAGGACAGGAATAGCGCCGTTAGACATATCCCCAGCGATATCAGGAATTTGTCGCCCAGCAGATCATTGATGTTCAGCCTCAGGATGCAGCTGTCTCCGAACTCTCCCTTGAACATCACGTTGCTGACCCACGACCCCCAGCGGATCAGGAACGGCCGGTCCAGCCCCAGGCGTTTCTCCTCGGCCTTGATATCCGCGATCGTGATGCCAGAGCCTTGGGTGTTTTTGAACGCAAGGTAGCGCTCGGCGCAGGTGCCCGGCACCAGCTCCATCAGCGTAAAGACGATCAGCGACACCATCAGCAGCGTGAACACCGCCATTGCCGCCCGCACCGTGGCGAATTGAAGAAACTGAAGCATGACCCCCCCGAGAGGCTTTTTTACCAGATCAGCCGATCAGGCGTGCCCGGTCAAGAAAAACTCCGGGCGACAGCTGCCGCCCGGAGCGAATTTTTTCAGGTCGCTGACCTATTCGTCAAAGAACCACTGAGCCGCCACGTAAGGATAGGTCCGGTAGTACTCATAGCTTTGGGTCCGGAACTCGGTCACGTTCTTCAGCGAATTGCGGTGATAGATCACGTTCGGCGCCTCGATCGTGCCGATGAAAAGCAGGTTCTCCGTCATCGCCTTGGCCATGCGCGCACCGATCTCGCCCTGCTCGGCAGAGCCCGGGGACGCAGACTGGAACGCCTCGGTATCCGCCATCAGGTCCTTCACCCACTGCGGAGGCTCGACGCCGCTGTCGCCGTTGGTGTCGACCCATTCGGCCCAAAGCATGCCGGTGCGGTGTCCGAAATAGTTCTCGAACGGCGGCACCCACAGCTCGTTGTTGCCCAGCACGATGGCGACCGGCTGGCCTTTTTCCCACATGCCGACGTCAAGCTGGTTCGAGGATTGGGCAGAACGGTACTCGTCGGGCGTGACCTCTTTCACCGCTGTCTGCACACCGACATCGGCCCAGTTCTGCGCCACAAGCTGCACGACCTCGCCGCCGATACCCTGCGTGGCGAACTGCATGTTCAGCACTATAGCGTCGCCGTTGGGCAATTCACGGAAACCGTCGCCATCGGTGTCCACCATGCCCACTTCGTCCAGCAGCGAGTTGGCCAACGCCGGATCGAATTGCGCAAAATGCTGCGACAGCGCAGGGTCAACCCAGTCAGGCGCCGGCGAGAAACCGACATACTGCGTGGTCACACCCTGACCGAAAAACGCGGTCTCGTTCAACTCGTCGCGGTTGATCGCCACCGACATCGCCTGACGGAAACGCAGGTCGCCGAACAAGGCGCGCTTGCCCAGGTCTTCGCTGGTGACGTTGAAGCTGAATGCCGGCATGGCGATGGACGGCTTGAGCTGAATGCTGAAATCGCCCTTTTCCATGTTGTCCATCAGGATCGGCGCCGCGGCCAGCGTCAGTGACTGCGATTTATAGTCGGCCTCGGCGTTGACCAGCTTGAGGATCCGCACCTCGTTGTCATTGGCGTAAAGCTCGTCCTGACGCGAGATATAGGGCAGTTGCTGACCTGTGGTATCGACCATGTGGAAATACGGGTTCGCTACCAGCTTGCGGCCCTCGGTCGTGTCGCTGACGTAGATATGCGATTCCAGCGTCGGGTGCGTCGCCTTTTCAAGGCAATCCACCTTGTCCGGGCTGTTGAGCATCGGTGACGGGGTATCCACCCAGTCAGAGCTGCCAAAGTAAGCCCGCAGCGCGGCCAAACCGTTTTCGTACCCGCATTTCTGCGCGTTGGCGTCGGCATTGGGGTCGATATCGGGGTGGTACTGACCAAGGAAGTGCTTGGGCTGGAATGCCTGCGCGAACGAGGTCGCAAAGTGGGCCAGCAGGCCGGGCTTGGGCGCGGGCAGATTGAACACCACGGTGTTGTCGTCCGGCGTATCGATGGTCATGCGCTCGCCGGCGACCAGCACGTAGTCCTTCGGCTTTTCGATCACTTTCGAATCGAGCGCCAGGTTGTCGTACCAGAACTTCACGTCGGCGCTGGTGAACGGCGCGCCGTCCGACCACTTGTGGCCCTTGCGCAGGTTGAACGTCAGCTGGGTGAAATCGTCGTTCCACTCCCAGGACTTGGCAATGTTGGGCACGATGGTCTGCAGGTCATCGCTATAGCGTACCAGGTTGACATGGCGGGTCGACAGGAAGTCCGATGTTCCGGCCTCGGTAGCGTTCGAAAGCGCGTGCAGCGTGCCGCCGAATTTGCCGGTGGCGGCGTAAGGCACTACCACCAGCGGCTCTGCGGGCACACGCTCAGCTATTGAAGGAAGCGCCGGGTTGCCCTGGATCTCGCCGTTCAGCGCATCCGATTCCGGGTTGCCCGAGAATTCCATCGTGCAGCCAGCGACCGCCTCGAATTCTGCCAGATCGTACTGGTTCGGGAAGGCGCCTGCGGCGACACCTTGCATGTCTGCAACGGAAATGGCCGGGCAGGATGCCTGTGCCGACGTCGTCAGCAAAAGCACAGCGCCAGCACTCAAGAGTGTGTGTTTCATGAATTTCCCCATTGTTGGATTATTGTTCGAGACAAGCAGAGCCTAAGCCATGGGACGCGTGTATGACAATGACTGTGTTGCCCCATGTCCGGAAAAGATTTGTCTCAACGCCGCGGCACACGACAATGCTCGGCCGCTGCCGACCTGTTCCGGTCGGGCAGAACAGCACGTCGGCGCTCTCATTGATCGGCGTGCTCGGGTGCCTCGCCGCTGGGGGCAACCGCCGCCAAAAACCCGGCCAGCCACGACGGTTCCATCCCCAGCAATCGCGCGGCGTTCGGCAGGTTCCGGACAGCCGTGACGCCATGGTGGCCACCGAACGCGGGCATGGGCGCAATAGATCCGAGCAAGACCGAATTCTGTGTCCCCCGGGCAATGATGGCCGAGCGTGACTCGATGCCAGACTGCATCAGACTGGCGGTTTTGCGTTCGGCCGGATCGCGGGTGCGTGCCGGCGACAGGTCCAGCTCGTCGATCGAACTCAGGTCGGCGATCAGAAACCGGGCCCGCCAACCCTCCAGGCCAGCACAATGTCACTCAACCCGGCGCCGCCGCGGTGGTGCACGGTCAACAGCTTTATATCGTGGTGGTTTTTGAGCGCGATGGTATTGGGCGGAAATCCCATTGGGATACGCACGTCATAAGAGTATCGCTCATACTGCCCCCGCCCTGTCTGGCAAGCGCCAAGGGTCTTTTGCACCCATAGGCCTTATTCGTCGGGTCGCGGGAAGCCGGGATTTCTTGACATGGCCGCAGGCAAAGAACCGTATTCATACTAGACTTGATTCACAATAAGGGGGCTGTTTTTGGCCGAGGTTATCCCTACCCATTCGATCACGCTGTCTTCAGATTCAGGTTTGCCAGAGCCCCTACATTCTTGGCAATCATATCTGCTTGGCCATTGTTGCGATGAATATCAGCAAATACCCTGAACTTCTTCATGCGGCAAATTCCGTGCTCTACGCCGATGCGAAGCTTGGCGTGCCACGTGTTGTAGGTTTTCTGC
>JAAELR010000020.1 GCA_024226455.1 Paracoccaceae bacterium
GAACAGACCCACCCGCTTCAGGATCATGTGCGGCAGGCCGTCCGCCTGCTGACCTCGTGTCACACGTCCGCCCTCGGCGGGCACCTCGAATGCTGTCCGAACGGCCACATCGAGCGGGTCTTTTACAACTCCTGCGGACACCGGTTCTGCCCGCGCTGCGCGGGCCGGAAACGCCGGAAGTGGCTGCTCGACCGCCAGGCGAAGCTGCTGCCCGTGCGGCATTATCATACGGTCTTCACCGTGCCCCATGCCGTCAACGATCTCTGGCGCCGGAATCCGCAGGTCATGGGCGATCTGCTGTTCCACTCCGCCACCGATGCATTGCGCACGTTGCTGGATGATCCCCGCTGGTTGGGGGCCGAACCGGGAATCACAGTCACCCTCGAAACCTGGGACGACCGACTCCGGTTCCATCCCCATCTGCATTGTCTGGTGACGGGTGGCGGACTGACACCAGAAGGCGAGTGGCAGGACGTGCCGAATCCGCGCTGTCTGGTGGCGGTGAAACCACTCATGTGGGAGTTTCGGAAACGCTTCCGTCAGGGGCTGAAGCAGGCGTTACAGGCCGGGAC
>JAAELR010000021.1 GCA_024226455.1 Paracoccaceae bacterium
ATGTTCTGGCGTCACTGCCACTGCGACCCGGATCGCTCTTCTTCCCCAAACAATGGGGCTCCATCACAGCCCATTGTTCGTCACTGATCATGAATCGATCACTCAGCATTCAAGCCTCCCTTTTGGAAGCTTGAATCAGATATCAGCCAAAAGGGGAATCCTGAATATCAACAGGCCCTAGCTAGCCGTAGCCTGCGCACCAGCCCACCGCTTTGTGCAATCGCGCACCGTCTGCCCGGATTCACCATGCTGTCCCCACACCCAGTTAGCGCTATCATGAGCATTACCAACAGCTTACACCCATGTCCCCATGGGGACACCCTGCCATACACCCCCGTCAGAGCCCGTCCGGACGTGCTCTCCGGTCCGCGCCACTACTGCCCCAGACCCAGCGTTTCCAGATACTCCACGGATTCGGCAACCCGGCTGAACTCGTTGATCTCGACGATCAGATGCGGGTTCCCCCCCACCCCGGAAAGCGCCGAGAAAACCGCCGCAAACGGCGTGTTGCCCTCGCCCAGAACCCAGTGCCGGTCGGCGTAACCATCGGTGTCCTGCAGGTGCACATGCCCCAGCGCCGCACCCGCCGCGCTGATGAACCGGTCGGGAGGCGGGGCTCCGGCCATGTGGTGGGCCCAGTTGGCGTGGCCGATATCGACCGACAATTTCAACACCGGCGACGCCGCCGCCTCGACCACCGCCCCGCGGTGCCCCGGATCCACATCCTTGATGTTTTCCAAAACCAGCACGATGCCCATGTCCCCGGCTCGCTTCAGCGCGGGTTTCAGCGTATCCAGTATCGCCGACACCCGGCGCTCCAGCCCCTTGGCCGCGTTGGCCAGGTTGTGGGTGTCCCAAAGATCGAAGGGCGAGTGCACCACCATCCACACCGCGCCCAGCGTTGCACAAACGTCGAGCGCCTGATCCAGCCGCGCCTGCACCACGGTACGCATATCGCGGTCCTTGCAGTCCAGCTCGAACCCGGCAAACGGCCCGTGAATACCCAGCCGCCCGTTCCACCCATCCAGCTTTTTCTTCGCCATGCCGGTGAACACATCCGGCGATCGCAGCACGTCGGCCATGCAGAACTCTGGCAGTTCCAGGTCGCGGTCCTTTTCGAACAGCCAGTCGCGGTGGCCGTCGATGTCCAGCACGCTGAGCTGCGCGCCAATAACTGGAAGGTCGGTCATTTCAGCCTTTCTCCGGCAGGTACGCATCCATAGTCATCGCAAAACCAGTGCGCCACAAACAAAAAAGGGCCGCCCGGCAAGGGGTGGCCCTTTCGATGTAACTCCGGGACGTCAGGGCGTGATCAAGAAGTCGTCGACCACGAAAGCCGTTCCGTCACCGGGGGTGATCTCGAACCTAGGGATGTCGTCGAAGGCAGTGTTGGGCGGCCCGTTCGTTGTTCCCGTCAAGGCCAGGGCGTTGAAATCGAGTTTCGACGCCTGGGTGGAACCGTCAACCGAGAACTCGAACGTATCCACCATTGAGCTTCGCCCCGGTTCCCCGACAGTGAGGTGCTTTGCCTCTGTCCATCATAGGGAGCATCACATGGAACAGTATCGCGGAACTTATCCACGCTGCTCGGCATCGCGGGCAGTGTTCCGGCGCCGACCTACGCTGAGCTTTTTTCAGGAGATTGGAACCACCCTACATGTAGTGGGTGTCTGCATAAACCGGATAGGCACGGTTCAATGATCCGCTGGTTTTGGCAAAGTGCCTGCTGATCGGACAATGGTATGGTCTTGGCGTTCCGAAGCCTGAGCGGGCTCTGAAAACACGGCTGGATTTCATGTCTCACCCGGCAGTCGAAACGCAGTCACGGCGGGAGGCGTTCCCGCGGGCCCGATCTGCACCCGCCCGTGTCCCCTTACGGTGATTGCTGGGCATTTACCTGTCGGGCGGTGGATGAGACGACCTTTTGCCGGTTCCGCAATGCGCTGGTCAAGGGTGGCGTGTACGACGATCTTCTTGCCGAGGTCTGCTGTCGGATCGAGGACCACGGGCTGAAGCTGAAGGAGGCCGAAGCCGCGATCATCGACGCCACTTTGATCGAGAGCGC
>JAAELR010000022.1 GCA_024226455.1 Paracoccaceae bacterium
CCCACCGCCAGCTTGGCGGCGATCTTGGCGATGGGAAAGCCGGTGGCCTTGGAGGCAAGGGCAGAAGAGCGCGATACGCGCGGGTTCATCTCTATCACCACCATGCGGCCGTCGGCGGGGTTCACCGCCCATTGCACGTTCGAGCCGCCGGTTTCCACGCCGATCTCGCGCAGGACGGCGATCGAGCCGTTGCGCATGATCTGGTATTCCTTGTCGGTCAGGGTCAGGGCCGGGGCGACGGTGATCGAGTCGCCGGTATGCACGCCCATCGGATCGACGTTTTCGATGGAGCAGACGATGATGGCGTTGTCGGCGGTGTCGCGCACCACCTCCATCTCGAATTCTTTCCAGCCCAGCAGGGATTCGTCGACCAGGATCTGGTTGACCGGCGAGGCGTCCATGCCGGTGCGGCAGTAATGGATGTAATCGTCGCGGTTATAGGCGACGCCGCCGCCGGTGCCGCCAAGGGTGAAGGCGGGGCGTATGATGGCGGGCAGGCCGATCTCTGCCAGATCGTTCAGCGCGATCTGGATGCCGGCCTCCAGGTCGGTACTGCCGTCGGCGCGTTTCGGGGCGGTGACAATGGTGGCCTTGGGATTCTCCAGGCCGATCCTGTCCATCGCTTCGCGAAAAAGCTTACGGTCTTCGGCCATCTCGATGGCGTCGCGTTTGGCGCCGATCATTTCCACCCCGAAGGCCTCCAGCACGCCCTTGTTGGCAGCGTCGGCGCCCAGTTCGGCCAGCAGGCCGGTCTGCTCGTCGCCGGAAAAAGCGTCTTTGAGCGCCAGTTCCTCGACATCGAGAGAGGTGTTCAGCCCGGTCTGCCCGCCCATGGTAGGCAGCAAAGCGTCGGGGCGCTCACTGGCGATGATGCGGGCGACGATCTGGGGCGTGATCGGTTCAATATAGGTGGCGTCGGCAAACCCCGGGTCGGTCATGATCGTCGCCGGGTTCGAGTTGACCAGGATGACGCGGTAGCCTTCCTCGCGCAGGGCCTTGCAGGCCTGGGCGCCGGAATAGTCGAACTCGCAAGCCTGCCCGATGATGATGGGACCCGCGCCGATGATCATGATCGACGAGATGTCTGTCCGCTTCGGCATTGGCCGCCCCCGATTTCAGCAAATTGTTCGGGGTTATAGACAGGCTCGGGCCGGGCGCAAGCCCCGGATTGACGCGAGCCGGGTCAGTTCGGGTTTGTCTGCAGGTGCGCCTGTGGGCGAAGGCTTGCCGTGAAGACGACAAAGAGCGTCAGCATGATCCCGGCATAGGCGCAGTTCAGCAGCAGGTCGCCGGGGATCGCCCCGCGCAGCCACAGATAGGCGGGCCCCGAGGTAGCCAGCGCCGTGGCAAACAGCAACAGCGCGCCGAGCCGGGGCGGAAACAGGCCAACGAGGCCGGGCAGCAGGAATAGCTGCAGAAGGTAGTAGTGGCTCCAGCCCAGTGGGCCGAAGAGGTTGATCAGCAGCGACAGCGCAAAAAGCCCGGCGGGCAAGCTGCGGTCACGGGGCATAGGACGAAGCCGCAGCCAGAGCCAGACCAGGCAGGCGACCAGGATCGCCTTGGTGACTAGCGGGATGGCGGCGGGGGCGTCAGGCAGGTGGAAATTGACTGCCGTCAGGTCGGCGGCGGGGGCGAGCCCGGCGACCATGGCGGTGCCGTAGATCAGGGTTTCGGCCGAGATCGCCATCGAGGTGGCAAAGAGCCCGGCGCTGGCCTCTGCCATGGCGGCCAGGAAATCGAGATGCAGCGGCACCCCGGCGACAACGAGGCTGAGCCCGGCAAGGGCGGCGCCGGTACCAGCGAAGCCTGCAAGCGCACGGCTGTCGCGATCGGCCAGAAAGATCAGAGCCAGCGCGGCGGGGGCCAGTTTCATTGCGGCAGCCAGCGCCAGCAGCGCCCCGGCACTGCGGCTGTGGCCCGAGGCATAGCGTTCGAAGGCGAAGAGGATCAGGAAGACGACGATGATCTGCGGCTGCAGGTGCATCAAGGCACCGATGGTGATGACAGAACTTGCCAACAGCCCGGTGCCGGCCAGCAGCCAGGCCCAGAGCGGCATGGCGAAGCCGCGGCACAGCCGCCAGGCCAGCGGCACGCAGGCGGCGATCATCGCCAGTTCGGCCACCATGAAGAGGCGAAAGAAGGTGAAGGGATCGGTAACCGCCGAAAGCGGCGCCAGCAGCGCGGCCCAGAGCGGCGGATAGACGTAAGGCACGACGAGCTGGTTCTCGAGGCCAAGCGCGGGCTGATAGACCAGCCAGCCGGGCGGCCCGTCGCCGAAGAACCCAGTCGGTACATCATAGACCAGGTGGTATAACCCTTCGGACCAGAACCAGCCTGCCATGTAGAGCGCCGAGAGGTCGGTGGGAAAGTTGGTCCAATAGAGCCGCGCGGCAAAGGCACAGAACCCGACGAGCAGGGCGATAGCCAGCGCCGTAGGCAAGGCGGGCGTGGGCAGGACGATGCCGCCCGCCGGAATCGGTCGCGTTTCCTGGTCGGTGCCTGCCGTCATGCCATTCTGCCCCTTGGTTCCCCGCTCCATGCCGAGGTTGTTCGAACGGGTACCCGGGCAAAGGGGCGGTTTTATGACGGCCCGGCCACCCCGCGGCGTGCTTCATCCGGCGCGCGGTGCTGCAACAAGGATAGTCGCGGGTCAGCGGCACGGCCCCTTGACCGCGCCTGAACCGGTCGAGCCGGTACAGCCTTCCTCTAGTGGATTGACTCCAACGCTTGGAACCCTCTTTTTCGCGCAGCGATGATTTCGTCTGGGTCAGCACGCCAAACGAAAGGTTTCGCCTCAGTTTCGTTGTGTTCAGCGATGAAGCGGTTGATGGCAGCCTGTAGATCGAC
>JAAELR010000023.1 GCA_024226455.1 Paracoccaceae bacterium
GCGCGACGAGATCCTCGCCCTGGTGGCGCGCCTGGAAAAGCTGTAGGGTGGCCAACTTGTCGTCGGCACTGCGCTTTAGGTGGTGTCCCCCTTGAGTGTTGCTGGGATTTCCCTATAATAGACCGCCCTACAAATGTGGCTTCGATGAGGTTGACGTGATGGCGAACATTGTGAAGGTCGGGGGCTTCTGCCCAAACCCGGACTGCCCGAAGCATGGTCAGACGGAAGGGAATGAGATTATCCGGCACGGATCGACCGGGCAGGGGAAGCAGCGCTTCCGGTGCAAGTGCTGTGGTCAGTCCTTCAACGAGAACCGGGGCACCTTGTTCTACCGCAAGCGCACGCCGGAGAAGGACATCACCGAGGCGCTGGCGATGCTGGCCGATGGCTCCGGCATCAACAGCGTGTCGCGGGTCAAGGGCGTCAAGGCGGACACCGTCGTGGCCTGGCAGCGCGAGGCGGGCGTGCTTGCCGAGGCGGTCTCGGATGCGCTGCTGGGCGACCATGAGGCAGGGCCGAGCCAGGTCGACGGACTTTGGTCGTTCGTGGTTCACAAGGGCTCAAAAAAAAACCTGCCGGAGACGGCGTTTGAAGGCACCTTCTGGCGGACGACGGTGCTGGAGATGGAGACTCGCCTGCGGGTGGCCCAGGGGTTTGGGAAGTCGGAGACCGCAGCCACCGAGGAGGCTTTCGGGCAGCTGAAGGGGCGCGGCAACCCCGATGCGCCGCCACCGTTGATCAGCGACGGCTGGGGAGGGATTGACCAGGCCCTGATCGAGGTTTACGGTCACGTGCCCGTCTACTCGGGCCGCGGGCGCCCGCCCACCCTCAAGAGGCCGGGCGAGGGCTGGCTGTACGTGATGATCATCAAGCACCGCGACAGCACCGGCAATCTGGTGAGCGTCGACCGGGCTCGCGCGCGAGCACAAGGTGGTGCTGGGCGACGAGCCCCAGGCCCTGGCCACCCTGGGGCAAAGCACCGCCTACGTGGAGCGCACCCACCTGACGATGCGCGTCCACGGCGCGCGTCTGACGCGCAAGGGTCTGCAGTTCTCCAAGGACGTGTTGCTGCA
>JAAELR010000024.1 GCA_024226455.1 Paracoccaceae bacterium
GTGTTTTTAGACCGGAAATGATCGCTTCAAGCCGTTTACGGTCGGCCGCCGAAACCGTGAAAGATATTCCTGTACGCATGCTGCAGACTCGCATGCCGCGGTTCAAAAGGGAATCCTAAATCGGACTCTTTTGAATGGGCCGATCCACTAGGCGAGGAGGGCCCGAAAGGGGCCGATGAGCGCTTCCTCAGCCCCGGTCGTGAAAGAAATCGTAAATCGTCTCGGCAAGATTGTCCGATATCCCGTCCACCGCCTTGAGATCGGCCAGGTCGGCGCGGCCCACGGCCTTGGCGCTGCCGAAATGCGCCAATAGCGCACGCTTGCGGTTGGCACCAACGCCCGGCACGTCATCGAGCGGCGTCGCCCCGACCGCCTTGGCGCGCTTGGCCCGGTGGGTGCCGATGGCGAACCGGTGCGCCTCGTCGCGCAGACGCTGGATGAAAAAAAGCACCGGGTCGTTGTGGCGCAGCGCAATGGGGCGCATGCCGGTGCGGTGAAACTCCTCCTTGCCGGCATCGCGGTCCAGGCCCTTGGCAATGCCGACCATGGCAATGTCTTCGACCCCGAGCTCCTCCATGATGCCGCGCACCGCGCTGACCTGCCCGGCACCTCCGTCGATCAGCAGCAGATCCGGCCATATGCCGCTCTCGCGGTCCGGGTCTTCCTTCAGCAGCCGCTGAAAGCGCCGGGTCAGGACTTCTTTCATCATTCCGAAATCGTCGCCCGGTGTCAGGCCCTCACCCTTGATGTTGAACTTGCGGTACTGGTTTTTCACCAGCCCCTCGGGGCCCGCCACGATCATCGCTCCGACAGCATGCGCGCCCTGGATATGGCTGTTGTCATAGACCTCGATCCGTGCCGGCGGGCCGTCCAGTTCGAACGCCACTGCCACGCCGCTCAGCAGCTTGGCCTGAGTCGCGGTCTCGGCCATCTTGCGTGCCAGGCTCTCGCGGGCGTTCCTCAGCGCACCGGCCACCAGTTCGCGCTTTTCGCCACGAAGGGGCACCAGAATTTCCACCTTGCGCCCTGCCTTGCCGGTCAGCGCCTCGGCCATCAGATCGGCATCCTCGATGGCGTCAGACAGGATCAGTTGCCGCGGCGGTTCCTTATTGTCGTAGAACTGGCCGACAAAGGCCTGCAGCGCCTCTGCCGCCGATTCCGTACCACCGAGCCGCGGATAGTAGTCGCGGTTGCCCCAGTTCTGATGCGCCCGGATGAAGAACACCTGCACGCAGGCCTGCCCCCCCTCCATGTGCAGCCCAATCACGTCGGCCTCTGCCACGCCACGCGGGTTGATGCCCTGCGCCCCCTGCACCTGGGTCAGCGCCCGGATCCGGTCGCGCAGCGCGGCGGCGTGTTCGAATTCCATGGATTCGCTGGCCGCCTGCATCTGGGCGGCAAGCTGCGCTTGCACGCCGGTCGATTTACCCTGCAGAAACCGTTCTGCATCGTCAACCAGCACAGAATAATCTGCCTCGCTGATCTGCCCGACACACGGCGCCGCACAGCGTTTTATCTGATACAGCAGGCAGGGCCTGGTGCGGCCGTCGAAAGTAGAGTCAGAGCAATTGCGCAGCAGGAACACCTTCTGCAATTGATTAAGCGTGCGGTTCACCGCGCCTGCGCTGGCGAAGGGGCCATAATAGCTGCCCTTCTCCTTCTTCGCCCCACGGTGCTTTTTGATTTGTGCAAAGGCGTGGTCCTTGCCCACCAGGATATTCGGAAATGACTTGTCGTCGCGCAACAGCACGTTGTAGCGCGGCTTGAGCTGCTTGATCAGGTTCTGCTCCAGCAGCAGCGCCTCGGTTTCGGTGCGCGTGGTCAGGAACATCATTTTGGCCGTGTCGCGGATCATCCGCAGGATGCGAGGCGAATGCCCCGTGGGCCGGGTATAGTTCGACACCCGGGCATGCAGATTGCGCGCCTTGCCGACATAAAGCACCCGGTTTTGGGCATCCAGCATCCGGTAGACGCCCGGGCTCTGGTCGAGCGTCTTCAGATGTCCTCGGATACAGTCGAACCCCGTCGGTCCGGATTTATCCGTGCTCGTTTCAGCCACGTCTTAACCTTTTGATTCCCCTTCGGGCTGCCCCCATATGGGACCTGTGACAAGAGAAAACAAATCCACCGTTTCTGTGGACAACCTTGGTGACAAGTTTCGGCCACATGGGATTTTCCCTTTCATTTGGCCCGCTTCCCCGAACTGCCCAATTTTTAGGCGCGCTTGCAAGTTGTTGATATTAAACAAAAGAATTATTGGTCGCTCGTAAACATCTGTTATTACTTGCAGATTCGTAACGCGTTCGTGACACGCGTGCGGGCGGTGCACAAGTCAAGCGCGAACACCGCAATCCGCTGCGGCTAAATTGTCCTTCGGGCGCCTAATCTATCCCCAGAATGTCCTGTGTCCGCCAGCCCAGATGCTGCCCGCCGTCGACGCAGAGCAACTGCCCCGTCACCGCCGGCGCATTCAGAAGGTATAGCAGTGCGCCGGTGATATCGGGCGGGTTCGCTCCCCTTCCCATCAACGTACCGGCCCGCTGGCGGCCGAAATGCGCCTCGCTCTGGCGCTGGCCGCGCAGGGTCGGGCCGGGACCGATGGCGTTGACCCGAACGCGCGGCGCCAAAGCCTGCGCCGCGGTCTGCGTCAGGGTCCAGAGCCCCGATTTGGCGATCGTGTAGGACATGAACTCGGGTGTCAGCTTGCGTATCCGCTGGTCGATCATGTTGACCACCAGCGCCCGCGCCTCTGGCTCGCCCATGGCGTCGGTGACCGGTGCGGGGGCCTGCACCGCCAGCGCCTGGGTCAGCACGAAGGGCGCGCGCAGGTTCGACCCGACATGCCGGTCCCAGCTTTCGAGAGTGGTTGTTTGCAACGTGTCATATTCGAAGATCGAGGCGTTGTTGACCAGCACGCTCACCGGCCCGTCCAGCGCCTCTGCCGCCCGTGGCAGCAGCGCCACCACCGCCACCTCGTCCAGCAGATCGGCCTGCAGCGCCACGGCCCGCCGCCCCATTGCGCGAATGTCGCTGACGGTGGCCCCGGCATCGGCGGCCGAACCGAAGTAATGCACCGCGACGGCAAAGCCCTCTCCGGCCAGCGCCAGCGCCATGGCGCGCCCCAGCCGGGTGCCCGCGCCGGTCACCAGTGCGTTGCGGCGTTCCATCTCAGCCATTCCTCCGCCCGCTCCGGCTCATGGCCCGGTGCCGCACCCGCGAAGAGGGACGTCAGGACCGATGAGCGTTGCCGGTCTCATAGCAGCACCACCAGCACATATGCCAGATAGAGCGCGGCCAAAGCCGCGCCCATCACCCGGCTGATACTCACCTGCCGCAGCACGAAGGGCGCCAGCAGCGCCGAAGCTCCAAGCATTACCCAAAGATCGAAGCGCAAAAACGATGGCGCCACCGGGATCTCGCCGAAAAACGACGCCACACCGACGATGGCCAGAAGGTTGAACATGTTGGACCCGATCACATTGCCCAATGCCACCTCGGCATGGCGCCGGATCGCGGCCATCGCCGTGGTCGCCAGTTCCGGCAAACTGGTGCCGACCGCCACCAGCGTCAGCCCGATCACCGTATCGCTGACCCCCATCGCGGTGGCGATGTTGACCGCCGCCGTCACCAGCAATTCGGCGCCCACCGGAAGGCCTACCAGCCCCAGCCCGAGATAGATCGCGATGCGCGGCCAGGGCATTGTCGGATCTGCACCCTCGACATCGTGCAACACCTCCCTGTTGCCGCGCAGATGCGCCCGCGCCATGCGCCCCTGGTCGATCAGCACAGCGGCCAGAACGCCCAGCAACAGCACCCCGTGCACCCAGATCAATGGCCCCAAAAAACACAAACCGATGAACCACACCGACGTCGCCATCATGAACAGATAGGCCCGGCCCGTGTCGCAGTGATGGCTGTCGATGCCGCTGATCAACGCCGGAACGCCCAGCACCAGCAGCACATTGGCCACGTTCGACCCCACCACATTGCCCAGCGCGATCCCCGGCGCCCCATCCAGAACGGCACCAACGGAAATGAACAGCTCGGGCGCCGAGGTGCCCAAACTGACGATGGTCAGGCTGACGATAAGCGCCGGGATACCCAGACGCAGCGCCAGGTTCACCGCGCCTCGCACCAGCGCGTCGCCTGCCAGCAGCAGGATCGTCAGGCCAAGCAGGGCAAAGAACAGATCCAAGCGTCAGCCCTTGTCGCAGCTACACGGACCCTTGCCGATGCGGTAACGCCCGCAGCGGCGGCATTTGCGGTCGCTCAGCATCTTCTGGCCAGGAAAGCGCAGCCGGCCAAGCATCGCCAGCACCGCCATCACACCAAGGAAAACGAAGACGGCCTTGACAATCACAGCCCGAACCGCGCGAAAGCCGCGCGCTCCTCTGCCACGGTCAACACGTCCGTCGCCAGCCGTGCGCCAAGCCTCTGGAACAGACCACGCTTGGGCCCGTAGGGGATCAGCCGCACCTTGTCGCCGAATATCTCTTTCATCTTCGGTACTACATGGCCGATCCCGTCGGCCAGCCCCATCTTGACCGAGGTCACGCCAATCCAGACGTCGCCGGTGAAAAGCTCACCCTCGGCCAGCCGACCACCGCGGGCAGTCTGCACATGATTGATGAACGCCTGGTGAATCTGGGTCTGCCAGCCCTTCAGTTTCTCGATATCATCGGGGTTTTCGGCGTGGAACGGGTCCAGCATCGATTTCGATTTGCCCGCGGTGTGCACCCGGCGCTCGACACCGTATTTGCCGATCAGGTCCTGGAACCCGAAACTGGCATAGATCACACCGATGGACCCCACGATGGAACTGGCATCGACCCAGATTTCCTCTGCCGCACAGGCCAGCCAATAGCCGCCAGAGGCCGCCACATCCTCGACGAAGGCATAGACCTTGACGTCCTTCTCTTCGGCCAGCCGGCGGATGCGGGCGGTGATCAGGCTCGACTGCACCGGGCTGCCACCCGGCGAGTTGATCACCAACGCCACAGCGGCGGGCTTGCCGCGCTTGAAGGCCCTCTCGATCAGCGGTGCAAGGCACGCGTCGTTCAGCGTGTTGCCGCGCGAACCAGCGGCGATGGTGCCGTTCAGACGAATCACGGCGACAGCTGGCGGTTTCTTAACGAAGGGTATCGGCAGTCTCATGAGGGCGATGTAGAGGTTCGTTCGGGCGTGGACAAGGGCACCGCTCGAATGCAACTATCGTCCTTGCCGATCCGGTTTACTTTTTTACGGCCCGTGCCTGCTCGACCATGATCTCGCGGGGCCATATGTGTAGCGGAGAATTATGCCAACCCGCATAGCCATCAACCTGTAGTTACCCAGTTCCGAGTTGCGATTGACTTAATGCGGCCGGTTTCGGCGGTCAGCCCTGCACGAAGGGCCACGACATCGCCGCTCCGATCGGCAAGAGGGTCTTCACCATGCAAAAACAGCGTGCGATAGCTCGTTTCAGTGACGGGCAGTTTGACCCGATCTTCGGATCGCAATTCGATGTGGTGCGTACGCAGACCGGCGCAGCGCCCAAGCCCGCATGTACCGGGGCACGGCACAAGCCGGACGCCACTGGACGGCCGGGGGAAGTGAATGCCGTCTCCGGCCATCAAGAGCAGGACCTGCCGCGCTGTCCCGATCGCGAAACCGGGCAAAGATTTGCCGGATGACTTCCTGGATCCGCTGGTCCATTGCCCGGCAGGCGAATGGTACATTCACCGAAAGGGAGGGCCGAGAACGCCGGTATCACGATCCCAGAGATGGCCGACGGGCGACGTATAGCGTAGTACCAACCCGCCCAATCATTGACCTGTGGTGGTCCAGTTTCGTGTTGCGATTGATTTGATGCGGCCGGTTTCGGCGGTCAGGCGGTTCCAAGCATAGCAACAAGCATCGACGATGGCATCCCATGTTTCGAACACCCGGTTTGAGAGGTATGTTTGGCGTAGATACTGCCAGATATTCTCGGTCGGGTTCAGCTCTGGCGAATAGGGCGGCAGGAACAGGATCGAGAGGTTTTCCGGGATGTTCAGATCACCGGACTTGTGCCAGCCCGCGCCATCTGTCACCGGCAGGTGATTGCCTGCAATCAC
The DNA here is from genome assembly GCA_024226455.1 of Paracoccaceae bacterium. GTDB lineage: Bacteria > Pseudomonadota > Alphaproteobacteria > Rhodobacterales > Rhodobacteraceae > JAAELR01. The sequence goes on from JAAELR010000024.1 coordinate 6,096, forward strand.
CGAGAGGCATGATGACAACGCCGTGGGCATTGGCGGCAACCGATGCGCTGATCTCCTCTAGGTGCTTGTGCATCCACTGCCCGGCAGGCGATTGCGCAGCAATCTGCCGAGAGGGGCCTCGGCGTTAGCATGGGGCATCACCAGGGCTGCACCCTTGTCGTGCGCCGGGCAGACCGCGCCGAAGATATAGGCGTTCTCGTAGCGTTGATCAGCGGCTTGGCGCGGGCGTGTGCCTTTTGCGGCCCATTGGTAGACCTGGCCGTTCTTCTGGCCAACCCTTGCTTCATCCGGGAACCAGATTTCAACGGCCTTGTCGGAGGGGATGTCTTTCAGGCTTTCCGCCAGCAATTTGGGGAAGGTTTCTTTAA
>JAAELR010000025.1 GCA_024226455.1 Paracoccaceae bacterium
CAATGGTTTCCGATCCATGTGGGCCGCCCAGGGCGACTGCGCCGTGAGATCCGTCGCCGACACCGCCAAGCTACGCGGCCAATCCTCATGGGAAACCATCAAAACCACCCTGGCCTGACCCAAAACCACAAAGGGGGGGGTGAGTAATTACCCCGGATTAATCATGACGCCCCTGTTTCTGGACGGATTTGGGCAGCTGAGGGTGGCCTGGGGGATGCCCCGAAAATACTATAGCTATATTCGGCAATCCAATATGTAACGTCGGCAAAAGTCCGGGCAGGTTTTCCTCAGTGGCAGGATTCACAGGGGATTGGATTTATGCGTGTCGGTTGATCCATGGCCGACTCGCTTCACAGTATTGATGGGCTGGACCTTGATTAACTGAAGAAACTGGTGGTGCAGGTTCTGGAGGAGAATGCCCGGCTCAAACGGGAAATCCGGGTTGCTATCCTCGAATGGAAATAAGTCGGCGCTTGCGGTCAAAGACTGATCAGCCCCGGATGACCGTGCCCCGTTGGCCGCATCATGGTGTGCGGCTCGCTGAACAGCGTCGAGTGCCTTGTTGTCAGTTTGGGCCTGAGACAAAACAAACGACGCGGGATTTTGCGGCTGGACGCGTGGGACGTGGCCTGATTCAGTGGCTGGATGAGTTTACTATACGATCTCGCCGAACCTACCCCGCCCAATGACGGCCATGGAAAACGAAAGTTGCAATGATAGACGACCCTGCCAAAACCTACCGCCTTACGGTGGAAATGGAAGCCTCACTTCCATTGGAAACCAGGTTGTCGCCTGGCCTAAAAAGAACTCTTGCGAAACAGTCGCCTGAAACTACGATTCCAGACAGGTGCATGGTGAAAAAAGTCTTCTACATGGGTGACGAAGGTGGGATTTCGTGCCATCTGGATATCGGCGGGCCGGACAGCAAAACCCCTTTCATCGTGTCCATAACTCATCTCATCTTCGACAGGCGATGCCCTTTGTTCCGCCAAATCGAGGCCTATCAGCGGCATCGCGTCAAAAAACTCAAGCGGCAGAGCGGACGCGGATACTGATGCCCACATGATCGCTGACCCGTCCCGTCCGAAGAGGTTGTCTCGCATCAAGCCCTAATGCCGCCCCGTGCGCCCCGCTCGGCGGAACGGGTTCCCGTCACGCCAGAGACCGGGGCGGGACCGATGGCGCCGGATCAGCTGCCCCGGTAGGTCGAATAGCCGTAGGGGCTTAGCAACAGCGGCACGTGATAGTGCGATGCGCCGTCGCTGATCCCGAACCGGATCGGCACCTGATCGAGAAACAGCGGTGCCTCGCCCGCCTGCCCGGTCGCCCGCAGATAGGCGCCGGCGTGGAATACCAGCTCATACACCCCGACCGCGAAATCGTTTTGCGGCAGAATCGGCGTCTCTGTCCGGCCGTCCTCATTGGTCAGAACCTCGCAGTGAAACTCACGCCCGCCATCTGTCAGGCGGTAAAGCTCGATGCGCAATCCCGCCGCCGGAACCCCGCGGCCAGTGTCCAGCACATGCGTCGTTAGAAAACCCAATCTCTCTTCCTCCGGATCCCGTTGCCCCATGGGGCATTCTGCCGAAAGCCGGTTGAAAGACCAGCCCGAAACAGTGTTTTGCAAAAAACACAGATAACAAGGTGGGCTATTTACGGTATAGGAAAAGGGGGACTCATGGGGAGGGCACATGACACGTTATCCGCGTGATCTGATCGGCTATGGCGAGACGCCGCCAGACCCGCAATGGCCCGGCAATGCCCGGGTCGCCGTGCAATTCGTGGTCAATTACGAAGAGGGCGGCGAGAACAACATCCTGCACGGCGATGCCGCGTCAGAGGCGTTTCTTTCAGAGGTCGTCGGTGCGGCGGCCTGGCCGGGCCAGCGCCACTGGAACATGGAGTCGATGTATGAGTACGGCGCCCGCGCCGGGTTCTGGCGGCTGCACCGGCTGTTTACCGGTCAGGGCATACCCATCACGGTCTACGGCGTGGCCACCGCACTGGCGCGGTGCCCCGAACAGGTGCGCGCCATGCAGACCGCCGGGTGGGAGATTGCCAGCCACGGGCTGAAGTGGATCGAATACAAGGATTTCACCGAAGACGAAGAGCGCGCCCATATCGCCGAGGCGATCCGGCTGCATGCGGAGGTTACGGGCCAGCCTCCGCGCGGCTGGTATACCGGGCGATGCTCTGTGAACACGGTGCGCCTGGCGGCAGAGGCGGGCATGGACTATGTCGCCGACAGCTATGCCGACGATCTGCCCTACTGGATGCGGTTCGGCGACCGCGATCAGCTGATCGTGCCCTATACGCTCGACAGCAACGACATGCGGTTTGCCACGCCGCAGGGGTTCAACGCCGGTGACCAGTTCGAGGCTTACCTGCGCGACAGTTTCGATGCGCTCTATGCCGAGGGCGAGGCGGGCGCGCCGAAGATGCTGTCGATCGGCCTGCATTGCCGTATTGTCGGGCGCCCGGGCCGGGTGCAGGCGCTGCGGCGCTTTATCGAATACGCCCGGTCAAAACCGCAGGCCTGGTTCGCCCGCCGTATCGACATCGCCGAACACTGGGCCCGCACCCATCCGCCCGGCGCAGGGTGGGCATCAGCCCGCCCCTCTCAGATGACCCGCGAAGAGTTTGTCACAGCCTTCGGCGGCATCTTCGAGCATTCCGCCTGGATCGCCGAGCGCGCCCACGGGCTGGAGCTTGGCCCGGCGCATGACACCGCCGCGGGCCTGCACAACGCGCTTGCCCGGATGTTCCGCAGCGCCGGCGCCGACGAACGGCTTGGCGTGCTGCGCGCGCATCCCGACCTTGCAGGCAAGCTGGCCGCCGCCGAGCGGCTGACGGCGCACAGCACCAGCGAACAGGCCAGCGCCGGGCTCGACGCGCTGACCGATGCCGAGCGGGCAAGGTTTACCGAACTGAACGCGGCCTATGTGCAAAAGCACGGCTTTCCTTTCATCATCGCGGTGCGCGACCACGACAAGCCGGGCATTCTGGCGGCATTCGAGCGCCGCCTCGGAAACGACCGCGACACCGAATTCGCCGAGGCCTGTGCCCAGGTCGAACGCATCGCCGAACTGCGCCTGAAGGATCTTCAACCATGAGTTATGCCTTTCCCCCCGGTGGCCTGCCCGGTCAGAATGTCAGCCCCGAGGGCACTGCGATCTTCACCTCGGCCTATGCGGTGCTGCCCGGCGCCACCCAGCGCGATATCGTCACCAGCCTGCTGCCGGGCTGGCAGGCAACGCGCACATGGATCCTGGCCCGCCCCCTGACCGGCTTTGCCGAGACCTTTGCGCAATACGCCGTAGAGGTCGCGCCCGGCGGCGGCAGCGACCACCCCGACAACGATCCGCTGGCGCAGGCCGTGCTGTTCGTGGCCTCGGGCGAGATGCGGTTGAAGACCGGCGGCAAGACACATGTGCTGGGTCCGGGCGGCTATGCCTATATCGGTCCGGGCAGGGACTGGTCGGTGCTGAACTTTGCCGACGAACCGCTGCAGTTCCACTGGATCCGCAAGCGCTATCAGGCGGCAGAGGGGCTCTCGGCGCCAGACAGTTTCGTGACCTCGGATCAGCAAACTCCGCCGACGCCGATGCCCGAGACCGACAAATGGGCCACCACGCGGTTTGTCGACCCGGCCGACTTGCGCCACGATTTCCACGTCAACATCGTAAGTTTCCAGCCTGACGGACGCATTCCCTTTGCCGAGACCCATGTCATGGAACATGGGCTATACGTTCTGCAGGGCACCGCGCGCTATCTGCTGAACAAGGACTGGGTAGATGTCGGCCCGGGCGATTTCATGTGGCTGCGCGCCTTCTGCCCGCAAGCCTGTATCGCCACCGGAGAAGAGCCGTTCCGCTATCTGCTATACAAGGACGTCAACCGGCACCCCGCCCTGAGACCCGGCGTGTGACCGCAATTGCCGCGCAGCCGCTGACGGCCAAGGCATTCGCCCCGTTCGGCGAGGTGCTAGACACCTCCGGCGCGCCCGACAGGATCATCAACCAGGGGCTTTGCGGCCGTTTTCACGACCGGGCGAGGCTCGATTTCGGGCCCGGCGGGCGGGCCGGGATCAGCATCTTCAAGGCCGAACTGCGCGCACTGCCCTATGGGCTGGAAATGGTCGAGCGCCACCCCGAGGGCAGCCAGGCGTTTCTGCCGCTCGACGGGCACGGTTTTCTGGTCACTGTCGCGGCGGACGAAAACGGCCGGCCCGGCACCCCGGGCGCCTTCCTCACCGCCCCCGGCCAGGGCATCAACCTGCACCGCGGCATCTGGCACGGCGTGCTGGCGCCGCTGGCCGGTAACGGTATCTTCGCCGTGGTGGACAGGATCGGCGACACCCCAAATCTCGAAGAGTTCTGGTTCGATAAACCTTATGTGGTAGTGTCCTAGCGCCAAGCCCCATCAAGAGGGGCGTCTCGCCCAACCGGAGAAGGATACCAGGGGACATGGCCGACACCAGTCTGGGTAGCGCAGAGCAACTGCGGGATCCCAACTTTACGCCGCCGCTCGGCAAGGCGGTGCCGCTGGGCATCCAGTACGTTCTGGCGATGTTCGCCAGCAACGTGACGCCCGCGATCATCATTGCCGGTGCCGCTGGCATCGCGTTTGCGGCCCCGGAACGGGTCTACCTGATCCAGATGGCGATGCTGTTTGCCGGTGTGGCGACGCTGATCCAGACCATCGGTATCGGCCCGGTGGGCGCCCGACTGCCGATCGTGCAGGGCACCAGCTTTGCCTTCCTGCCGGTGATGATTCCGGCCGTTGCGGGCGCAGGGGTCGGCGGGCTTGGCGGGCTGATGACCGGCGTGGTGATCGGTGGCCTGTTCCATTTCTGCCTGGGCTTCATCATCGGTCGCATCCGCTTTGCCCTGCCGCCGCTGGTCACCGGGCTGGTGGTGCTGATGATCGGGCTTGCCCTGGTCGAGGTCGGTATCGAATACGCCGCGGGCGGTGCCGGGGATTTCAACCGCGACAAGCCCGAATGGGGCGGGGCGCGCAACTGGTCGGTCGCATTCGTGGTGATCGTGGTGACGCTGGGCATCAAGTTCTACGCCAGGGGTTTCATGACCTCTGCCGCCGTGCTGACCGGCCTGATCGCCGGCTATGTCACCGCGCTGGCCGTGGGTATGGTCAGCTTCGGCAGCATCAGCGGGGCGTCCTGGGTGGCGCTGCCAAAGATCCTCGGCTTTGGCTGGTCGATCAACTGGGCCATCGTCATCGGCATGTGCCTGATGGCCTTCATCAGCGCCGTTGAAACCGTCGGCGACACCAGCGGCATCACCAAGAGCGGCGCCGGGCGCGAAGCCACCGACAAAGAAATCCAGGGCGCCACCTTTGCCGACGGTCTGGGCACCGCCATCGCCGGTCTGTTCGGCGGCCTGCCCAACACCTCGTTCAGCCAGAACGTCGGCCTTGTCGCCATGACCGGCATCATGAGCCGCCATGTGGTGACCATCGGCGGGATCTTTCTGATCGTCTGCGGGCTGATCCCCAAGATCGGCGCAATCGTGAACACCATCCCCTACCCGGTGCTGGGCGGCGGTGTGATCGTGATGTTCGGCATGGTCGCCGCCACCGGCGTCAACATGCTGAGCGACGTCACATGGAACCGCCGCAACATGCTGATCTTCGCCATCTCGCTGTCGTTCGGTTTCGGCCTGCAACTGGTGCCGGATGCGATGAGTTTTCTCGGCAGCACCATGCACATCCTGATGACCTCTGGCATCCTGCCTGCCGCGATCATCGCCATCGGGCTGAACCTGGTCCTGCCTGAAGAGGACTGAACCAGAAAAAAGCCGGGCTCCATTGGCGGCGCCCGGCCAGTGTCTTCGTGAGTGGTCTTGAGTGAGTTCTCGTTGCCGTACCCCGGGGCCGCTGCCCTGCCGCTTGCGCCAGAACCAACCGGATATCGCGCTGGCCAGTCGATGCGGAAGAACGCTGGTCTCAGTGCCTCGTTATATGCGTCACTCTGCTTAAGGGAAATACGCACTCACCGTTATTCTATTTAACGTTGTTGTTTTGGGCAAGGTTTTTGTCACCGGCTTGCCGGAAACCGACATCGCGAGCGCGGACTGGCCGCAAACCGTCTGGCAGAGCCTGGCGCAACTTGCAAAACTGGACTTCATCGTCAGAGCCATCAGGCAGGAAAGACAAGCCGATGACAGATCTTTTCCCCGCTTCCGGGCAATTCTACCGGGGCAACCTGCACACCCACTCCACCCTGTCCGACGGTGCGCTGGAACCCGCCGAGGTCTGCCGCCGCTACCGCGACGAAGGCTATGACTTTGTGGCGCTGACCGAACATCTGGTGGGCCAGTTCGGCTATCCCATCGCCGACACGACCGGATTTCGCGGCAACGGGTTCACCACCCTGATCGGGGCGGAACTTCATTCTGGCGAGCAGGAGAATGGTGACCTGTGGCATATTCTGGCCGTGGGCCTGCCGCAGGATTTCGAGCCACCGCAAACGCCGCGCCTTTCTTTCGCCAGCCCCGATCAAGAGAGAGCCGCCGATCTGGCGGCCCGAGCCAGGGCCGCCGGCGCCCATGTCTCGGTGGCGCATCCGCAATGGTCGGGGCTGACCACGAACGACGCGCGTACCATCGAAGCGGCGCATTCGGTCGAGGCCTATAACCACGGCTGCGCCATGGGGTGCGACCGGGCCGAGGGGTTTCACACCCTGGAACAGCTTTTGGCAGAGGGCCGCCGGCTGAACCTGATCGCTACCGATGACGCGCATTTCACAGAGCTCGACCATTTCGGCGGCTGGGTGATGGTCAATGCGGCAGAGAACGACCCCGATGCGCTGCTCGAAGGTCTGAAATCGGGGCGCCACTATTCCAGCCAGGGGCCTGAGCTGCGCAATATCGACATCACCTCGACCCATGTGGAGGTGGAATGCAGCGCCGCGGTGTCGATCATCGTGCAGGGCCACGGTAACGCGGCGCGCGCCACGCATGGGCTGTCGATGACAAGAGGCCGGGTCGGACTGGAACGATTTGCCGCCTCGCCCTGGATACGGGTAACGGTGATCGACGCCGCCGGGCGCCGGGCCTGGTCGAACCCGATCTGGCTGGACGGTTGAGTGAGCTAGACACTCTCATCGCCCGCATCGGCGGGCTGAACCCCCGCGGGCGCCGAGCGCTGGTGGCGGTTGCCGGGGCGCCTGGCAGCGGCAAATCCACCCTGGCGGCGGCCCTGGTGGATGGGCTGGGCGGCGGCGCGGCGCTGGTGCCGATGGACGGGTTTCATCTGGACAACCGGGTGCTGCGGCGCCGGGGCCTGCTGGCCCGCAAGGGCGCGCCAGAGACCTTCGACGCCGGGGGGTTTCTGGCCATGGTCCGGCGGCTGGCGGCAGACGAAAGCGTCACCGTGCCGATCTTCGACCGGACCCGCGACATTGCCATCGCCGGGGCGGCAGAGATCGGGCCCAAGGTGCAGGTGGCGGTGGTAGAGGGCAATTATCTGCTGCTTGATGCGCCGGTCTGGCGCGATCTGCGTCCCGTGTGGGACCTGAGTATATTCCTCGACGTTCCGCTGCCAGAACTGGAGCGCCGTCTGACCCGACGCTGGCTGGATCACGGCCACAGCGAGGATGAAGCCCGGGCCCGGGTCGCGGGCAACGACCTGCCCAATGCGCGGCTGGTGTGTCGGCAGAGTACCGGCGCCGACCTGGTTGTCCAGAACCAGATGGCCATGGCGGCAATCGCAGGTCCGCTGAAAAGCTGAAAACAGTGGCGGGGTTTTGCCTGTCCACATCATGCTGAAGCCACTGAAGCTGCAACCAGGTGGTACCGCTAACATCGGTAATAACAAAAAGTTTGTGCACATGTCCCCATGGGGACACGCACCTATTCCCGCGCCCGCAGCACCCGTGCCGGTCTGGCCGAAAGCGGTCGCCAGGCAAAGCCGAGCCCGGCGGCAAGCGTGGTCAGTGCCCCCCCGGTGACGACGGCCAGCGCCGAGACCGGCTCGAAACTGAACTCGGTCTCCATCACGAAGGTCATCACCCCCCAGCCGGCCAGCCCGCCCGCGGCGATGGCCACCACCCCCGCCGCCAGCCCGAAGATCGCCGAGCGCAGGGCGAAGTTCAATAAAATGGCCCGCCTTGTGGCCCCCAGCGTCTTGAGCACCGCCGCCTCATAGGTCCGCGCCCGTTCCCCGGCGGCGGCGGCGCCGATCAGCACGATGAACCCGGTTACCAGTGTTGCCAGCGCGCCATAGGTGGTGGCCGCGGCGATGCCCCGCAGAACCTCGCCGATCCGGGCGATGGCGTCGCGCACCCGGATCATGGTAATATTGGGATAGGCGTTGCCGATCTGACTCAATAGCCGCGCCTCGGCCTCAGGCTGGGCATAGATCGTGGCTATATGCGAGTGCGGCGCACCGGCCAGCGCGGCGGGGTTCATCGACAGGATGAACCCGATCCCGGCGGTCGAGAAATCGACATTTCGCAGGCTGGTGATCGCGGCCTCGATATCGCGGCCCAGCACGTTGATGGTGATCCGGTCTCCCAGCTGCAGCCCCATCTCTGCGGCCTCTTCGGCGGCAAAGCTGACCTGCGGCGGGCCGGAATAGTCCTCGTCCCACCACTGCCCCGCCGTCACTTGCGTCCCGTTGGGTGGCGCGGCCGAGTAGGTGATGCCGCGGTCGCCCTGCAGCACCCAATGCTCGCCCGCCACCTCTGCCGCCGGACGCCCGTTGATCCGGCTGATCACCCCGCGCAGCATCGGCGCTGTCTCTACCCGCGAGACCTGCTGGTCGGCGCGCAGGCCGGTCAGCAGCGGGTCAAGCTGATCGGTCTGGATGTCGACCACGAAATAGCTTGGCGCCACCTTGGGCAGATCGCGGGCGATGGCGCCGCGCAGGTTGGCGTCGATCTGGCCGATGGCGGCCAGCACCGTCAGCCCCAGCCCCAGCGACAGCACCACCGACCCCGCCTCGCTGCCCGGCCCGCCAACAGAGCCCAGCGCCATGCGCAGCGCGCTGCGGCCTCTGACGGCACGACTGCGCGCCAACCGTCGCGACAGGCGCCGCAGACCGGCGGCCACCACGATCAGGATCACGAAGGCCGCCGTCATGCCCGCCGCCGACCACAGCGTCAGCCGGGCAAGCCCCGACAGCCACGCCGCCGCGCCGACAAGCGCGGCCAAAAGCAGCGCCAGCGCCAGCAGATAGGGCCAGCGCGGCAATAGAAGCCGCGATGTGGCAGCACCCCGGAACAGCGCCGCCGCCCGCACCTGCTCTGTTCGCGCCAGTGGCCAGAGCGTGAATAGCGCCGCCGCCAGCACGCCGTATAGCGCCGCCTCGGCCAGCGGCGCGGGGTGGATGCCAAAGACCGCGGGCAGTGGCAGCCGCGCCTCTATCACCGGCGCCAGCGCCAGCGGCGCCAGCGCGCCCAGCACCAGCCCCAGAACGATGCCGATGCCGGTCAGCGCCGCGATCTGCAGGGCGTAGGCCAGAAAGATGGTGTGCGTGGTGGCCCCAAGCGTCTTGAGCGTTGCGATCACGCCGGTCTTTTCCGACAGGTAGCTGCGCACGGCGGCGGCGACCCCGACACCGCCCACCACCAGCCCGGCAAGACCCACCAGCACCAGAAAAGCCCCCAGCCGGTCGACGAACTCACCCACCCCCGGCGCCCCGTTGCGGCTGTCGCGCCAGCGCAGCCCGCTGCCGCCCAGCGCCCCGGTCGCCTGCGTCTCAAGCCGGGCCATGTCGGTTCCGGCGGCAACCGTCATCCGGTAAGCGGACGCGAACAGCGTGCCGGGCGCCAGCAACCCCGAACTCTGCAAAGCCTCTGTCCGCACCAGCGTACGCGGTCCCAGACCAAACCCGCCACCGGCATCGTCGGGTTCGCGGATCAGCGCTGCGGTCAGCACGAAGTCCTGCGTGCCGAGCCGGAACCTGTCGCCGACGGCAATTCCCAGCCGCGCCACCAGAACCGGATCCATCGCCGCGCCGGGCAGGTCCTGGGTGCCGTTCAGGGCCTGGGCCAGCGGCATCGCGGGGTCCAGCCGGACCTCTCCCAGCAGCGGATAAGCCGCGTCCACGCCCTTGACCTGCGTCAGGCCGCGTTCGGTTTCGCCATCGCGCGTCACAACGGCCATAGAGCGGAAATCGACGATCTCGGACACCGCGCTGGCGTTGTCATCGATCCACGTCCGCTCCTCGTCAGAGGCAAAACGATAGGTCAGCTGAATCTCGGCGTCACCACCGAGCAGTGTGGCGCCCTCTTGCTGCAGCCCGGTCTCTATGGATTGCCGCACAGAGCCGACCGCTGCGATGGCGGCGACGCCCAGCGCAAGGCAGGCCAGGAACACGCGAAAGCCCCTCAGCCCGCCGCGCAGCTCTCGCCGGGCGATGCGGGCCGCTACGGTCAGGCTCATTCGGCGGCGTCCTGCACGGCGGCGTCGGAAAGCCGCCCGTCGACCAGACGCACCACCCGGTCGCAGCGCGCCGCCAGATCCGGCGCGTGGGTGACAAGGATCAGGGTGCTGCCGTGCCGGTCGCGCAGACCGAACAGCAGTTCCATGATTGCCTCTCCGGTGTCGCCGTCGAGATTGCCCGTGGGCTCGTCGGCCAGCAGGATATCGGGGCGCGGGGCGGCGGCGCGGGCCAGCGCGACGCGCTGCTGCTCGCCCCCCGACAGCTGCGCGGGGTAGTGCCGGGCGCGATCAGCCAGCCCGATCGCCTCCAGCTCGGCCTCGGCGCGGTCAAAGGCATCGCGCCTCCCGGCCAGTTCCAGAGGTGTCGCGACATTTTCCAGCGCTGTCATCGTCGGGATCAGGTGGAAGGACTGGAACACCACACCCATATGTTGACGGCGCAGGCGGGCCAGCGCATCCTCGCCCATCGAGGTCAGGTCGTGGCCCAGTACCCGCACCTGTCCGCCGGTGGCGCGGTCCAGCCCGCCGACAAGCATGAGGAGCGACGATTTGCCAGAACCCGACGGCCCCACCAGCCCCAGCGTTTCACCGCGCGTGACCTGCAAGTCGATGCCCTTGAGGATGTCCACCATACCGGCATTGCCCGAAAGCGAGAGCCGCGTGTCTTGCAGGCTGACCACGGTGTCGGGCATGGGCGGTGTCCTTGGGCGGCTTCGCTCTTTGGCATATGGGGCGGCGGCGGGGCTGCGCAACCTGTGGCTGGCAGTTATTCTGGCGGCGTCGGCGGTTGCGGCAGAGCCGGTCACGGTCGCCGCACTTGGCGACAGCCTGACCCATGGCTACGGGCTGGCGCAGCAGGACGGGTTCGTGGCGCAATTGCAGCGCTGGCTGCAGGCGCAGGGCGTCGATGCGGTCGTGCTGAACGCGGGCGTCAGCGGCGACACCACCCATGGCGGGCTGGCGCGGGTCGGCTGGACGCTGACGCCGGATGTCGACGCGATGATCGTGGCGCTGGGCTCCAACGACATGCTGCGCGGGATAGAGCCCGCGTCGGTGCGGGCCAATCTGGTGGGAATTCTGCGGGCGGCCGATGAGGCCGGGATCGAGGTGCTGCTGGCGGGGGTTTCGGCGATGGGCAACTACGGACCTGATTACAAACGGGAATTCGATGCGATCTACCCCGATCTGGCAGCAGAGTTCGATGTGATCTTTGTGCCGGATTTCACCGGACCGGTTTCGGCGGAACTGGCTGGCGGGCGCCCGATGGAAGAGCTTTTGCAGGCCGATCGGCTGCATCCCAACGCTGCGGGTGTCGCGCTGATGGTCGAGGCGATCGGGCCCCGCGTGGTGGAGCTGGTCGGGCGGGCTGCCCCCTAGCCGACGCTCATCGCCAGCACGCGGCTGATGTCCTTCAGCGAGCGGCCCGATGCGGCGGCCCAGATGTTGAACGCCTGCTGTACCTGCCGCATCGCGGTTTTTGAGCTGGGCGGCCTGTCGATGATGCCTTCGGCGGTCAGCCGCGCCACCACGTCGCGGCTGAGGATGTACCCGTCGCGACCGATGAAGCGCATTGCATAGGCGCCGGTGTTGCCGCCCAGGCGGGATCCGCGCCTTTTCAGCAGCTCCAGAAGGCCGGCATAGTCCTCGTTCGGCCAGTGGGCCAAGGCCCGGGCGGCGCTGCCGTGTTCTGCGGCAAGATCTTGTAACATAACGGCATTATCGCGCACGGTCTGGATTTTGGCGCCGTGGCGGACGATGCTGGTGTCGGTGATCAGACGGTCGAACCAGGTGTCGTCCATCATGGCGCATTTGGCCACGTCGAAGCCTTTGAAAGCGGCCTCAAATCCGGGCCATTTGTTTTCGATGACCTTCCAGTTGAAACCGGCGCTGAACACGTTTTTCGAGAGTTGCGACAGCCAGCGGTCGTCGGAGATCCTCGCCAGTTCCTCAGGTGGAAGGGGCGGGTCCAGCATGGTCTCCAACACCTCAGCGCCGCCCTTCCTTTCGGCAGCTATTTCAAAGAGTTCATCGAATGTGCGCATGGTTTGACCTCCGGGGATTCTCGGCAGGATAGCAGGTATTCCGGCGCTGTGGCTTGCCGTCTATGGCGCCGGTTTGTCGTCGTATTCGTCCGACAGGATGCGATGGGCGTCGCCTTTGGGGTCTTCGTATTGCCGGGACTTGAGGGTCCAGAAGAAGGCCACCAGCCCCAAAGCCCCCAGAAAGAGCGAGATCGGGATCAAAAACACCAATACTTCCATGGGCTTACCTCAGGCGCAGGGCGTTGAGCGAGACTGACACGGAAGAGGCCGACATGGCAAGGGCGGCGGCCAGCGGGGTGGCGAAGCCAAGAAGCGCGACGGGGATCGCCACGGCGTTGTAAAGCGCTGCAATGGCGAAGTTTTCCTTGATCCGGCGGGTCGCGGAACCGGCGGTGATGACGGCGTCGGGCAGAGGGGCCAGCGAGTTGCCCAAGAGCACGATGTCAGACACTACGCGGGTCGCTTCCAGCGCCGAGGCGGGCGAGATAGAGGCATGCGCGGCGGCCAGCGCGGCGGTGTCATTCAGCCCGTCGCCGACCATCAGCACCTTGTGACCTCGTTCGCACAAGGTCTTGATGTAAAGCGATTTTTCGTCAGGCAGCACCTGTGCCTCGAAAGCGTCGATGCTGGTGCGCCCGGCGATATCGGCCACCGCAGAGGGGTGGTCACCCGACAGCAGGATCACCGATTTGCCCTGTCGTTGCAGCGCCTTCACGGCCTCGGTCGCGCCGTCGCGCAGACTGTCGGTAAAGCGAAAGGCCACGGTGCGGTCGCCGACCCGCAGATAGGTCGCCGTCCCGGCAACCGGGGTGGCGCCGACCCAGTCGGCGCGGCCCAGCCGAAGGGTCTGTCCCTGGCACACCGCCTCGATCCCGTGACCGGCGATTTCACGCAAATGTTCGATGTCGGACTGCTGTCGGACTTCCGTCGGACTTCTGTCGGGCACGTGTTCAGCCAACGCGGCTGCCAGAGGGTGCGCCGAGCCGCGCGCCAGAGCCTGTGCCAGGGCAAGGTCTTCGGGGCGGCAACCCGCCGGATCGTCCAGACGGGGGCGGCCCTCTGTCAGCGTGCCGGTCTTGTCGAAAACCACGGTGTCGATCTCTGCCAGACGTTCCAGCGCGGTGGCGTTCTTGATCAGCATGCCGTGGCGAAACAGCCGCCCGCTGGCCGCCGTGGTCACGGCGGGCACGGCAAGGCCCAGCGCGCAGGGGCAGGTTATGATCAGCACCGCCACGGCGATGTTGAGCGACAGGCGCACATCACCCGATACCCAAAGCCAGACGCCGAAGGCGGCAAAGCTGAGCAGATGCACCACGGGCGCATAGATCCGCGCGGCCCGATCGGCCAGCGAGGTATAGCGGTTGCGCGTGGTCTCGGCGATGGCGACCAGATCGGCAAGCCGGTGCAGGGTGCTGTCCTGCCCGGCGGCGGTGACGCGCACGGTCAGCGCCCCGGTCAGGTTGACCTCGCCGGTGCTGACCCGGGTTTCGGGCCCGGCAAAGACCGGCAGGCTTTCGCCCGTCAGCAGCGAGCGGTCGACCTCGGAACTGCCGGTCTCGATGGTCCCGTCGACGGGGACACGGGCGCCGGGCAACACCCGGACCAGATCGCCGGGGCGCAGGTCGGCCACAGATGTCATCGCCTCGCCATCGCCCGACAGCTTCAGGGCGCGCGGCACTTCGAGCGCGGCAAGCTCTGCGGCGGCAGAGCGGGCGACGGAACGGGTGCGGTGGTCAAGATAGCGGCCCGCCAACAGGAAGAAGGTCAGCGACAGGGCGGCGTCGAAATAGGCGTGTTGCCCATGCTGGGCGGTCTCGTAAACCGACATTCCGGCGGCCAGCAGGATGGCCAGCGAGATCGGCACGTCCATGTTAAGCCGGGCGGCGCGCAGGGCGCTCCATGCGTGGCGAAAGAAGGGTTGTGCGGAGAAGGCGATGGTGGGGATGGCGATGGTGGCGCTGATCCAGTGGAACAGGTCGCGCGTGGCGTCGGTGGCGCCGGACCAGACGGCGACCGACAGCAGCATGACGTTCATCATGGCGAAACCGGCGACACCGAGGCGCATCAATAGCTCGCGGCCCGCCTTGTCGGACTGGCTGCCCGACAGCGAGCCGGCGTCAAGTTCGTGGGCCTGGTATCCGATGCGGGTCAGGGCCTCGGCCAGATCGGCGGCTTCGGTGCCGGTATCGGCCTCGATGGTTGCGCGTTTCAGGGTCAGGTTCACCCGGGCGCGGCGCACGTCCGACCGCGCGTTCAGGGCGCGCTCGATGCCAGAGATGCAGGCCGCACAGTGGATGTCGGGCAGGCTGAGAAGGATCTGCCTGTCGCCCATGCCCATGCCCGCGGCGGCGGCCTCTTCGGCGGCAGGGGCGGCAACGCAGGCCGGACAGGTCGCGATCTGGGCGCGGCTGCTCACCCCGGCTGGTCCACGCGGATGACGATGCGCTGGCGGAACCCGGTGCCGTCGGCGGCGGTGGCGGTCATGCGCAGGTTCCAGTTTCCGGGCGCCAGGTCGGCCGGCGCCACATGGGCGGCACCGTCGAAGGCGAAGGCGGGGGTGGTGTCTTCGCCCACATGGGTGGCGCGGCCCAGTGTGGCGTTGAGTGTCGCGGGCTGAACCGGGGCGCCGCCGGCGTCGAGGATGGTCAGCCGCAGCGTGGCGTCTTCGACCGTGGCCGAGACCTGCCAGCCGAGCGCCTCTTGCGCGGCGCGGTCGGCGTCGAATTTCTGGCTGGCGACGTAGGAGTTTGCGGTTTCCAGCCCCGGGAAGGTGCCGATGGCCATCGCCGCCATGATCACGTTGACGGTGATGACCACGCCGAAGGCGGCGGCGGTGATGAAAAAGACCTTGCGTCCGGTCAGGGGCTTGCCGTCGGTCATTGTCCGGTTCCGTTGAAAACGCTGTCCTTGTACACGCGGTCGCCGTTGGTCAGGTCCTCGACCCAGAAACGGATGACGGTGCTGTCTGCAGATGAGGGTATAGCGCCACGCGGCGCGATCACATAGGCCTTTTGCAGCATGGTCTCGTCGGCGGGCACACTGACAGATTCGTATGGTGTGCCCTCCAGTTCGATGCGCAGGCTGGGATCACCGGCGACCGAGATGCGCAACGGGCGGTCCTCGCCATGCTTGTTCCTGAGCCGCAGGTCATAGGAATTGCGGATCGAGCCATCCGACAGGGTCACGAAGGTCGGGTTGCGGATCGGGGCGACGGTAAGGTCGATATCGGCCCGGATGAACAGCGCCACGGAAAGGCCGACGCCCACCAGCACCCAAAGCGTGGTGTAAAGGATGGTGCGGGTGCGCAGCACGTGTTGCCAGATCGGTCTGGGCGGTTCGCCGGCGCGTTCGCCCGGCTCGTCGGTGAAGGCGAGATAGTCGACCAGCCCGCGCGGCTTGCCGATCCTGGCCATGACGTCGTCGCAGGCGTCGATGCACAGCCCGCAGGTGATGCAGGCCAGTTGCTGACCGTCGCGGATGTCGATGCCCATCGGGCAGACATTGACGCAGGCGTAGCAGTCGACGCAGTAGCCCAGACCGTCGCGCTTCCTGCCCCTGCCGCGCGGCTCGCCACGCCAGTCGCGATAGCTGATGGTGATGGTGTCCTCGTCCATCATGGCGGCCTGGATGCGCGGCCACGGGCACATGTAGATGCAGACCTGCTCGCGCGCGACCCCGCCGAACAACAGCGTCGAGACGCCCAGCACGGCGATAGTGGTATAGGCGATGGGATGCGCGTTGCCCTGCACCAGATCGACCAGCAGCGTCGGCGCGTCGGTGAAATAGAACACCCAGGCGCCGCCGGTGACCAGCCCGATCAGAAACCACACCAACCACTTGGTGAACCTCAGCCGGGCCTTGCGGCCGTCCCACTGGGCCTTCCACAGCGTCACGCGGGCGTTGCGGTCGCCCTCGATCCAGCGCTCGGTGAGGATGAAGAGGTCGGTCCATACGGTCTGGGGGCAGGCATAGCCGCACCAGACCCGGCCCGCCGCCGAGGTGAACAGGAACAGCCCCAGACCGGCCATGATCAGCAGGCCGGCGATGAAGTAGAACTCGTGCGGCCAGATCTCGATCCAGAAGAAAAAGAAGCGGCGGTTGGCGAGGTCGACGAGGATTGCCTGGTCGGGCAGGTTGGGGCCGCGGTCCCAGCGGATCCAGGGCGACAAATAGTAGATGCCCAGCGTGACCACCATGAAGGCCCATTTGAAGGTGCGGAAGGGGCCGCTGACGCGGCGCGGAAACACCGGCTCGCGCGCAGCATAGAGCGACTGGGGTTCGGGGGGACTCATGAGGCAGTTCCAGACGAATTAGCAGTTGTGCATGTGTTTGGCACCGGGGCCCGAGTGTGGTCTTTGACCTGTATCAAGTAACTTGGGCGCATGTTTAAGGCCAGCCTTCGGCACGAGGATTCTTTGCAGGACACCCCGGGGCGCACCCGGCAATACACGCCGCGGGCGGTGAAGGCAAACCTGGGCCCGCCAAATTTCAAACCGGAAAGAAGTAGGGAGGTTTTGCCGGAACGGCCCTATCCGGCAGAGGCCGCCTCGCGGCGCAGCCAGCGGGTGAAGGACTTTGCCGCCGGACGCAGCGGGCCGGAATGGGTGACCAGGTAATAACCCCTGTCGGGGGCGGTGTCGGCGAACAGGATCACCACGTCGCCGCTGCGGATGTCGGGTTCGACGAAGGCGCGGGTGGTGGCGACGACACCCTGGCCGCGGCGCAGCCCGTCGAGCAGCAGGTTGCCCGGTACTTCGGTCAGGCCGCGTACCCGGGTTTCGGTGACGCCGTGCCCGGCCAGCCAGTTGCGGGCCTCGTTGCTGCCAAGTTCCTGCAGCCAGGGAAAGTCGAGCAGCTGGTCGGGGGCGTCGATCCGGCGGTCGCCGACCAGACTGCGGGCGGCAACGACCACGTGCTGGGTCGGTACCAGCATCTCTGCCTTCAAGCCGGACCAGACCCCGCGGCCATAGCGGATCGCCACGTCGACGCCTCCCGGTTCGGGCGAGGTCAGCAGCGCCGTGGGGTTCAGCATCAGGTCGATGCCGGGATGGGCGTCGCGAAAGCCGCCGATGCGCGGCATCAGCCAGCTGGAGGCGAACATCGCCGTGGTAGTGATCTGCAGCGGGCGGGCGGCGTCGGCGCCGGTCAGCGCCTCGATCTCGCGTGCCATGGTGGCGAAACCGGCACTCAGCGCGTGACCCAGACGCGCACCGTCATCGGTGGGCCGCACGCCGCGCCCGTCGCGGGCCACCAGCGACAGGCCAAGATGCGCCTCCAGCGCGCGAACCTGCTGTCCGATGGCGGCGTGGCTGACATTCAGCAGCGCGCCGGCCTCGGTCATCGAGCCGGTCTCTGAAAGTGCTGCAAAGGCGCGGAGCTGGGCTAGCGGCGGCAGGGAGCGTAGGGGCATTTGAAAGCCAGACTTACAGGTCGGATATTTTCCTGACTCGCAGAAATCCGGGTTTGGGTCAATATTCATTGGCAGATGAAACGCGAGACAAGGAGCGGACCAATGATCAACCCCTATGCACACTCTTTCATGATTGCCACCGGAAACTACAGCCGGCTGAAATGCCGCGATGTGCCCCACCTGCACCATCCGCGGCGCCGGGGCCGCCGCTGGTCGCTGGCGGGTTGGCCACGCCGCTGCTGAGCTTGCCCCGGCAGAAAGCAAAAAGCCGCCCCTGGGGGCGGCTTTTTGCAGTACTTTGCATGACTCTTTGGTAGACGAGGTGCCGATCCCGAACACACGCGCGAACAGGATCGTATACCGGCACCTCTACCCCGGGGGCTAGCACCCCCGGGGATCCTTGTTACTGGCCACCGCCCAACTGGTGGACATAGGCGGCAACCGCGTTGATCTCTGCATCCGACAGACCGAAGCCCGGGTTGAACTCTTGCGCCCAGGCGGGCATCACGCCGCCGCGCGCGAAGGTCACGGTTTCAGTGATGGTTGCCGCATCGCCGTCATAGAGCCAGATCGCGTCCGCCAGGTTCGGCGCGCCGGTGGTGCTGTCGCCGGTCCCGTCTTCCATGTGGCAGCTGGAGCATTCGTCCAGAAAGATCGTCGCGCCTTCTGTGGCCAGCCCGGCGTCGTGGTCCTGGCCCGAGAGCTTCAGGACGTAGTTCACCACCTGATCGATCTGGGCCTTCTCCAGCCAGTCGTCGCCGAAGGCGGGCATATCGTTGATATGCGCGTCGTCGGACTGCTCGTTGCGGACGCCGTTGCGGATGGTAAAGGCGATCTCTTCGATGCTGCCGCCCCAGAGCCAGTCGTCATCCAGCAGGTTGGGATAGCCAGAGCCCATCCGGATACCGTTGGCGCCGGACCCGTGACACTGGGCACAGTTGTTGCGGAACACCGCCGCGCCGCCTTGCTTGGCGTAGTTGTGCAGCGCGGTATCCTCGCTGATCGTGGTCAGGTCAACGCTGGCCAGCTTTTCGCGAAGCTCGGCGTTCTGCTCGTCGACCGCGGCGATCTGGGCGGCCACCTCGGCGCGGGTCGAATAGCCGAGCAGGCCCGAGGTCGCCCCGTTGATCAGCGGCCAGGCCGGGTAGGCGATGACATAGCCGATGGCCCAGATAATGGTGATGTAGAACGTCCAGACCCACCAGCGCGGCATCGGGTTGTTCCATTCCTCGATGCCGTCCCAGGAGTGGCCCGTGGTGCCGAAACCTTCGGCGTTCTTCTTTTCTTCGGTACTCATGTCCGCGCCTCCTGTTGGGCGGGTTTGTCCTCATGCCGGAAGGGGATGTTGGCGGTGTCGTGGTGCACGTCGCGGCTGCCGGGGCGGAAAGCCCAGACAACCACGCCGATGAAGAACACGAACAGGGCCAGCAATGCCCAGCTATCGGCGATTTCACGCAAGAGCGAATAGGTTTCCATATTGCCCTCCCTTACCGGCTTGCGTCGGGCGTGAAGGTCGAGAAGTCGACCAGCGTTCCGAGCATCTGCATGTAGGCGATCAGCGCGTCCATTTCCGAGATGCCGGGCTTGCCGTCGAAGTTTCTGACGACAACTGCCGGAGACCCGAATTGCGAGGCCTCGCCATAGCGTTCCTGCAACCCGTCAGTGTCGGCATCCGGATCGGCCTGCGCCGCAAAGTCGGCCTTGGCCTGGGTGATCATCTCTTCGGAATAGGGCGTGCCAAGCAACGCGTGCGTCGACATCAGCTCGTCGATATATCCCGGTTCGAGTTCCGCCTTCAGCAGGAAGCCGTATTTCGGCATCACCGATTCGGGCACCACCGATTGCGGGTTGGCCAGGTGGGCGACGTGCCACTCGTCCGAGTAGCGACCGCCGACGCGGGCCAGATCCGGGCCGGTGCGCTTGGATCCCCACTGGAACGGATGGTCGTACATCGACTCTGCCGCCAGCGAGTAGTGGCCGTAGCGTTCGACCTCGTCGCGCATGGGGCGGATCATCTGGCTGTGGCACACATAGCAGCCTTCGCGGATGTAGACCTCGCGCCCCTGCAATTCCAGCGGCGTGTAGGGTCGCACGCCCTTTACCTTTTCGATCGTGTTTTCGAGGTAAAAGAGCGGTGCGATCTCGACGATGCCGCCGACGGTGACCACCAGCAAAGAGAAGACCAGCAGTAGCGTGGCGTTCTTTTCCAGGATTTTGTGCTTTTCGAGGATAGCCATTTGTCCAGCCCTCCTTATTCAGCCGGAGCCATGGCGGGTTCATCCGAAACTTTCGGCTGTCCCTTCACGGTCATCCAGAGATTGTAACACATGATCAGCGCGCCGGTCAGGAACAGTACCCCGCCCAGCCCGCGCACCACGTACATCGGGAACTTGGCGGCAACGGTGTCGGCAAAGCTGTTGACCAGGAAGCCCTGGGCGTCAACCTCGCGCCACATCAGGCCTTCCATGATGCCGGTGACCCACATCGACGAGGCGTAGAGCACGATGCCGATGGTGGCCAGCCAGAAGTGCCAGTTGACCAGGCTAAGGCTGTAAAGCCGTTCGCGGTTCCACAGTCTCGGCACCAGGAAGTAGAGCGCGCCGAAGGTGATCATGCCGTTCCAGCCCAGGGCGCCGGAATGCACGTGGCCGATGGTCCAGTCGGTGTAATGCGACAGGCTGTTGACGGCGCGGATCGACATCATCGGGCCTTCGAAGGTCGACATGCCGTAAAACCCGATCGAGATCACCATCATGCGGATGACCGGGTCGGTGCGCAGCTTGTCCCAGGCGCCCGACAGCGTCATCAGGCCGTTGATCATGCCGCCCCAGCTGGGCATCCACAGCACGATCGAGAACACCATGCCGAGGGTCGAGGCCCAGTCGGGCAGCGCTGTATAGTGCAAATGGTGCGGACCGGCCCAGATGTACAGGAAGATCAGCGCCCAGAAGTGCACGATGGAAAGCTTGTAGCTGAACACCGGCTTCTCGGCCTGCTTGGGTACGAAGTAGTACATCATGCCCAGAAAACCGGCGGTCAGGAAGAAGCCCACGGCGTTGTGGCCGTACCACCATTGCGTCATCGCGTCCTGCACACCGGCCCAGACGATGACCGACTTGGACCCGAAGATGCTGACCGGGATGGTCGCGTTGTTGACCAGATGCAGCATGGCTACGGTGACGATGAACGACAGGTAGAACCAGTTGGCGACGTAGATATGCGGCTCTTTGCGTTTGATGAGAGTCCCGAGGAACACGGCCAGATAGGCGACCCAGACGATGGTCAGCCACAGATCCACATACCATTCCGGCTCTGCATATTCCTTGGACTGGGTGGCGCCCAGCAGATAGCCGGTGGCGGCCAGCACGATAAACAGCTGATAGCCCCAGAACACGAACCAGGCCAGGTTGCCGCCCCAGAGCCGGGCTGCGCTGGTGCGCTGCACCACATAAAATGAGCTCATCACCAGCGCGTTGCCGCCGAAGGCGAAGATCACCGCGCTGGTATGCAGTGGCCGCAGGCGGCCGAAATTCGCGTAACCCTGCGCCCAGTCGAAGTTGAGCCACGGATAGGCAAGCTGGAAGGCGATGACAACGCCGACCAGAAAGCCAACCGCGCCCCAAAACGAGGTGGCGATGACCCCGGCGCGCACGACGCCGTCATTGTATTCGTTTGCCGCCGGAGCCGGGCGCTCGTCACCGAAACGCCGCAGCGTCCAGATGAACAGCCCGCCGGCAACGGCGAGGATGATGACGGCGTGGACCTGATAAGCCAGGTCGCGGCCGAAATTCGCGGCGATGGCTGCGCCCAGGACGATCAGCCCCAGTAGCACCAGTTTCACTGCATTCCACATTCAGATAGTTCCTCTGTCCCTTCGTCTCGAGCTGCCGCCAGCGGATCGCGCCGGAAAGCTGCATCTGGGCGGCAGGAGCCTTTTGACGGATTTTTTTTGTGCTGGACACCCCCTTGGGGCCGCATTGATCCATGTCAATGCGTTTTGTCGCACCTGTTGATTGATATCGGATCAGACTGCGGCAAGGCAGCACAGCCCTGCGTACCCAGATCGAGAGCCGGAGAAAACACATGGGTTACAAGACCATCGTAACGGTCGTGACTGACGCCAGGATCGACAAGGCGGCACTGCAAGCGGCTATCAAGATATCGCGCAACGAGGGGGCGCATCTTGACGTTTTGTGCCTTGGCATCGACCGGACCCAGCCCGGGTTCTACTATGCCGGCGCCAATGCGCTGATCATTCAGGACAACCTCATTCAGGCGCAGGCCGACGCGGAGGCGCTGGAAAAGCATGTCGAGTCAGAACTTGACGGGCTGGACATGACCTGGTCGACCACGGCCGCCACGGTGCAGATGGCGGGGCTGACGCCGTTTGTGGCGCATCGGGTGCGGTTCGCCGACCTGGTGGTGCTGTCGAAACCCTATGGCGAGGGGCGCGGGCACGAGAACGAGGCGATCATCGAGGCGGCGCTGTTCAACGGCCATGTGCCCGTGGTGGTGGTGCCCGACGGGATGGAACTGCCCGACAGCATCGGCCAGGCAGTCATCGCCTGGAACGAAAGCATAGAGGCGCTGGCCGCGATCCGCGCCGCGCTGCCGTTCCTGAAGATGGCCGAGCGGGTCAACATCGCCATCATCGACCCGCCGACCCACGGGCCGGACCGGTCGGACCCGGGCGGCCAGCTGAGCCAGATGCTGGCGCGGCACGGGGTGCGCGCCGAGGTTGCGGTTCTGGCCAAGACCATGCCGCGCGTGTCGGATGTGCTGTGCCGTCATTGCGGCGACAAGGATGCAGACCTTCTGGTGATGGGCGCCTACGGGCATTCGCGGTTCCGCGAGAGCATTCTGGGCGGGGCGACGCGCAACATGCTGGAAAACACCGAAGTTCCGGCGCTGCTGGCGCATTGAAGCGCGCGTTGCGAAGGTATTCCCGGTCGGTCGCGGTGGGCCGTTACGGTATCGCGCCCTCTAACCAGCCCAGCGCTTGCTGCGTGGTCCGGGCGACATACAGTTGCCCGGGCGGCATCAGGCCCTTGGCCTCGCTCAGCAGTTGGTGCATGCGGCACATGCCAAAGCCCAGATCGCTGCCCGCGACGAGCACGATCCGGGCATTGCGCCGGGCCGGGCAGGGCCAGTCACGGTCGATCCAGGACTCCAGGATACCCCGGTTTACCTGACTGAAATCGAAGTCATCGAAATCCCAGATAGTGTCGATGTCGTCGGCAATAGAGGCGCTGGCTCTCAGGTTTACCGAGAACTGCTCGAGATCATTCACGGTAAGCGTGGAAGACACCACCACCCACAGAATCCCGCCATCTTTTCTGACTTCCAGAGGCATCGCGCATCTCCCGATGTCGCAGGGCCTTGCGGTATAAAGGGAACCTTTTAGAAAACCCTGAAACCCACATGTGTCTTTGTTCGTAAAGGGGCTGGCGCCCTAAATCAAGCTTCTGTGGGCGCGCCTTGGCTGCCGAGGTGGCGGGCCTCCCCTTGTCCCTGCGGCGGGTTCCGGCTTGCGATCAGACCAGCATGCCGCCGTCGGCGTCGTCGCCGGTCTCGGCGATCAGGGCATCGAAATCGGGCACCACCACCTTGCGCTTGCCCTCGAGCGAGATGATCTGGTCGCGTTTCAGCGAAGAGATCTGGCGGCTGACGGTTTCCAGCGTCAGACCCAGATAGTCCGCCATCGATTCGCGGGTCAGCGGCAGCTCGAAACTCGACCCGTCCCCGGGCGCGGTCTGTTTCAGCGACGCCTCGCGTTGGGCGATGATGGTCAGCAGGCTGGCGATTTTCTCGCGCGCGGTCTTGCGGCCAAGGATCAGCATCCATTCGCGCGCGGCATCCAGTTCGTTCAGCGTCATCTCCAGCAGGCGCTGTCCGATATGCGGCGTGTCGACGATCAGCCGTTCAAATGGCTTGCGGCGAAAGCAGCACAGCATCAGATCGGAATTGGCGGTCACGTCATAGGGCGCGATGATGCGGCCCGGGCGGCCCAGGAAATCCGACGGCAACAGCAGCCCTACCATCTGGGTGCGTCCGTCTTCCATGGTCTGGCTCAGCGTGGCGATGCCCGACACTACCGAGGCCACGAAATCCATCTCGTCGCCGGCCCACATCACCGGCTGGCCAGCTTCGTAGCTGCGGTAGTACTTGATCTCTTCCAGGCGCCTCAACTCGCCCTTATCGCAGCGGGCGCAGACCGCGCGATGCCGGATCGGACAGCTTCCACAACGTTTGTAGTCGAATACCAAATTCTTCATTGCGGTTTTTCCGGTCCAGTTGATCCTGATCAAAGCGGCGGGCCGTCTCGTCAGAAAATTTAGCCTAATGGCCAGCTATACACAACTCAAGCGCATGGGGCTGTTTGACGCCCGCGTGCCAAGGTACACAAGTTACCCCACCGCGCCGAATTTTTCGGCAGACCTGCAACAGGACGATGCGGGCGGCTGGATCGCCGCGATTCCCCCGGGCGACAGGGTATCTATCTATGTTCACATACCGTTTTGCCGGAGATTGTGCTGGTTTTGCGCCTGCCGGACCCAGGGAACGGCGACCGCGTCACCGGTGGCCGCGTACCTGGAATCGGTGAAAGCCGAGATCGAGTTGATACGCGCAATATCGCCGCAGGGAGTGGAGATCGAGCATCTGCACTGGGGCGGCGGCACGCCCACGCTGATGACGCCCGAGATGATAGCCGACCTGGCTGGCGCCATCGCCAAGGCCGCGCCTCTGGCCGAAGACGCGCAGTTCTCTGTCGAGATCGACCCGGTCGAGATCGACGACGCCCGGCTGGATGCGCTGGCGGCGGCGGGGATGAACCGGGCCTCGATAGGGGTGCAGGATTTCGACGAGGGGATACAGGAAGTCATCGGCCGGCCGCAAAGCTATGATGTGACCAAGGCCGCCGTCGACGGGCTGCGGGCGCGCGGCATCCAGAGCCTGAATGTCGATATCCTTTACGGGCTGCCGCATCAGACCGAGGCGAAGATCTCTCAGTCGGTGCAGATGCTGCTGTCGCTGAACCCCGACCGGGTGGCCTTGTTCGGCTATGCCCATGTGCCCTGGATGGCCAAGCGGCAAAAGCTGATCCCGACAGAGGCGCTGCCGACGCCAGAGGAGCGGCTGGAACTGTTCAACACGGCGCGCAAGCTGTTCAAATGGGACGGCTATGCCGAGATCGGCATCGACCATTTCGCGCGCCCCGGCGACGGGCTAGAGGTTGCCTGGCGCGAGGGCCGGATGCAGCGGAATTTCCAGGGCTATACCGAGGACGCATCGAAAACGCTGATTGGCATCGGCGCCTCGTCAATCTCGCGCTATCCCCAGGGATACGCGCAGAACGACCCCAGCACCTCGGGTTATCAAAAAGCGGTGCGCGACGGGGTGCTGCCGATTACTCGCGGCCATGCGTTCAGCGACGAAGACCTGCTGCGGGGCAAGATCATCGAACACCTGCTATGCGAGTTCACCGCCGACCTGCCGGCGATTGCCGGGCGTCTGGGGCAACCGGCCGAAACGGCGATTGCCATGGCCGACGGGGTCGAGGCGGCGTTTGCCGGCGTGGTGCGGGTGCAGGACGGCATGGTGACGATAGAGCCCCAGGGCCGTCCGCTGGCCCGCATGATCGCCCGTCATTTCGATGCCTATGAGATGAGCGCGGCGGGGCACAGCCACGCGGTGTGAGCCGGGTTCCGGGCGTGTTGGCTTTCCCGGCAGATCCGGGGCGGAAAAGCCCCGCTGGCGGCTTGCCAGGCAGCCTGAAGAGCGCCAACCGGGCGCGATGTTTACGTTTGGAGGCAGGCCATGGATTTGCTTGACCGGATCGCAGGTAGAGTGGGCACAGCGAATGTGCTGACCGGGGCCGACTGCGCGCGTTATACGACCGACTGGACGCAGAGCTATACCAGCGAGCCGCTGGCGGTGATCCGGCCCGGGTCTGTCGGCGAAGTGTCGGCGGTGATGGCATTGGCGCATGAAACGGGAACGCCGGTGGTTGCGGTTGGCGGCAATACCGGGCTGACCGGGGCCACGCAGACCAGGGGCGGGCTGATGCTGGCGCTGGACCGGATGAACCGGATCCGCGAGATCCGGCCCGAGGCGCGCATCGTGTCGGTCGACGCGGGCGTGGTGCTGGCAAACTTGCATGAGGCGGTCGAGGCAGTGGGTCTGGTGTTTCCGCTAACCTTCGGCGCGCGCGGCTCGGCGCTGATCGGCGGCGTGCTGTCGACCAATGCGGGTGGCTCGAACGTGGTGCGTTACGGCTCGACCAGGGGGTTGTGCCTGGGGCTGGAGGTGGTGCTGGCCGATGGCCGGGTGATGGACCTGATGACCGAGTTGCACAAGGACAACTCTGGCTACGCCCTGAAGGACATGTTCATCGGGGCCGAGGGCACGCTGGGGGTGATCACCGGCGCGGTGCTGCGGCTGTTTGCGAAGCCGCGCGCCTATGCCACCGCCATGGTGGCGGCGGCGGGGCTGCATCAGGCGCTGACGCTGCTGAACCGGCTGCAGCAGGAAACCGGCGGCGCGGTAGAAGCCTTTGAGTACATGCCGCGGATATTCATCGAGCGGCACCTGGCCCGCGTCGAGGGCGCGCGCGCACCTTTTGCCGCCATGCACGACGTCAACATCATGGTCGAGCTTGGCGCCACGGCGCCGCGCGACGCGGTGCCGGGCGAGGATGGCAGCGTTCCTGTCGTCACGCTGCTTGAAGAGATCCTGGTCGCGGCCATGCAGGACGGGCTGGTTCTGGACGCGGTGGTGGCGCAGAACGAGGCGCAGCGGGTCGAAATGTGGGCCCGGCGCGAGGCGGCGGCCGAGATTACCCTGGACGGCAGGCCAAGGGTCGATGCCGATATCGCCTTTGCGGTCGATCTGGTGCCCGAGTTCCTGTCGCGGATGCAGGCGGTGCTTGCGGGTCTGGACGCCGGGGCCGAGACGATGATCGTGGCGCATCTGGGCGACGGCAACATTCACTATACCGTCTATCCCGGCCCCGGTGATGCCGGGAACCGGGACTGCATCGTCGAAGCCATCGAGGATGTCACGCTGGAGTTGGGGGGCAGTTTTTCCGCCGAGCACGGCATCGGACTGTCGAAGCTGAACTCGATGCGGCGGCGCAAGAACCCGGTGGCGCTGGACGTCATGCGGGCGATCAAGGTGGCGCTGGACCCGACCGGCATCATGAACCCGGGCAAGGTGCTGCCCGAGGGGTGAGCGCTGTTTAGCGGTGTGCCTTCGGCACGCTTTGCCTGAGCCCGTACTCGGCTTCGCCTGCGTGCGGGCGCAATGGGGGCTTTGCCCCCAAACCCCCGGGGGGCACTTTTGGCCGGATGAAGGAGTTTTCGGGGGCTATTTCCAGCTGAAGAAGTCGTCGCCTGCCCGGGCGAGCAGGGCGCGGGCCATTTCGGTGCCGAGTGATGCGCCATCTTCGACGGGGGCGCTGCGGTCGTCGGCGAGCGATTCGGAGCCGTCGGGGCGCAGGATCTCGCCGCGCAGGCGCAGGCTGGTGCCGTCAAGCTCTGCCAGCCCGGCGATGGGCGTTTCGCAGGACCCGTCGAGGGCGGCGAGAAAGGCACGCTCGGCGGCCAGGCGCTGGCCGGTGGGGCGGTGGTGGATCGCTTCGAGCAGCGCGGCCGTGCCCGTGTCGTCACTGCGCCGTTCGATGCCGATGGCGCCCTGGGCGACGGCGGGCAGCATGTCTTCGGGCGCCATGGCGGTTGCGGGCACATCCGCCGCGTCCAGCCGTTTCAGCCCGGCCATGGCCAGGAACGTCGCCTCGGCCACGCCGTCGGAGAGCTTTCTCAGCCGGGTCTGCACGTTGCCGCGGAATTCCACCACCCTGAGGTCGGGGCGCCGGTTCAGCAGCTGGGCCTTGCGCCGCAGGCTGGAGGTGCCGACGACGGCGCCCCGGGGCAGGTCGGCAAGGCCGGCATGCGCGCGCGACACGAAAGCGTCGCGCACGTCCACCCGCGGCAGGTAGCAGTCGAGCAGCAGGCCCGCGGGTTGCTCTACCGGCATGTCCTTCATCGAATGCACCGCGATGTCGATGCCGCCGGTCAGCAGCGCCTCTTCGATTTCCTTGGTGAACAGCCCCTTGTTGCCGATCTCTTTCAGCGGCCGGTCGGCGTCGATCATTGCCCGGTTGTCACCGGTGGTCTTGATCACCACAATCTCGAACGCCTGCAGAGGCAGGTCAAAGCCGGTGCTCAGGCGGTTGCGGGTTTCATGTGCCTGGGCCAGCGCCAGCGGCGAGCCACGGGTGCCGATTTTCAGCGGCGTGGTCGGGGAGGGCAATTCGCGTGTCATGGGGACGGCTTAGCCGCGTCACGGCGTCCTTTCAATGCGAACCGGCTTGACTTGGGCAACCTGTCGCGGGACTGACCCTGTCAGAGCGACAAGGGGACGGATGTGGCGCAAGCGAAGAAACTGATGCGGGCCCTGGCGGGCGAGATGCATGCTGTGCCGCCGGTCTGGCTGATGCGGCAGGCGGGGCGGTACCTGCCTGAGTACAAGGCGACGCGGGCTGAAGCCGGGGATTTCCTGTCGCTGTGCTATAACCCCGATCTGGCCACCGAGGTCACGTTGCAGCCGATCCGGCGTTACGGCTTCGATGCGGCGATCCTGTTCGCCGACATTCTGCTGGTGCCGCAGGCGCTGGGCGCGGATCTGTGGTTCGTTACCGGCGAGGGGCCGCGGCTGTCGACGATCACGGGCCCCGAGGGGCTGGCGGCGCTGAAGCCGGCCGGCGCGATCCACGAGACCCTGGCACCGGTCTATGAGACGGTGCGCATCCTGTCGCGGGAACTGCCCGCCGAGACGACGCTGATCGGCTTTGCCGGCGCGCCCTGGACCGTGGCGACCTATATGATCGCCGGGCGCGGCACACCGGATCAGGGGCCGGCGCATGGGTTGCGGCAGAACGACCCGGCGACGTTCGACGCGCTGATGGAGCGGCTGACCGAGGCCACGATCATCTATCTTTCGGCGCAGATAGAGGCCGGGGCCGAGGTGATAAAGCTGTTTGACAGCTGGGCAGGCTCGCTGAAAGGCGAGGCCTTCACCCGCTACGCGCTGGAGCCCGCCAAGCGTATCGTGGGGGCGCTGAAGGCGGCCTGGCCGCATGTGCCGGTGATCGTGTTCCCACGCGAGGCGGGCGACAATTATGTGGGCTTTGCCCGGGCGACCGGGGCCGACTGCGTGGCGTTGGACAATTCGGTGAGCGCCGACTGGGCTGCCGCGAACGTTCAGACAGATGGCTGCGTGCAGGGCAATCTGGACCCGCGGCACATGGTGACCGGCGGGCAGGATCTGGTGGATGAAACCAGGCGGATCGTCGAGGCGTTCCGCAAGGGTCCGCATATCTTCAACCTCGGGCACGGGATCACGCCGGAGGCGGATCCCGACAACGTGCACCGGATGCTGGAGGCGATCCGTGGCTGACCGATCCCAGGGGAATCGACTGAACGTTACGGCGTGATAACCCTTTCGAGATAGCCGTCATCCCAGGCGGCTGAATGGCGTTTCATCGGCAAACTCTTTTTGCCAGGGGCTGTTCTCAGCAGGTTGC
>JAAELR010000026.1 GCA_024226455.1 Paracoccaceae bacterium
CGGCAGCCTTCGGGACACAGTGGCGTGCCGTCGGGCTCGAAGGTGATGTGCGGATAGGCGTTGACCTGGGGCCGCGGATGTTTCACGGGGGCCGCGCCGTCGCCCTGTGGGCCTGGCGTTGTGGTCGTAGGCGCCGAGGCGTCGGTGTTGGTCGGCGCGACGGCGGTGGTCGGCTGCGATGATTCACCCAGTGGAATGACGGGCACGATACCTTTGGCCTTGAGATAGCGGTAGATACCCATCGCGTCATGATGGCCGTCGCCAATGAAGATGGCGATATGCAGCGGCAGGTCCTGCATCTCCAGCAGGGTGAGCAGTCGGTCCAGCGCCGTGAGCGAGAGGGTAAAATCGGACTCGTTGCCGCCGGGCAGGATGGTCATGAGCGGTACATCGTGGCCGTTGACGTGCATGCTGATGGTATACGAGCGATCGCCGAAGCGCCAGCCATGCTGCTGGTCCCAACAGAATTGGGCGGTGGCGCTCAGGTAGTCGCGGGCACAGCCGCAGCGGGAC
>JAAELR010000027.1 GCA_024226455.1 Paracoccaceae bacterium
GCACCCGCAGCACCTGTGGCACCCGCAGCACCTGTGGCACCTGTCGGACCCACGGCACCCGTCGCACCCGCAGCACCAGTCGCGCCAGCAGCGCCTGTGGCGCCCGTCGGACCTGCAGCGCCCGTCGCACCCGCAGCGCCGGTCGCACCCGCAGCGCCCGTCGGACCCGAAGCGCCCGTCGGACCCGAAGCGCCTGTGGCGCCTGTGGCGCCCGTCGGACCCGAAGCGCCCGTCGGACCCGAAGCGCCCGTCGCACCCGCAGCGCCCGTCGGACCCGAAGCGCCCGTCGGACCCGAAGCGCCCGCAGCGCCAGTCGCACCTGTAGCGCCTGTCGGACCCGCAGCGCCTGTGGCGCCTGTAGCGCCTGTCGGACCTGTGGCGCCTGTAGCGCCTGTCGGACCCGAAGCGCCTGTGGCGCCTGTCGGACCCGAAGCGCCTGTGGCGCCTGTGGCGCCTGTGGCGCCTGTCGGACCCGTCGGGCCCGCAGCCCCGCCCGCTGGCGGAAAGTAGTAGCCCATGACCCAGAGACGCATGTGCGAGTCGCCAAGATTCGCGATCAACCGGAAGTCGGCGCCCGCCGGGCAGGTTCCCGCCGCGCACAGGTCGATAACCGTGCCAGTGGTGTAGCGCGTCTTCTCGGTCGTCGGCTTGTAGTCGACCAGGATTGCTTTTCCGAAGCTGCCGCCACCCTGCGCGGCCTTGAGCTTGCCGTTCGCGGAGGGGTTCATCTCGATCACCACGGCGATCGATTCGGCGGTGGTCGGAATCCCACAACCGGCCGCGTCACCGCCCTGGGCGGCAAGACTGGTCGTGGGGCCGCGGACGATGAAATCGCGGGCCACGCCGGCGATCATTTTGCCCACGCCCCCGCCGGTGTTCACCACCTGGCACGAAAAGACCGGGTTGAAGACCAAGCCACTGGCCACCGAGGCCTTCGTCCCGCGCATCAGGTCGGCGAGAGACCGGCCGTCGGCGAGTATCAGGCTCGCAGGATCGGCACCTTCAAGGAAGGCTTCGAGCTGATCGGGGCTCAGCGCATCCAGAACCGCTTGCTCGAGCCCTTCGTTCTGGTCGCTCTGGGCAGAAGACTCACCTCCTAGCGCCAGTACCAGCCCGAGCCCGAGGATAAAAACGGTCACACCATTCTTCAGTAGTCGCATCGAATCGGTCCTCCTTGTTTTCCCATCACATGAGCACACCACACGGCCAGCCGGCTGTGCGGTGTGCTCTCCTTCTACTCGGGTTCTTGGCCCACGAATGCGGTCGCAACAGTTAGTTTTGCCACTCTCAGCTACACTACCATGCTCGCGAAAAGAGTCAACCCATGCTCGCGAAAAGAGTCAAGGAAAAAAGGCCGGGGCCGGGGAGCCGGGGCGCACCGCATCGAGGTGTTCATTGAGGGTGGTGCCGGTGAGCGGTGAGATCTCAGATAATTATAGCAATAATGCAATATAACGACACCCCGTTTCTGGGGCGCTAGGAGTGTGTTGCGCATAGATTCTCTCAGGCTAAGGCCGGAGGCTTGGATCCAGGGACGGGTGCGCGAAGCGCGCCCGTCCC
>JAAELR010000028.1 GCA_024226455.1 Paracoccaceae bacterium
CGGCTACGCCGACGTCGCGGCCTTTGCCGCCGGCGACAGCGCCTGGGGTTGCCGGCAGATGGCCGGCAACGTCTGGGAATGGACCGCGTCCCCCTTCTACCCGTTCCCCGGCTACGTCGTCGACTTCCCCTACCGGGAATATTCGGCACCATGGTTTGGCTACCGCAAGGTCTTGAAGGGCGGCTCCTGGGCCACCCGCTCGTCGCTCGCCTACAACACCTACCGCAACTTCTTTCCGCCCCATCGCCGTGACGTCTTCGCGGGCTTCAGGACCTGCGCGCTCTAACCAATTCACTCAGGCCAGGCCCGAGGAAACGGCACCGGCATCGGTCAACTACGAGCTGAAGCCATGATGGCTTTCGCGACCTCGCCGGCGACCTCGGCCTATTCCTACGCCCGCGCAAAGCGGATCACCACCAGGCTGAGATCGTCGGCCAGCGGCCGATCCCCGGCCCACCGTCGAGCCGGGAATTAGTGGCGCCTGGCACCACCTTCGGTGGACTACACTACCCCTGTGTCGGCCGCACCGCGGCTTCCTTTCGACCCTCAACCCGACCCGGACGGAGGCTTCCGACATTGAGCAGCCAACCGCGCCCCATCCAAACCGTCGGCCGCAGCGGTGATTTGCCACGCTTCTTTGTCCTGACCTATGCCATTACCTGGGTCCTTCACGGCGCTATCGCGCTGTTCGAATTCGACAATCTCTTCGAACCGGGCCTGCCCTTTCTGCTCTACATGCTGGGTCTGCTCGGGCCTATGACCGCCGCGGTGATCCTTTCGCGCCGGCAGGGCGGAACCGGGGCGCGGACCCTACTGAGGCAAATCTTCATCGTGCGTTTCGGTCCGCTATGGTACCTGTTGGCCTTCGGCCTCATCGCCGCCGTGAACTACCTGGCGCTGGTTCTGAACAAGGCCAGCGGCGGGGCAACGCCCGAAAGCTGGTTCGCCCTGCCGTTGGGGATTCTTCCGATCCTGGCGCTGGTGCAGCTCTGGGTGGTCACCGGTGAGGAACCCGGCTGGCGTGGTTATGCCCTGCCGCGGCTGCAAGCGCGCCATGGTTCCCTGGGCGCAAGCATCATCCTGGGTCTGCTGTGGACCGGCTGGCACCTGCCCATGTTTCTCATGCCCGGTGCCCCACAGTATGGTACCTCGCCCTTCCTCTTCACAGGTTTCCTGCTTTCCTGGTCCGTCCTCTGCACCCTGCTGTACAACCGCAGCGGCGGGTCCTTGCTGTCGGTCATGCTCTTCCACTGGGCCACCAACATGTGGGCCTTCGCCGTTCCCATGACTGAAGGGGCCCAGCCCATCGCCCTGGCTCTGACGCTGCTAGTGGCCGTCGTGGCCGTTCCGGCGCTGCCCCGGCCCCTTTTCGGCACCGCTTTGTCGAGGTCTGGGAGCGGGCCGGTTACCTGACCTGTGACGAGGCAACTGCCTGGTGGGAGCGTCTGGCAGCGATTCTCTGCTTAGAACAGAGTCTCGCGACCAAGGCGGAGACAGACTGTCAGGCAGCCGTGGGCAGGTCCAGGCTCTGGAGCGCCCGACGCTTGGCCTGTTCTCCCCGGCGTTCATAGCGGGCGGTGGTCGTGACGTCGGCATGCCCGGCCAGCTTCTGGACGGTCAAGACATCCTCGCCCGCTTCAAGGAGCGTCGTCACAAATGTCCTCCGAATTAGTGGCGCCTGGCACCACCTTCGGGGGCCGCGAACTTCAACAGCGAGCGGGACATCCCCTGCCTCCCAGGTGGGCAGGGCCAGAACCGTCGGCCGAGTTTTCGGATAGGACGGTGATAACCTCCGCCAGGACATCAAAGAAGGAGAGAACATGAGAAGACATCTGATGCGAAGCCTGATGAAGGGGCTTCTCGCGACAGGCCTTGCCCTCCTAAGCGCCGCCGCGGCGGCGATCGACTACGGCGACGCGCCGGACTCGTACTCGACGCTGATGGCGAGCAGCGGGCCGAGCCACCTCCTCGACGCGATGAATCCGCTGTACCTGGGCGCGTGTGTCGATTCCGAGGCCGACGGCTAGCCGGCCGCCCCGGGAGCTCCGGCCGACGGCGACGACACCGGCGCCGGCACCGCCCAGCTCGGTTCCTGCGCCGGACCCGACGACGAGGCCGGTGTCCTCTTCGGCTCGCTGACCCAGTGCGCCGCTGCGACGGCGA
>JAAELR010000029.1 GCA_024226455.1 Paracoccaceae bacterium
CGGCGCTCGACCATATGCGCGACCGCAGCCTATCTCGGCAACCGACTGTCGCACCCCGGCGCCGCTGACATCCCGCCTCTGCCCGACCTCATCCGCCAGCACGCCACAGCATGACTGCCCGGCCTTTTGCCGATGTTACCTATCTTGCCGCCGCGCAACGCGGCGTTGCAAGCCCTACCGTACCCGGGTTTCGTAGGTGACAAGCTGGCCCTTGTGCAGAAAGATCTCCATCCATTCGCCGGTATCGCCAAAGCCCCTGTAGATGCTGACAAATGCGGCGGCCTTTTCAAGTCTGGTGGCGCGTTTGTCCGGACAGAACTCTCCCTTGCGAACCCCGCATATGCGGTTCTTGATCTTCTCATAGGCGGTGTCGGTCGCGGTGTAGGGGTTGGTGTTCAGCGGGTTGTAGCGCGTCGCCTCATGCACCGACGGTGAGCCGAACAGGGCCAGCGAGGCGGTGAACTGGCGCGCGCAACCGTCGCGAAAGCCGGTCAGGAATTGGCTGCGGGGCTCGGCGCTGCTGGGATTGGGGTCGTGCAGTTTGAAGCCGCCGGCGCTGTTGGTTCTGGCTACGACCTTGCCCATGTCGCTGCGTTTCACCCCGCAGGCGCGCAACACTTGACCGAAGGGCAGCAGACCCGGAGCAGCGGCGACAGGCCCGGCATCCGGCGAAAGCGCGACCCTGAAGACCCCTGCGTTGCTGTCTTGCGCAGGCGGCACCGCAACATTGCCGGGAATCCGTTTTTTCAGAAACCCAAAAAGCCGCGGGCGGCGCGACGGTTGCGGCGTGCCTTCTGGCAGGCGCCCGGCGGCGGCGATCTCTTCGTCGGTCATCGACGGGGTGGGCGGCGGGCCGGAGGCCGCCACTCTTGGCGGCGCAGCCCCGGTCGCGGTGACCTCACCGGGCACGCGTTTTTGCAGGAACCCGAAAAGCCGCGGGCGGGTCGATGGCGCAGGGCTGCCCGCCGGCACCCTGCCTGCCGCGGCGATCTCTTCATCGGTCATCGACGGTGACGGGGTTTGGTTCAGGTTGGGAAAGGGCGGGCTGCTCGCCGGGTCTTTGGGCGAGGTGCATCCGCAAAGCAGCGCCAGCATCACGCCGACAATGACACGGCGTGGCCGGCAGGTTGCAAGAAACAGCGCAGACGAAACCTGGTTCACCGAACCCTCCCCAACGCGATGATGCGTGTTTTCGGGGCCGCGGGCAACCGCGTCGTTGCCGCGCCGCGCACAGCCTTGCCGACCGGCCTCAGACATCCTCTACCATCACCACGCCGACCAGGGATTTCAGCGCGCCCTTGATCTGCGGGTTGACATGGAATCGCTCGCCCAATGCAACCTCGACCTCCTGAATATGGCCTGGCATGTCGGGCGCCATCAGGCAAAGCTGCACTGGGCCACGCGCCCGGCTCTTGGCCTCGGCGGTGGCGCGTTCCAGCAACGCGGCAACCGAGGTGACCGCGGCGGGTTCATCAACGAAGATCCGCAGCCCCATGGCACCGGCGTCGGCCGCGACGGTGTCGATGGGGCTGACCGATCGCGCCAGCAGTTTCAACTGGTCGGCCTCCATATTCGCCTCGACCGTCAGCACGACGTTGTTGCCCGTTTCCAGATGCTCGCGCGCGGTTTCCAGCGTGTCCGAAAACACCGTGACCTCATATAGCCCGGACGGGTCGGACAGTTGAACGAAGGCAAAGCGGTTGCCGCGGGCCGACTTACGTTCCTGCCGCCCGGCCACCGCGCCTGCAAGCTTGGCGACCAACGGCGCGCGTTCGGCCTCGACGGTGATCTCGGCCAGCGTCTTGACGCCCTTGCGCTTCAGAGGCGCCATGTAGTCATCGAGTGGGTGGCCTGAGAGGTAGAAACCGATGGCTTTGTGCTCTTCGGCGAGCCGTTCGTTGGGCAGCCAGTCCTCGACCGCAGAGAGACGCGGCTCGGGCAGATCCTCGCCGGCCTCGCCAAATAGCGACACCTGGTTGGAGTTTCTCTGGTCGTGCACCGCAGCGGAATAGGCAACCAAGCCGTCGATGCTGCCGAACACCCGGCGCCGGTTGGGGTCAAGCTGGTTGAAGGCTCCCGCGCGTGCCAGCATCTCCAGCGGGCGCTTGCCGACACGCTTCAGATCGACCCGGCGGGCGAAGTCGAAAAGATTGACGAAGGGTATCGAGGGGCGCTCATCAAGCCTTTCGGCTTTCTTCGCTGCTGTATCACCTGCGTCGCCAAGCGAGGAAGCCCGCAAGGGCTGATGAGCGTCACCCATGCGCGCATCGGTGATCAGCCGCATCGCCTCGACGCCGACATTCTTTAGCGCGCCCAGCGCATAGACCACACGGTCCTTGTCGACGCTGAATGTCGCGTGGGACCGGTTGACGCAAGGCGGCACGATCTCGATCTTCAGGTTGCGACGGACCTCTTCGGCATAGATCGCCAGCTTGTCGGTCAGATGCAGGTCGCAGTTCATGACGCCGGCCATGAACTCGACCGGGTGGTTCGCCTTCAGCCACGCCGTCTGATAGCTGACCACCGCATAGGCGGCGGCATGCGACTTGTTGAAGCCGTAGTTGGCGAATTTCTCCAGCAGGTCGAACACCTCGCTGGCCTTCTTCTTCGGCACGCTGTTTTCGGCGGCGCCCTTTTCAAATTTTGGCCGTTCGGCGTCCATCGCCTCCTTGATCTTCTTGCCCATGGCACGGCGCAGCAGGTCGGCACCGCCCAGCGTGTAGTTCGCCATCACCTGAGCGATCTGCATCACCTGTTCCTGGTAGACGATAATCCCTTGAGTTTCCTCAAGGATATGGTCGATCAGCGGATGCACGGATTCGCGTTCCCGCAGCCCGTTCTTGACCTCGCAATAGGTCGGGATGTTCTCCATCGGACCGGGGCGATAAAGCGCCACCAGCGCCACGATATCCTCGATACAGGTGGGCTTCATGCGCCGCAGCGCGTCCATCATACCAGAGCTTTCCACCTGGAACACCGCGACCGTCCTAGCGCTGGCGTAGAGCTCATAAGTCTTTGCATCGTCCAGCGGGATGGCATTGATCTTGTTTTCGGCACCCGCGGCGGGCTCGTATATCCGGGCGCCGGCAGAGGTCTCATGCAGCTGCCTCTCCTGGCCGTGGATCAGGTCGATGGCGTTCTGGATCACGGTCAGTGTCTTCAGACCGAGAAAGTCGAACTTGACCAGCCCCGCCGCCTCTACCCATTTCATGTTGAACTGGGTCGCCGGCATGCCAGAGCGTGGATCCTGGTAGAGCGGTACCAGTTCGTCCAGCGCCCGGTCGCCGATCACCACGCCTGCTGCATGGGTCGAGGCATTCCTGAGCAGCCCCTCAACCTGCTGGCCGTAGGTTAGCAGGCGGTCGACAACTTCCTCGTTCCTGGCTTCTTCGCGCAGGCGTGGCTCATCCGCCAGCGCCTTTTCGATGCTGACCGGCTTGACGCCCTCGACCGGGATCATCTTGGACAGACGGTCGACCTGGCCATAGGGCATCTGCAGCACGCGGCCCACATCGCGCACCGCGGCCTTGGACAAAAGCGCGCCGAATGTGATGATCTGGGCCACCCGGTCGCGGCCGTATTTCTTCTGCACATAGCCGATCACCTCTTCGCGCCGGCCCATGCAGAAGTCGATGTCGAAATCCGGCATACTGACCCTCTCGGGGTTCAAAAATCGTTCAAAAAGAAGGCTGTAGCGCAGTGGGTCGAGGTCTGTGATGGTCAGTGCGTAGGCCACCAGAGAACCGGCGCCGGAGCCGCGGCCGGGGCCGACGGGGATGTCGCGATCCTTGGCCCATTTGATGAAATCGGCGACGATCAGAAAGTAGCCGGGAAAGCCCATACTCTCGATGATGCCCAGTTCGAATTCGAGCCGCTTGTCGTAATCCTCGCGCGGCGCGGCCGGGTCGATCACCGCAAGCCGTGCGTCCAGCCCGGCATGGGCCTGGCGGCGCAACTCGTCGATCTCGTCATCGGCAAAGCGCGGCAGGATGGGCGCACGCTTTTCCGCCATGAAGGCACAACGACGAGCTATTTCAACAGTGTTTTCAAGCGCTTCCGGAAGGTCGGCAAAGAGCGCCGCCATCTCTTGCGGGCTTTTGAAATAGTGCTGCGGGGTCAGGCGGCGGCGCGGTTCCTGCTGGTCGACATAGGCGCCCTCGGCGATGCAGATCAGCGCGTCATGCGCCTCGTACATCTGGGGTTTCGGGAAATAGACGTCGTTGGTGGCAACCAGCGGCAGGTCCATCGCATAGGCCGTTTCGACGAACCAGCGCTCGGTCAGACGCTCTGCCTCTGGCGGGCTGGCATCGTCGCGCGGATGGCGCTGCAATTCGATGTAAACCCGTGTCGGAAAAGCGTCGGACAACCGTCGGACAAGCGTATGACACTTTTCGGTCTGACCGTCCTGTAGCAACCGCCCCAACGGCCCTTCCGGACCGCCGGTCAGCAGGATCAACCCGTCGGAATGGGCGCAAAGCTCGTCCACCGTCACCTGCGGCAGGCTGCCGTCGCCGCGCAGATAGGCGCAGGAGTTGAGCTTCATCAGGTTGCCGTAGCCAGCCTCGTTCTGGGCCAAAAGCACCAGTGGCGCCGGGGCACGGGGTTTTTCGCCGGGTGCGGCGGGATCGCAGGCGAGGTCGATCTGGCAGCCGACGATGGGCTGGATGCCGGCACCCGAAGCCAGAACCGAAAACTCGAGCGCGGCGAACAGGTTGTTGCTGTCGGTCACGGCGATCGCGGGCATACCCATGGCGGCGCACATGCCGGCCAGCTTCTTGACCGGAACGGCACCCTCGAGCAGCGAGTATTCGGTGTGCAGGCGGAGGTGGATGAAGGTGGGCTGACTGCTCATGCCGGACAAGCTAGCGCAGAGACGCGGCGAATGGAATCCAGAAAACCTCTGGCAGAGCTTTCAGCGCGACAAAATCATTGCGCCCCCGGCAACCACCGGCAGCGCCACCACCGGGTGCCGCCAACCGAGCGTTTCGCGGCGGAACATGGCCGCACCATAGGCCAGCCCACCGCGGCGCGCGAATGATGGCGGGGGTGGTGGGCAGCATTGCCCGCCCTGCGCTTGTTGCACAGGCTGCTGTGGCGGGGGGTGGACGACAGATGGGGTGAAACCGCGTCGCCAGCTTGCGCAAAGTCAATGCGGGCATGCGGGGAGGCCGGGTACACTCGGCAGGTGTATCCGGAGGCAGAGACCATGACCGACCAAGAGGCCTATGACCGCGCCCGCAAGCGGGCCAAGAAGAAGCTGGAATTCTATAACCACGTTATCGTCTATGCGGTGGTGAACGGGTTCTTGTTCGCCATCAACCTCTTCACCTCGCCGGGGTATCTGTGGGCGGTCTGGCCGCTGATGGGCTGGGGCATCGGGCTGGCGCTACATGGCGTCACTGTGTTCCTGCGCACCGACGACGAGGAGCTGCTGGACCGGATGACCGAACGCGAACTGGGCCGCGACAAGACGCGGAACCGACCAGAGCCATAGGGCGGGGTCCGGTGCCCGTTGATGAGGTGGGATGGTAGCAAGTAGGGTGGGCAGTTTGCCCACCGTGGCGCGCGAATGATGGCGCCAGCAGCCAGAGCATGAGCGTCATGGTCGCGACCGCGATGAAAGTACCAGTCTGGCCGTCGGTGTCGCCCAGCCACCGGGTCCGGGTGTGAACTGTCAGGCCCAAAAACGCGGCGGCGAGAAGGGCTAGGATGGCGCAAGGCATGGCCAGGCTCTGGTTGCACTGGCTGCCGGGCGCCATGCGGGTTAGCCCTTGCCCGATGGGTGCATCCGGCAAGGCGCAGCGATGTCAGGTATTGGTTATTGCAGGGAAAAACCGGCCGCCGTTTCAGCCGGACCTGCGGGTGGCTGCGCGATTGTGCGGATATTGAGAACAGACTTTCTGAGGTTTGCGGCAGGGAAGTCCTTGCCAAGCGGTGGTTTCGACTGTTTTCTGAGGATCTGACAGGGATCCTCTGGCTTTACGCCGCATCGAGCCAGAGCGAATGCGGGACAATACCCGCACGAACACAAAGCGGTATCGGAATCCGTGATGCGCGAAATCGCGTTTCTCCTGAATGGAGAACTGGTCGAGTTGGGTCAGGTGGACCCCACGCGAACCCTGCTGGACTGGCTGCGCGAGACCCGGGGGCTTTGCGGCACCAAGGAGGGCTGCAACGAGGGCGATTGCGGCGCCTGCACGGTCATGGTGACAGATGCGCGCGGGGCGCGGGCGCTGAACGCCTGCATCCTGTTTCTGCCGCAGTTGCACGGGCGTGCGGTACGCACGGTCGAGGGCATGGCCGGGCCTGGTGACAAGTTGCACCCGGTTCAGATGGCGCTGATCGATCATCACGCCAGCCAGTGCGGGTTCTGCACGCCGGGTGTCGTTGCGTCGCTGGTGGCGGCCCATGTCAACGGGCGGCGGGATTTCGACGATGTGCTGGCCGGCAACCTGTGCCGCTGCACCGGCTATGCGCCGATCATCCGCGCCGCCGAGGCCACTGCCGATGCGCCGGTGCCCGACTGGCTGGCCGAAGATGCGGCCAGGGCCGCAAAACTTGCCCAGGGCAGCAAGCGGCAGCCGCTGAGAGATTTCGCGAAATGGTATCAGAGCAACCCCGAGGCGGTGCTGGTCTCTGGGGCGACGGATGTGGGGCTGTGGGTCACCAAGGGGCTGCGCGATCTGGCGCAGGTGGCGTTTTTGTCACATGTCGATGGACTCGACCGGATCGAGATCAACGAGGAAACCGTGCTGGTTGGTGCCGGTGTCACGATAGAGGATCTGCGCAAGGCCGTGGCGCCGCTGC
This sequence comes from Paracoccaceae bacterium, assembly GCA_024226455.1. Lineage (GTDB taxonomy): Bacteria > Pseudomonadota > Alphaproteobacteria > Rhodobacterales > Rhodobacteraceae > JAAELR01. Next base: position 6,808 of record JAAELR010000029.1, read on the forward strand.
ATCCGGGGTTCGCAGAGCTGCTGCGGCGGTTTGGCTCTGCCCAGGTGCGGCGTGCGGCGACCATTGGCGGCAACATCGCCAACGGCTCGCCCATCGGCGACGGCCCGCCGGCGCTGATCGTCCTGAGGGCCAGGCTGCATCTGCGCCGGGGCCAGGCGCGGCGCGCGATCGCGCTGGAGGATTTTTTTCTGGACTATGGCAGGCAGGACCGGGCGGATGGTGAGTTCGTCGAGGCGGTGAGTTTTCCACGCCAGCACGATCGGCTGAGATGCTACAAGCTGGCCAAGCGGTTCGATCAGGATATCTCGGCGGTCTGCGGTTGTTTCAGCATTGCCGTCGAGGATGGGATCGTCGCAGAGGCCCGCATCGCGTTCGGCGGCCTGGCGGGGGTTCCGAAGCGCGCGGCCAATGTCGAGGCGGCGCTGGTGGGCAGACCCTGGGACGAGGACACCATCGGCGAAACGTGGGATGCCTGGGCAGAGGATTTCACACCGATGTCGGATATGCGCGCCTCGGCCGACTATCGGCTGGATGCGGCGCGCAACATGCTGATCCGGTATTTCCTGGAAGCCGCGGGCGCCGTGACTCGGGTGCTGGAGGTGAAGCCATGAGGTTAGTGTTCCCCTTGCCGCATGACGCCGCGCGCCAGCATGTCACTGGCGAGGCGCGCTATATCGACGATATTCCGGTTCCCTCCGGCACCCTGTCGCTGGCCTTCGGCCTGTCCGAGATCGCCCATGGCCGGGTCCTGTCGATGGATCTTGCAGCGGTGCGCGCCGCGCCGGGTGTGGTGGCGGTGCTGACCGCCGAGGACCTGCCCTTTGCCAACGACGTCTCGGCCGCGGCGCATGACGAGCCGATGCTGGCCGCGGGCGAGGTGCACTATGCCGGGCAGCCGCTGTTTTTGGTGGTGGCCGAGAGCCATCTGGCGGCCCGCCGCGCGGCGCGGCTGGGGGTGGTGGCTTGCGAGGAACTGCCTGCCATTTTGACCATCGACGAGGCACTGGCCGCCGACAGCCGGTTCGAGGGCGGTCCGGTACTCTGGGAGCGCGGCGATGCGGGGGGCGCTATTGGCGGGGCGCCGCATCTGGTCGAGGGTGTGCTGGAACTGGGCGGGCAGGAGCAATTCTATCTGGAGACCCAGGCGGCGCTGGCGCTGCCGCAGGAAAACGGCGACATGGTGGTGCATTCCAGCACCCAACACCCAAGCGAGATCCAGCACAAGGTGGCCGAGGCGCTGGGCCTGCCGATGCACGGGGTGCGCGTCGAGGTGCGGCGCATGGGCGGCGCCTTTGGTGGCAAGGAGAGCCAGGGCAACGCGCCGGCCTGCGCCTCGGCCGTGGCGGCCCGTCTGACCGGGCGGCCCTGCAAGATGCGCTATGACCGCGACGACGACATGGTGATCACTGGCAAACGCCATGATTTCCGCATTGTCTATCGCGCCGGGTTCGATGATGACGGGCGGCTGGAAGGGGTGGAATTCGTGCAGCTTGCTCGCTGCGGCTGGGCGCAGGATCTGTCGCTTCCGGTGGCCGACCGGGCGATGCTGCATGCCGACAACGCCTATTACCTGCCCGCGGTTCGGATCGAGAGCCACCGGCTGCGCACCAACACCCAGTCGGCCACCGCTTTTCGCGGTTTCGGCGGACCCCAGGGCATGGTGGGGATCGAGCGGGTGATGGACCATGTCGCCCATGCGCTGGGGCGCGATCCTCTGCAGGTGCGGCGGATGAATTTCTATGATGCAGGGGGGCTGCCTGCCCCCCGCCCGGCAGAGCCGCCGCCCCCCGAAGGTATTTCCGATGAGAAGAAGATCCAGCAAACGCCATATGGGCAGGCGGTCGAGGATTTCGTGCTGCATGAGTTGGTGGCGGAGCTGGAGAAAAACTCTGGCTACCAGGAGCGGCGGGCGGCGGCGGCGCAATGGAATGCGGCCAATCCGGTGCTGAAACGGGGCATTGCGCTGACGCCGGTGAAGTTCGGGATTTCCTTTACCCTGACGCATCTCAACCAGGCCGGCGCGCTGGTGCATGTCTATCGGGATGGCTCTGTCGCCATGAACCATGGTGGTACCGAGATGGGGCAGGGCCTGTTCCAGAAGGTGGCGCAGGTGGCGGCCGCCCGGTTCGGGGTGCCGATTGAGGCGGTGAGGATCACCGCGACGGATACCGGCAAGGTGCCCAACACGTCGGCCACGGCGGCCTCTTCCGGGTCGGATCTGAACGGCATGGCGGTGGCGGCGGCCTGCGACGAGATCCGGGGCCGGATGGTGGCGTATCTGGCGGCGCAGCATCGGGTGGAGGCCTCGGAGGTCCGGTTCCGGGCGGGGCAGGTGCATGTGGGCGAGGCGCGCCTTGGTTTCGCCGAGGCGGCAGCGGCCTGCTATCAGGGGCGCGTCAGCCTGTCGGCGACCGGGTTCTACAAGACGCCCAAGGTCGAGTGGGACCGGCTGAAGGGCCAGGGCCGGCCGTTTTTGTATTTCGCCTATGGTGCGGCGGTGACCGAGGTGGTGCTGGACACGCTGACCGGCGAGAACCGGATATTGCGGGCCGATATCCTGCATGACGCGGGCGCCTCGCTGAACACGGCGCTGGATGTCGGGCAGGTCGAGGGCGGCTATGTGCAGGGCGCCGGCTGGCTGACCATGGAAGAGCTGGTCTGGGACGAGCGGGGCCGGCTGGCGACGCATGCGCCCTCTACCTACAAGATCCCGGCCTGCTCGGACCGGCCCGATGTGTTCAACGTTGCGCTGTGGCGGGGCGGCGGTAATCGGGAAGAGACGATTTACCGGTCCAAAGCGGTGGGCGAGCCGCCCCTCATGCTGGGGATCTCGGCGCTTTTTGCCTTGTCGGACGCGGTGGCGGCCTGCGGTGGCGCCTATCCTGCCCTGGATGGTCCGGCGACACCGGAGCGGCTCTCGCAGGCTGTGCGGGCGGTGCGCGCATGATCGACCGTACCGAGCTTGTTGTCGCTGTCGGCATACAAGGCCGGGTGGCGAGGGTTGTGGTTGCGGCGCATCGGGGCTCTGTGCCGCGGGAAACCGGTGTGTCCATGCTGGTCTGGCGGGATGGCGCGCAAGGCACCATCGGCGGCGGGCGGCTGGAGTTCGAGGCGGTGGCGCGGGCGCGACGCATGCTGGAGCGCGGCCCGGAGACGGGGTTGCGGCGCCAGGCGCTGGGGCCGGGTCTGGGCCAGTGCTGCGGCGGGGCGGTGTCGCTGGTGACCGAGCTTTGGGACGCGTCGCGGCTGAGCGATGTGCCGGCCCAGGGGGTCTTTGCCCGCCGGATCGAGGGTGATGCACCGCGGCCCGCCGCGCCGGGCGGCGCGCTGCTGGCCGATGGCTGGCTGATCGAGCCGGTGGGGCCGCTGCGGCGGCCGGTATTCATCTATGGCGCGGGCCATGTGGGTGCGGCGCTGTGCAGGGTGCTGGCGCCGTTGCCGGAGGTCGAGGTTTCCATCGCGGATCCGCGCGAGGCGTTGCTTGCGGCGCTGCCCGGCAATGTCGGGTGCATCGCCGGCAAGCCGCAGGACGCGATGGCAATGGCGCCGCCGCAGGCCGCGCATTTCATCATGACACCAAGTCATGATGAGGACCTGGAATTGTGCCACCATGTGTTGCAACGGCCCTTTGCCTATGCCGGGCTGATCGGGTCGGCGACGAAATGGGCGCGGTTCCGCAGGCGGTTGTCGGCGCTGGGGCACGCTGCCGCGGCGATCGACCAGATCGAATGCCCGATCGGTGATCCGTCACTGGGCAAGCACCCGCAGGCGATTGCCATCGGGGTGGTGGCGCGGCTGCTGAAGGCGCAGGCGGCAAGCTCTGCGCGGGGGGAGGTTGCATGAACGAGGTGCTGTTGAGCGTCGAGGGGCTGACCAAGGCCTATCCGGGCGTTGTGGCCAATGACGCGGTGTCCTTCCAGATCGCGCCGGGCGAGGTGCATGCGCTGCTGGGCGAGAACGGTGCCGGCAAGTCAACGCTGGTCAAGATGATCTATGGGCTGGTGCGGCCCGATGCCGGGCGGATGACGTTTGGCGGCGCGGCGTTCGAGCCGACCACGCCGCACGCGGCGCGGGCGGCGGGTGTGGCGATGGTGTTTCAGCATTTCTCGTTGTTCGAGGCGCTGAACGTGGCCGAGAACGTGGCGCTGGGCATGGAGAGCCCGCCGCCGCAGCGCCAGCTGGCGCGGCGGATCAGGCAGGTGAGCGAGACTTATGGTCTGCCGCTGGACCCTGACCGGCTGGTCGGCGACCTGAGCGCGGGTGAACGCCAGCGGGTCGAGATCATCAGGTGCCTGCTGCAGGATCCAAAACTGCTGATCATGGATGAACCGACCAGTGTGCTGACGCCGCAGGAGGTCGGGATCCTGTTCGAGACCCTGCGCAAGCTGCAGGCCGAGGGCACGGCGATACTGTATATCAGCCACAAGCTGGAAGAGATAAAGACGCTGTGCGACGGCGCGACGATCTTGCGGCTGGGCAAGGTGGTGGGCGAATGCAACCCACGAGAGGAAAGCGCGCGGTCGATGGCGGAGATGATGGTGGGGCAGGAATTGCACACGCCATCGCGGGAGGCCAAGGAGCCGGGCGAAGTGGTGCTGGATCTGGCGGCGCTTTCGGTGGCGTCTTCCAACCCGTTCGGCACCAGCCTGCGCAATGTGCATCTGGAGGTGCGTTCGGGTGAGATCCTGGGCGTTGGCGGGGTGGCTGGCAACGGTCAGGACGAGATGCTGGCGGCCTTGTCGGGCGAGACGTCGGCACCGCCGGATGCGATAAAGCTTTGCGGGCAGGATATCGGGCACCTGGGCCCAAATGCGCGGCGTCGGCTGGGATTGCTGGCGGCACCGGAAGAGCGGCTGGGCCATGCGGCCGCCCCCGACATGTCGCTGACCGAGAATGCGCTGCTGACCGGGGCGATCCGCGAGCAACTGACGGGCGGGGGGTTCTTGCACTGGCCGAAGGCGCGGGATTTTGCCGGGCGTATCATTGAAGCCTTTGACGTACGCACGCCGGGGCCGGAGAACGCGGCCCGGTCGCTGTCGGGCGGTAACCTGCAGAAATTCGTGATCGGGCGTGAGATATTGCAGCGGCCCGCCTGTCTGGTGGTGAACCAGCCGACCTGGGGGGTGGATGCCAGCGCGGCGGCGGCGATCCGGCAGGCGCTGATGGATCTGGCCGCCGAGGGTGCGGCTGTAGTGGTGATCAGCCAGGATCTCGACGAGTTGATGGAGATATCGGACCGTTTTGCGGCACTGAACGAGGGGCGGCTTTCGGCGCCGCGGCCGGCACAGGGGCTGACGGTGGAAGAGATCGGCATGATGCTGGGTGGGGCGCATGACATGGAGGTGGCGCATGTGGAGGCCTGAGGTTTTGCGCCGTCTTCGGCGCCCCTCGGCGATTGCCTGTGATCGCCGGGGGGCAATGCGTTGCGCGGCAATCGTTTCAGACGCGGTGTTGGGGGGCCAGCCCCCCAAGCCCCCCGAGGTATTTGCCAAAGAGAAGAAGACCATGGGGGTTGAGTTGTGATCAGGCTGGACAAGAGACCGCAGCCGTCGCGGCTGTGGGCGGCGGTGACGCCACTGGTGGCAGTTGTTCTGACCATGCTGGCGGGCGGGGCGCTTTTTGCCTTTCTCGGCAAGAACCCGGTCGAGGCGATCCGTACGATATTCTGGGACCCGGTATTCGGCGAGTTCGCCTGGTACTATCGCGGCCAGCTTCTGGTGAAGGCCGGGCCGCTGATATTGATCGCCATCGGGTTGAGCCTGGGGTTCAGGGCCGGGATCTGGAATATCGGCGCCGAGGGGCAATATATTGTCGGTGCGATCTGCGGCGCCGGGGTGGGGTTGGCGTTCTATCCCGCCGAGGGTTGGTACATTTTTCCGCTGATGGTGATCGCGGGCGCGCTGGGCGGGTTTGTCTGGGCCATGATCCCGGCGATCCTGAAGACGCGGTTCAATACCAACGAGATCCTGGTGTCGCTGCTGTTGGTCTATGTGGCCGAGCAGCTATTGGCCTCTATGTCCCTGGGGTTGCTGCGCAATCCCGAGGGCGCGGGGTTTCCGGGCAGCCGGAACCTGAAGCAATATGAGGCCGCCTCTAATCCGGAACTGTTTGCCGGGACCGGGATGCACTGGGGCGTGGTCGCGGCGTTCCTGGCGGTGATCCTGGCTTATGTGCTGCTGAACCGGCACATGCTGGGCTTTCAGATCCGCCTGACCGGGCAGAGCCCGCGGGCGGCGCGGTTTGCCGGTGTGCGGCCCAACCTGCTGATCGTGGTTTGTCTTGGCGCCAGCGGGGCGCTGGCGGGATTGGCGGGGCTGTTCGAGGTTTCCGGACCGGCGGGGCAGATCAGCATCGATTTCAATTCGGGCTATGGCTTTACCGCGATCATCGTCGCCTTTCTGGGCCGGCTGCATCCGGTGGGCATCCTGCTGGCTGGTTTGCTGCTGGCGCTGACCTTCATCGGCGGCGAGGCGGCGCAGGCCAACATGCAATTACCGGCGAGCGCCATCCAGGCGTTTCAGGGCATGCTGCTGTTCTTCCTGCTGGCGGTGGACGTGCTGGCGAATTACCGGTTCCGGCTGAAGAAGAGGGAGGCCGCGTAATGGACCTGTCGGCAATCAACCCCGCCGTTCTGATCGCCTCGCTGATGGTGGCAGCAACGCCCATTCTGCTGGCCGCCCTGGGCGAACTGGTGGTGGAGAAATCGGGCGTGCTGAACCTGGGCGTCGAGGGCATGATGATCACCGGCGCGGTCTGCGGCTATGCGGTGGCGGTGAGTACCGGCAGCCCGGCGCTGGGCTTTGTCGGCGCCGCGCTGGGGGGTGCGCTGATGTCGATGGTGTTCGGCATCCTGACGCAGTATTTCATGTCGAACCAGGTGGCGACCGGGCTGGCGCTGACTCTCTTTGGGCTCGGCCTGTCGGCGCTGATCGGCCAAGGCTATCTGCAGCTGCGCCCGCCGCCGGTGGGCGAGGTGAATTTCGGGCCGCTGGCCGATATCCCGGCGCTGGGAACCATATTCTTTCAGCATGATGCCATGGTCTATCTGTCGCTGGCCCTGGTGGGTGCGGTCTGGGCGTTCTTGAAGTTCAGCCGCTGGGGTTTGATCCTGCGTGCGGTGGGCGAAAGCCACGATGCCGCCCATGCGCTTGGCTACAAGGTGATCCATGTGCGGCTGATGGCGATTGCTTTCGGCGGTGCCTGCGCCGGGCTGGGCGGGGCCTATCTGAGCCTGATCCGGGTGCCGCAATGGACCGAGGGCATGACCGCGGGCGCGGGATGGATCGCCCTGGCTATCGTGGTGTTTGCCAGCTGGAAGCCGGTGTGGATCCTGGTTGGCGCATACCTATTCGGCGGCATCACGGTTTTGCAGCTCAATCTGCAAGCCGCCGGGGCAATGTTCCCGCTGGCCGCCATAGGCTGGATTCTGGTGGGTCTCGGTCTGATTGACGCGCTGGTCCAGCATTTCAGCGGAAAGAACCCGTCGATCCTGCGTATCGTATTCGACATTTGCCTGGTTGCACTGGGCATCTTCGGCACATGGTGGGTGCATGGAACACTGGTGCCGTTCAAGATCGAGTATTTGTCGATGTCACCCTATCTGATAACCATCCTTGTGCTGGTCATCATGTCCTCCGGCCGCGGTCGGGCTGCCTTGAGCGCGCCGGCGGCACTGGGAAAGCCTTTCCACGCCTCGTCCTAGGGGCATTCGATCAATCAGCGGGCCTCGGGGGGTCTGCATCACAAGCAGGGAGTAACCATACATGCATGTTACCAAACTTCTGGCCGGCGCCACCGTCGCGCTGGGTCTGGCTACCGCCGCGGTGGCCGCCGACAAGACCAAGGTCGGCTTTATCTATGTCGGGCCGATCGGGGATCTGGGCTGGTCCTATGAGCATAACGAGGGCCGTCTGGCCGTCGAAGAGGCCTATGGCGACAAGGTCGAGACCGTGTATCAGGAAAGCGTGCCGGAAGGCGCCGATGCCGAGCGAGCGCTGACCCAGATGGCGCTGCAGGGGGCGGATATCATCTTTACCACCTCGTTCGGCTATATGGACCCGACGATCAACGTGGCCGAGAAATTCCCGAACGTGGTGTTCGAGCACGCCACCGGTTACAAGCGCGCCGACAACGTCAGCACCTACTCTGCCCGGTTCTACGAGGGCCGCGCGGTGATCGGCCATATCGCCGGCAAGATGACCAAGTCGAACAAGATCGGCTACATCGCTTCGTTCCCGATTCCAGAGGTGATCCGGGGCATCAACAGTGCCTATATCCACGCCAGGAAAGCCAACCCCGATGTCGAGTTCTCGGTGGTCTGGGTCTACACCTGGTTCGACCCGGCCAAGGAAGGCGACGCGGCCAAGGCGCTGATCGACCAGGGCATCGACGTGATCATGCAGCACACCGATTCGACGGCGCCGCAGGCGGTGGCGAAGGATGCCGGCGGGGTCTACACCTTCGGTCAGGCCTCTGACATGGCGGCCTATGCGCCGATGCCGCGGATCAGCTCCATCATCGACAACTGGGCGCCCTACTATGTGACCCGCGTCGGTGCGGTGATGGACGGCACCTGGCAGAGCGTCGACACCTGGGACGGAATTGCCCCCGGTATGGTGAAGATCGGCGAGATGTCTGACGTGATCCCCGAGGACGTGCGTGCCGAGGCGATGGCCATTTCCGACAGCATCGCATCGGGCGAGTACCACCCGTTCACCGGGCCGCTGAACAAGCAGGACGGCGGCGCGTGGCTGGCCGAGGGCGAGACCGCCGATGACGGTACGCTGGCTGGCATGAACTTTTACGTCGAGGGTCTGACCGGCAGCGTGCCGAACTGATACCTTTGTGAAAAAGACCGAAGGGCCCGCCTTGCCGGGCCCTTTTTGCTGGCCGCCCCGCCTGCTGAAGAGGCGTGGAATTATCCGGGAAATCCTGCCGGGCGGAGAAGGAGGGAGGCAGGTCAGTCCAACTGCAGTTCGGCCTCGATCTCGATGGCGAAATTCATCGGCAACCCAGCGACACCGATGGCAGAGCGCGAGTGCCGCCCGATATCCGGCCCGAATACCGACACGATCAGGTCGCTGAACCCGTTCAGCACCAGATGCTGCTCGGTATAGCCCGGTGCGGAATTGACCATGCCGAACACCCGGACCCACCCGGCAATGCGGCTCAGGTCCTGGATTTCCGCCTTCAGATTGGCCAGAACCGACAGCCCGATGCCACGCGCAGCCGCCTGCGCCTCTGCCGTGGTCAGGTCGGTTCCGACCTGACCGAAAGGGCCGATGATGCGGCCAGAGCCGTCCTGCTGGGGATGGCCGGAAATCAGCGCCCGGTTGCCCCGGACATTCACAAGACTGAACGGCAGATGCACCCCCTCGGGCAGCACTGCCGGTGCTGGCAGGTCGAGCCCGATCGCCTGTAGCCGTTGCTCTGGCGTTTCCATGCCGCACCTTTTCGTTCAGAAATCCCTGCGCCGATCCTCTGGCAATTTCCCACTGCAAGCAAGAGGTCGCCCGGACCATACTGGCCGGGATCGGTCTGAGCCAGAGATCATGCGACAATGTTTCCGCCCGGAAGAGGCCTTGATAGCCATTGTCGCGACGCGGATACCAGCCTGCAACCGGTTGGCGGCGTTGGGGAAAAAACACATGCTGCCCAGCCACCCCGGGGTCCCGGTTTTTGGTAGGATTCCGGACAAATTCTGCTATTAAGATGTATGGATATTACGGCGAGCGGCACCTGCACGCCGTCATTCGGCCCTGGCTGCCCGTGAAGGCAAACCGGGGGCCTGTCAACGCGATGGAGGAAAGAATATGCGCATCAAGGGATTTGCCAGGACGCTGGTATCGGTGATTGCGATCAGTGCGGGCAGCATGGCGAATGCCCAGCTTTTTTCCAACACCGGGGACTGGTCCAAGGCGTTCACGGCGCCCGACTTTACCAGCGGGCTTTCCGGTCTTGCCGGTCTCGGTGACTCTGATCTGCTTGGCAACTCGGATGTGCTGGGCGGCTTCACCAAGCTGCTGTTCAACCCGCTGATGATGGACATGATGCTGAAGCCTGCTGTGGCGATGATGGACCCGGAGCTCTTTAGCCAGTGGATCGGCATCGCGATGCAGCCAGAGGTCATCTCTGCGGTGCTCGAACTTGCCGACCCGGCGATGATCGAGCCGATGATGACGATGATGATGAACCCGCAGATCTGGGAGGCGGTGCTGGCCTTTGCCTCGCCCGAGATGACCGAGGCCTTCATCAAGATCATGATGGATCCGGCCTGGATGTCCGCCATGATGCAGTTCGCTTCGCCCGAGATGTGGGAAACCTGGATGCGGCTGGCATTCAACCCCGACATGATCGAGACGGCGCTCAAGTTCATGGAGCCCGAGATGCTGGCCAGCTACATGGAGATGATGACCGACCCGGCCTTCATGGATGCTATGCTGAAGATGATGGACCCCGAACTGATGGTCAACATGATGACCGCGATGATCAAGATGTCGACCACGGTCCCCGGTGCGCTCGGGTCGATGACAGACAACTAGGACAGAACTGAAGGCGCGTAAGGCCGTCCGCCGGTTCGCGCGGCCCGGAATGCGGGCAGATCGATGATGGAGGATACCATGAAAGCAGCCCATAGGGTTGTCACCGCACTGGCCGCCGCCGCCATGCTTTTGCTGTCGGGCGCCGCGCTTGCACAGGATGAGGGCGGGTACGACAATTCACGCACCTATGCAGGCCCCAATGTCGGGCTGCCAGCAAGCTGGGGCGCCAAGCTGACCGAATGGTCGGCCATCGCCGCGCCGCTGGTGCCGGATGTGCCGCCCAACACCGTCACCGAAGAGGTGCTGACCGCGAATGCCAAGCTGATCGCCATGCAGGCGATGATGATGTCGAACCCGCTTAGTCTGCGCCAGATGATCACCATGATGGTGGCCAAGAAGAAGGTGGTCGAGGACCTCACCTTCGATGAGGTGCTCGAGTCGATGGATCTGCGCGCCAACCTTCTGAACATGAAGAAGGTGGGCCATAACACGCCATCGAAGGTGATCGAGGCCACGACCGGCGAACCCAGCCCGCGGCTGGAGATGATCAGCTATTGCGACATTCCGACGATGCGCACGATCCTGGACTATGTGCCCGAATTCAGCGTTTTCGTGCCATGCCGAATCACAGTCATGGAAGACGCCAACGGCGATATCTGGATCATGACGCTGGATTGGGACATCCGCTGGATGGACACTTCGCCCAACCCCAACAAGATCACACCCGAACTGCGTGAGGCGGCGATCTATGTGCGCGAATCGATCGAGAGCATCATGGAGGCAGGCGCCAACGGCGACCTGTAAGACATGAGCGATTTCCTGATCATCGGCGGCGGCATTGCCGGTATCTCTGTCGCCGCGCGGCTGTCGCATCTGGGCAAGGTCACGCTGCTGGAGGCCGAGGATGCGCTGGGCTACCATTCCTCGGGCCGTTCGGCGGCGATGTTCGAGGAGACCTATGGCAAGCCCTCGACCGTGGCGCTGAACCGGGCCAGCAAATCCTATCACATGTCAGACAATGGCGGCGTGCTCAGCCCGCGCGGGCTGATGCTGGTGGGCACCGCCGGGGACCGAGAGACCTTTGCCCACGACAGCGACATGATGGAAATGGAACCGATCACCGTCGAGGACGCCTGCGCCCGGGTTCCGGTCCTGAACCCCAAGACCGTCGTGCAGGCCGGGTATCACACCGCGGCGTGGGATATCGACACCGACCTTCTGGCCCAGAACTTCGCCCGCGAGGCCCGCGGTAACGGCGCTGAGATTATCACAGGCGTGCGGGCGACGGCGATCCGCCGAACTACCGCGGGCTGGGCGGTCGATACCGCAAAGGGCAGTTTTGCCGCGGGCCTGCTGGTCAACGCCGCTGGCGCCTGGGTTGACCGGGTTGCGGGCCTTGCCGGGGTCGCTCCGCTGGGCTTCACCCCCTTTCGACGCTCTGTTGCCCGCATCCCGGCCCCTGGCGGTCACGATGTCAGCGCCTGGCCCATGCTGTTCGGTGCCGGAGAGACCTGGTACGCCAAGCCCGATGCCGGCAAGCTGCTGGTGTCGCCCGCAGACGAGGACCCCGTCGAGCCGCAGGATGCATGGGCCGATGACATGGTGCTGGCGGAAGGTATCGCGCGGTATCAGGAGATGGTGACAGAACCGGTGACACGGGTCGACAGTAGCTGGGCCGGCCTGCGCACCTTTGCCCCCGACCGCCAGCTTGTGATCGGGTTCGACCCTGCCGATCCGGGGTTCTTCTGGCATGCGGGGCAGGGCGGCTATGGCATCCAGACCTCGCCCGCCGCCAGCATGCTGGCCGCCGACCTGATCGGTGGCCGCGCGCCAGAGATCGACGCAGACACGGTTGCGGCACTGTCGCCCGCCAGATTTACCCGCGTTTGATCCCGGTCAAGGCCGATCGCCGCAGGACGGCCCAAAGCAGCACCCGCAAGAACCGCAAGAGGCGAACATGGACTGGAAAGAAAACAACGCCGCAATGCGCGGCAAGCTGCGCAACCTGAACCGCGCCATCCCGGAAACGGCCAAGGGTTTTGGCGCCCTGTCCAAAGCCGCCAAGGAAGGTGGTGTGCTGGACGCCAAGACCAAGGAATTCGTCGCCCTCGGCATCGCGGTGGCCGACCGCTGTGAGGCCTGCATCGGCTTTCATGTCGAGGCGCTGGTTCGCGTCGGCGGCAGCCGCGAAGAGATCGCCGACGTGCTGGCCATGGCGGTGCAGATGGGCGGCGGCCCGTCGCTGATGTACGCCGCCAAGGCGCTTGACTGCTACGACCAGATGACCGCCTGAACCCCGGGCTACCGGTTCCGGCTGCCGAAGATATCCCGCAGCAATTCATCGATGGCGTTGCCGCGCCTTGTCTCGCGGGTCAGGATGCCGGGCTGTACCGGCTGCGGTGCCTCGCGCGGCAGTTGCGCCGGTGTGATCATCGGCAGGCTGCGCGGCGGCAGACCTTCATGCACCCGCAGCATGACCTCGTGCCAGATCTCGGCGGGCAGCCCGCCGCCGGTGACGCCCGTGAGCGGCGTGTTGTCGTCATTACCCATCCAGACCCCGGCCACGTAGTCCGCCGTGAAGCCCAGAAACCACGCATCCCGCGCCGCCTGGGTGGTGCCGGTCTTGCCCGCCACTTGGCGCCCGTCTAGCCGGGCGCGCTGGCCGGTGCCACGCTCGACAACCTGGGTCATCATGTAGATCAGCTGCCCGGCGGCATTGGCCGAGATCACCCGTTCGCGCATACCGCCGACCTGACCCATCAGCGCCGCCTCGTCGCCCAGAAGACGCAGCTCGGTCAGCCCGAAGGGCCGCACCGACGTGCCGCCATTGAGGATACCCGCATAGGCGCCGGTCATTTCCAACAGCGTCGATTCAGAGGTACCCAGCGCCAGCGCCGGACCGACGGCAAGGTCGCTTGCGATACCAAAGGTTTCCGCCACGGTGCGCACATGGTCGCGGCCCACGGCCTCTGATAACCGTACCGTGGGGACATTGAGCGAGCGCACCAGCGCCTCTGTCAGGTTGGTCTCACCGATGAAAGTCTTGTCGTAATTCTGCGGCGTCCAGGGGCCGGAGCCGGGGATATCGATGGTCAGCGGCGTGTCCAGCACGGGGTCGTCCATACGATAGCCCAGATCCAGCGCGGTGGCGTAGACGAAGGGCTTGAAGGCACTGCCGGTCTGACGCTTGGCCATGATCGCCCGGTTGAATGTGCCCGTAACGCCGGTGAACTTACGCCCGCCGACCATGGCCCGCACAGAGCCGTCGGCGGACATGATGACGATGGCCGCTTGCGCCACGCTGCCCGGCTTCAGCTTGGCGTCCAGCACCGCCTGCAGCCCTTGCTCGGCGGCGGTCTGGATACGCTGGTCGAAGGTGGTCTTGACGATCACGTCCTCGGTGGTGTCGCGGGTCAGGAAAGCGGGACCGCGGCCCATCACCCAATCGGCGAAATAGCCCCCAGCACGCGCCTGGGCCGCCGCCGACAGGCCGGCGGGTGCGATCTTGGCCGCGGCGGCGTCGGTGGCCGAGATATAGCCCTGGTCCGCCATCAGGTTCAGTACAACCGCCGCTCGATCCTGCGCACGCGTCAGGCTGTTGGTCGGCGCATAGCGAGACGGTGCGGTCAATAGCCCCGCCAGCATCGCCGCCTGGGGCGCGTTCACCTCTGCCGCGGACTTGCCGAAATAGCGCTGGGCGGCGGCCTCGAACCCGTAGGCGCCGGCGCCCAGATAGGCCCGGTTGAGATAAACCGTCAGAATCTCGTCCTTGGAATACTTGATCTCCATCGCCACCGCGAAGGTCATTTCCCTGATCTTGCGCCACATCGTGGTTCTTCGGCAGTCGGCCTCATAGTCGGTCTCGCTCTCCCAGGTGCCCTTGTCGAAGGGCACGCCCAGGCACATCAGCTTGGCAACCTGCTGGGTGATGGTGCTGCCGCCATGCCCCGAAAGGGGCCCGCGGCCTTCGCGCAGGTTGATGCGGATCGCACTGGCGATGCCGCGAGGGCTGACGCCGAAATGGCGATAAAAGCGTTTGTCCTCGGTCGCCACGACGGCGTTTCTCAGCATCGGCGACACGGTACCGGCGGTGACCTGGCCGCCGAATTGCTCGCCACGCCAGGCAAAGACCTCGCCGTTGCGGTCCAGCATGGTGACAGAGCCGCGGGTGCGGGCGTCAACCAGATCGTCAACCGGGGGCAGAAGCGAGTAATTGTACCAGACCGCCACCCCGACGATCAGCGCCAGCACCAGGCTGCCGCGCCAGAACAGCCGCCACAGAAGGCGCCCCATCCAGCCGAACACGGACCGCAAGAACCGGACAATGAAATTGCCACGCGGCCGCGCACGCGCACGCGCCGGTTTGCGCGGCGTGGGTTTGCGTTTGGCCGGTTTTCTAGCCGCGCCGCGGGGGGGTCGCTTGTCCGCCACAAGCGGAGGCCTGCGCTTGCCTGTATTACTCATCAATGCCGTGCCCGGGTTTTCTTTGTCGCACCATACCCTGCCCTACAGGGAATGTGGACCCACAAGAAACACCCCACTGCCCGGTGCGGGCCGAACCGGCGGTGACCCGCGCGGGCTTCAGGTTTTTGCCCATGAATTGGGCGTGACGCAAGCAAAGTGCAACAACTGTGCGATCTGGCGCGATTTCGACCCCGGCTTGCGTGCCATTGCTGCGCTGCAGCGCCGAGCCTGTACCCGGGACAGCACCGCAGGGCGACTGCAATACCCGATGGGACAGATGTCAAACAAATCAACGCGGCAATCAACGGTGGCGGCATCGCTTGCCGTTACACGACCAGCGATGCCTCTGGCATGATTTCGTCGAACATGCCGATGATGAAGTTGTCGGGATTGCTGATATCGGCCCATTCGGCGGTTTCGTCGGTGTCGACTAGGAAGCGCTCGTTGGTCCTGATGTCCTGCACTGTGAAATGCAGATCATCGTCCACATAGGTCTTCCACATCTTCAGGTCCATCACGTCATGCACGCCTCTCATGCCTCCCAGTGCGATCTGGTCCTGACCGATCTCGAAATCGCGGATCACGTCGAGCTGTTCGTTGCGCTCGTCGATGGTGCCGGAAAGCTGGTCCCAGTCGGCAAGGTCACCGTTGCCGAACGAAAAGATGTCGGCGCCTTCGCCGCCGGTCATCACCTCCCGTCCGTTACCGCCATAGAGCGTGTCGTTGCCGCTGCCACCGGTCAGCGTGTCGTCGCCTGTGCCGCCGTTCAGCGCGTCGTTGCCGCTGCCGTCGGTGTCGTCGATATCGTCGGTTCCGATCAGGTTCTGGTCGATGATGAAGTTGTCGGGATTGCTGATATCGGCCCATTCGGCGGTTTCGTCGGTGTCGACTAGGAAGCGTTCGTTGGTCTTGATGTTCTGCACGGTGAAATGCAGATCGTTGTCGACATAGGTCTTCCAGATGTTCAGGTCCATCACGTCATGCACGCCTCTCATGCCTCCCAGTGCGATCTGGTCCTGACCGATCTCGAAATCGCGGATCACGTCGAGCTGTTCGTTGCGCTCGTCGATGGTGCCCGAAAGCTGGTCCCAGTCGGCAAGATCGCCGTTGCCGAAGGAAAAGATGTCGGCACCTTCGCCGCCGGCCATCACGTCGCGTCCGCTACCTCCGTTCAGCGTGTCGTCGCCATAACCGCCGTCCAGCGTGTCGTCGCCAAAACCGCCGTCCAGCGTGTCGTCGCCTGAGCCGCCGTTCAGCCCGTCGTTGCCGCTGCCGCCGTTCAGCGTTTGGTTGCCGTCCTGGAGGTCCATCGTGTCATCGCCATCGCCCCCGTCCAGTGTGTCGTCACCGGAGTTGCCGCCGACGTCATCGTCCGAAGAGTTGCCGCCGGTATCGTCAGTATCGTCAGTATCGTCGGTGTCGTCGATATCGTCGGTTCCGGTCAGGTTCTGGTCGATGATGAAGTTGTCGGGATTATTGATATCGGCCAATTCGGCGGTCTCGTCGGTGTCGACGAGGAAGCGCTCGTTGGTTTTGATGTTCTGCACGGTGAAATGCAGATCGTTGTTGATATAGGTCTTCCAGATGTTCAGGTCCGTCATGTCGGACACGCCGCTCATGCCGCTCAGGGCAATCCGGTCCTGGCCGATCTCGAAATCGCGGATCACGTCGAGCTGCTGGTTGCGCTCGTCGGTGGTGCCCGAAAGCTGGTCCCAGTCGACAAGGTCGCCGTTGCCGAAGGAAAACATGTCGGCGCCCTCACCGCCTGTCATAACGTCCTGTCCGCTACCGCCGTCCAGCGTGTCGTCGCCACCGCCGCCCAGCAGGATGTCGTTTCCGGACTGTCCGTTGATGGTGTCGTCGCCGTCGAGCCCGGCCAGAGTGTTGTCACCGGAGTTGCCGACGATGTCGTTGGCCGCAGAGTTGCCGGTGCCATCGATGTCGCCGGTTCCCGTCAGGTTCAGGCCGATGATCTCCTGGCTGTGATCGTTCAGCGAAAAGCTTTCACCGATCTCGACATTCTCGCGGTACATCTCCAGGCGCACGACCTCATAGTCGTTTTGGAAACTGAACCAGACGCCATTGTGGTCGGCCTCCAGGAAGGGATCGAACGATTCGGTTTCGCCCAGCACGCCAAATGGCGTTCCCTGAGAGCTGGATACCTCGTCGATACCGTCCGGATCGAAGAGCCGTGTGCCGGTGACGTCGACAACGCCTTCGGAGAACTCGGCAAGGACGTTGAACTGGTCGCCCTTTTCAAGGTCCAGATCCTTGGCGGTGAAGAAGCTGACGACCTGGTATTCGTTCGAGAAGTGGTATTCGTTGTACTCGTCGCCGTCGGATGCGGTCAGCGAGGCGGTGTTTTCCTGATAGCCGTCATGCAGCAACAGCCCGGGCAGCGACTCGGTCATCATGTCGTAAAGATCGCCGCCGATGTAGACATCGTCCTGGTAGGAAAGCGTGCCGTAATTGCCGTTGCTGCCAAGCGCGTAGATCGTGCCATAGTCCATACCGGCGCCGGTGAAGGTGGAAAAGCCCTGCATTATGCTGGACAGCGACTCGGCGCCCCAGAGATCGAGATCACCATGAGCGGCCAACTCGCTGCCAGAGCGCACGTCAGGCGACAACCAGCCCATCACCAGATCGAGGTCGGGATTGTCGGTGGCCATTTCCCAGGCACCCATCATGTCCTGCAGGCTGGAGCCGAAGATATCGGCTTCGATTCCATGTCGGACCTGATCGAAACCGTCGGTGTAGCGGTGCCAGATCACCGAATCGACGGCGTCGAGGGCATCGGCCTCTTCGAAGGCGAGGATGAAGCTTTCGTTGTCGAGCGCACTGGCCTCGCCCGCGCCGCTGCCATTGCCCGAGGACTGGAACCGCGCCGCCTGAACGGCAGTGTTGACCTCGACCCCGTTGGCGGCCTCGAAATCGCCGATGGCGCGGGCGACATCGGCAAAAACCTGGCCGTAGTCATACGCAAGGTCCGAGACCGGCATGCCGTCATTCAGCGCCTCGCGCCAGTGGCCGGTGGAGTAGTATTCGCTGCCGATCTCGATGGTCAGTTCCGGTATCTCGCTGGCCTGAAGACCAAAGGCAGTCTGACCGGTGCCGGGGTCGACGGTGTAGAACCGTTCCAGAAATCCGTACATGTCGTTATAGGCGGCGGCTGGCGGGGAGTTGGAACCGTCCGCATGCATCGCTTCGACATAGCGCGAAGTCGGGGCGACCATGGCAAAGCTCATCTGGTTTTCCGCCACGGACTGCAGCACGTCGTCGATTGTCGCCGCCTCGCCGCCGTTACGGGACCACTCCATCACGCCGTCGTTGTTCAGGTCGTAGACATAGTTGCCCTGGCTGTCGCGGATATCCTCTGCGGGGATGCCGCCGGGCCAGCGCAGATGCGACACGCCGGTGTCCACCAGGTTCTGGATGGCTTTGCCCAGGCTTTCGCCACCCAGGTGTTCGCCGCCCAGCATCTGCCGGGTGATCGCTTCGCCGGGATTGGCGTAGTTAGATGCGGAAATGTCCACCACCATTGAGGTCTCCTTCGGACGGAGCACCCGGTCGTGATTTCTTCACCCCGTGCGCCTACCAAAGCCCCCAATGGCCTCGCCGTGGTATGCTGATAGTGCGGCGAAGCAAGTCGTTTTTCGCCGCTGACGCGTTTCGGAAGCGTTAATTCCAGGCGTGTTGCAGCGCGGCGGGTGAATTGGTTGCCGGGACAATGCGGGCACCCGGAAAACACCCGGCAAGGTATTGTAATTGAGTGTATTTATCCGAAGCGTCTAGGCCAGGCCAGTGAGAGTGCACTGGCTTTGGCCCAAATTTTAACGACTAATCCGAGTTATGATCCGTCTGGCGGGGCGCGGTCACACACCCGCATCGGCAATGGCGCGGGCCAGGATCGGCACGGTCTGCGCATTCAGCCCGGCGATGTTCAGGCGGCTGTCGCCGACCATGTAGATGCCGTGTTTTTCGCGCATGGCCTGCACCTGGTCGGGGTTGGCGCCGAGACGGCTGAACATGCCGCGATGCTGGGCGACAAAGCCGAAGCGGTCCGATCCGGTGAGCCGCTGCAGTTCGGCGGCGAGATCCTGACGCAGTTGCAGCATGCCCAGCCGCATTTCCTCCAGTTCCGCCTGCCAGTCGGCGCGCAGGGCGTCGTCGGTCAGGATCATCGTCACCAGCCGGGCGCCGTGATCGGGCGGGAAGGAATAGTTTTGCCGGTTGAGGTGGTTGAACGTGCCCTGCACGCTGGCCCGCAGATCCGCCGAGGGCGCGACGCCCATCAGCAGGCCGGTACGCTCACGGTAGATGCCGAAGTTCTTCGAGCAACTGGCGGCGATCAGCGTCTCGGGGCACTGGCTGGCGATCAGCCTGGTGCCGGCGGCGTCTTGCTCGACCCCGTCGCCAAAGCCCTGATAGGCGATGTCGATCATCGGGGTGGCGCCGGCGGCGTTCAGGTGGTCGGCGACGGCCTGCCATTCGGTCAGGTTCAGGTTGGCACCGGTGGGATTGTGGCAGCAGCCATGCAGCAGTACCACATCGCCGGATTTCACATCGGCCAGATCGGCCATCATGGCCGGAAAATCCACGGCGCGGGTTTCGTCGTCGAAATAGCGGTACTGGCGCATGGTCATGCCCAGATGGTTCAGAATCGAGATGTGATTCGGCCAGGTCGGGTCCGATACCCAGACGGTGGCGTCGGGGTTCTCCATCCGGATCATCTCGAACGCCTGGCGCACAGCACCGGTGCCGCCGGGGGTTGCGGCAGCGGCCACCCGGGCGGCATCGACCGCATCGCCCAGTACCAGACCGCGCATCGCGTCGCCATAGGCCGGATCGCCAGCCAGCCCGGTATAGGCCTTGGTGGTCTGCTCTTGCCAGAGCCGATGCTCGGCGGCCTTGATGGCACGCATCACCGGGGTGACACCTTCGGCGTTGCGATAGACCCCGACGCCGAGATCGACCTTGTCGGCACGCGGATCGGCGGCATACATACCCATCAGCATGAGGATCTTGTCTTGCGGATGCTGCGTCAGTTTCTCAAGCATATCTCTATTCCCCCGTTGCGACCTTCAGGTCGCCATACATGCCCCATTCGCTCCACGAGCCGTCATAGACCGAATGCCGGTCATGGCCGATACGTTCCAGCGCCAGGTTGATGATCGCGGCGGTCACGCCAGAGCCGCATGTGGTGATCACGGGTTTGCCAAGATCGGCGCCGGCGGCGTCGAATACGGCGCGCAGCCCGTCCTCGTCCTTCATGGTGCCGTCGTCGTTCAAAAGCGTCTTGTAGTAGACGCTTTTCGAGCCCGGGATATGACCACCGCGCAGCCCCTCGCGCGGCTCTGGCTCTTCGCCGCTGAACCGCCCCGGAGAGCGTGCATCGAGGATCTCGTGGTCACCCAGCTTGGCGGCGGCAGCGACCTGCGTGACGTCCTTGATCAGATGGTTCTGGCGGCTGACGGTCATGTGCCGGTCGCGCATCACCGGCGGCAGGTCCTCTGTCTCGCGTCCTTCGGCGACCCACTTGTCGAAACCGCCGTCGAGCACGGCGACATCGGTCTTGCCAAACAGCCGGAACATCCACCAGACGCGGGCGGCGCTGAACAGCCCGGCGCTGTCATAGACCACCACCTGGTGGCCGTCGCCAACGCCCATGGCACGCATCCGGCTGATGAATTTCTCTGGCGGTGGCACCATATGCGGCAGGTCGCTGCGTCCGTCGCTGATATCCTCTATGTCGAAAAACCGCGCACCCGGAATATGCGCGCCGTCATATTCAGAGCGCCCGCCGCGGCCCGTATCGGCCATATAGCGCGAGGCATCGAACACCCGCATGTCGGGGCTTCCGAGATGCCTGGCCAGCCATTCGGTGGATACAAGGGTCTTGGGATCGTTTTTTGCCATCTCGGCCTCGCGGATCTGTCACCTCCTGCCTACAAAGGCGGGCGGGCAGAGACAAGGGTTGCGAGGCACCAAGCCTGGATTACCGGCGGACGTTACTTGCCGATTGCGCTCTTGATCATACCGACAACGACCAAAAGAACGCCGCCGCCGACGCCACCTGCAGCGATCTGGCTGAGGATCGAGGCGATATCCATGCCGCCAGAGGCTGCGGCGCCGGCCACTCCGCCAGCGCCCAGCAGGCCCATCAACTGGCCACCGATGCCGCCGCCGACGACACCGGCCAGGGAGTTTCCCAGCATGCCAAGATTGAAGTTGTTCAATAGTCCACCAGCGACATTGCCGCCGACGGCGCCCGAGATGAGGCTGATCAGCAGTTCCATACCCACTCCTATCGTCTACCCCCGACGCATTGCGAAGGCCCCAAAAAAGCAAGCGGAATACATTCTCACCGGCAAATGGGAGTTTCCTCCCGATATTCCCCGTAGATGAGCGGGTCTATGCCGCCGTTGCCGCGGCCAGAGCGACATCCATCAGCCCCTTGATCCGGCCACGGGAGGTATCGGCGACGATGCGGCCAAGCTCCTCGTCGCCTTTCAGGGCCACCAGGGTCGAGCGGCGCGGGATGTCCAGCATCACCGTCATCGGGTCGTTGCTGTACTTGTCCCAGTTCACCGAGACAAAGCTGATTGCCTGTTGGTAAGCGGGGTTCTCGGCCTGCAGCGAGCGGATCGAGCGCACCTGCGAGGCGCAGGTGCTGCACCAGCAGGTGCCGAATTCGACGAATACGGTCTTGCCGGCTGCCAGTTCGGCATCGATCAGGCCGGGAGTATAACTGATCCCGGTATGCGGCGTGGCGCCGCACCCGGCGTCGGTCCACTTGTCGGCGGCCTCGGCGGTCAGTGGCAGCAGCGCCGCGGCGGGGGCGAGGGCAAGGAAGTGACGGCGGTCCATGGTGGTTGCTCCTGTCAGGGTCAGAGGGAAACGGATAGGTCGACAAGCCAGGCGGGCAGGTGCTCGATGGCCCAGAATTCCAGTCTATGGTGAAAGCGCAGCAGGATCGCGGCGCCCACGGCGACGAATACCAGCCCCAGGATCGGGCGGGCCTTGCCGGCGATGGCGCGCATCCAGGCCTGGCGGCGCTGGATCACCGAGCGGGCGCCATAGCCGAGCCCCACGATCACCGTCGAGACGCCAAGCGCGAAGGCCACCATGACCAGCCCGGCACGAGCGATGCTTTCGCCCTGACTGGCCAGCGAAATGGCGCCGCCCAGGGTCGGACCGATGCAGGGGCTCCAGACCGCGCCAAGCAGAATACCGCCAAGGAACTGCCCGGTAGGCCCGGATCGGTCGAGACTGTCGATGCCTTCGTCAGCGCGTGACGACAGTCCGGCGGTTGCCGTGGCGAAGCGGGCAGAGAACTGCGGTACCAGCAGAATCAGACCGAAACCGATCATCAGCACGGCGCCGACATCCGACACCGTTTCCGGCGTCAGCCCGAAAGAACGCCCCAGCACGGTGAGGGCAAGGCCCAGTACGACGAAAGAAAGGCTCATCCCCGCGGCGACGACAAGCGGGCCGTGGCGGCTGGCCTGCAAGGCGGTGGCCAGCACGATGGGCAGGATCGGCAACACGCAGGGATTGATCAGCGTCAGCAGCCCGGCACCATATGCGAAGACGAATTCCATGGGGTGAATACTTGCCGCAGCATCGCGCCCAAGTCACGCGATACGTGGTTTCAGACGATCACTTCCCTGTCACCGGGCAGGCCGGGCGGCGGGCCGTTTCGACAGTTGCACGGCCAGAATGCCCAGCGCCACGATCAGCACGCCCAGCGCGTCAAGCCAGCCCATGCGTTCTCCCAACAGCAGCGCGGCGACGGCGACGCCGAATGGCGGGGTGAGAAAGTGGAAGGCGGCGGCGGGCACGGCCCCGATACGGCGCACCAGCCCGAACCAGACCCAGGTGGCGGCAAGCCCCGGCACCAGTGTGGTGTAGACGAAAGCCCCGAGCAGGGGCCAGGTCCAGTTCACCTGCCAGCTTTCGGTCAGGGCCGCCACCGGCGCCAGAGCTGCGCTGCCGATCAGCATCTGCAGCCCGACGACCATCAGGATGTTGCCCCCCGACGAGGCGCCGCTGACAGCCATCGTGGCGACAGTCAGCGAGACTACACCGATGACGCACAAGACCAGCCCGAACCCATCGACCCCGGCGTTCAGACGTGAGCCCATGATCAGCGCGACGCCGACCACCCCGGCCAGCAGCCCGGCGGCGCCCAGAGGGCCTACCCGGTCGCCAAACACCAGCCACCCGCCCAGCGCTACCAGAAGCGGCATGGTCGAGGCGATGATAGCGGCGAGGCTGGCCTCGATGGTCTGCATGGCGACGAAGTTGAGCCCCAGATAGAGCCCGTTCTGGCAGATCCCGAAAATGAAGGTCGCGGCCCACTGCGTCCGCGTCAGGCGCCAGCTTTGTCCAAGCCAAAGTGCAATGGCGATACCGATGCCGCCCGAGATCAGGAACCGGATCGCCAGCGCGGTAAGCGGCGGGGCATCGGCCACGATGATCCGCGCCGAGGTGAAGGCCGAGGCCCACATGAAGGCGAATGCCACCCCCATGGCTATTGCGCGGATATCCATACCGGTCTCTCGTACTGCAACATGGCGGCTCGGCGGCCCTTGGCGGGCCCTACTCGCCGCAGGCAGCGAGGAAGGCCTGCGAGGGCCTGATGAGCGTCTTTCCAAGAAAAAAGGCCGCCGAGAAGGCGGCCCTGTTTCAGAACTTCCCGAAGCGGTATCAGCCGTTGACGCTGTCTCTCAGCGCCTTGGCGATGGTCATCTTGACCACCCGGTCGGCGTCTTTCTTGATCTGCTCGCCGGTGGCGGGGTTGCGCACCATGCGCTCGGGGCGCTCGCGGCAATAGATCTTGCCGATGCCCGGCAAGGTCACCGCGCCGCCGCCCGACACTTCGCGGGTGATGACGCCGATTACTGCGTCGAGCGCGCCGGATGCGGATTTCTTGTCACTGCCCATCTCTTCCGCCAAGGCGGCCACAAGCTGTGTCTTGGTCATCGGTCTGGCCATGTATGATCTCCTCATGAATGCCCCGCATTTGCGGGTTATTGGCGAAATCTAACGGCATATTGGGGCAGGGCACAACTCTTTGTGGGGCTTTTCCCCGGCTTTTTCTGCATTATGTGGCGTTTTTTATGGTGTTTCAAAGAAATGCCGTCTCCTCGAAGCTGCGCAGCTTGCGCGAATGGATGCGTTCCAACGGCATCTCGCGCAACGCTTCCATGGCCCGGATGCCGATCCTGAGGTGGGCGGCGACCTGGGTACGGTAGAAATCGGACGCCATGCCGGGCAGTTTCAACTCGCCATGCAACGGCTTGTCGGAGACGCAAAGCAGCGTGCCGTATGGCACCCGAAAGCGAAAGCCGTTAGCGGCAATGGTGGCGCTTTCCATGTCCAGCGCGATGGCGCGCGATTGCGAAAGGCGCTGCACCGGGCCGGACTGGTCGCGCAGTTCCCAGTTGCGGTTGTCGAGGCTGGCCACGGTGCCGGTACGCATGATGCGCTTCAGGTCGAAACCCTGCAGCTCTGTGACGCTGGCCACGGCCTGTTCCAGCGCGATCTGGATCTCGGCCAGCGGCGGGATCGGCACCCAGACGGGCAGGTCGTCGTCCAGCACCTTGTCTTCGCGCAGATAGGCATGTGCCAGGACGAAATCGCCCAGCCTTTGGGAATTGCGCAAGCCCGCGCAGTGACCGACCATAAGCCAGGCATGCGGTCGCAGCACGGCGATGTGATCGGTGGCGGTCTTGGCGTTCGACGGGCCGACGCCGATATTGACCAGCGTTACTCCCGCATTGCCGGGACGCTTGAGGTGATAGGTCGGCATCTGCGGCAGCTTGCCGGGCGGCGGGCAGGGATCTTTTTCGCCCGATATCTCGACATTGCCGGGCCCGACGAAACTGGTGTAGCCGCTTTGCCGGTTGCCAAGCATGGATCGCGCGTATTCCTCGAACACTTCGACATAGAACTGGTAGTTGGTGAACAGCACGTGGTTCTGGAAATGCTGCGGGTCGGTGGCAGTGTAATGCGCCAGGCGGGCCAGCGAATAGTCGATGCGCTGGGCGGTGAAGGGTGCCAGGGGCGCGGTGCCGTCGCCATAGGGCTGGCCGTAGCCGTTGACGATATCATCGTTGGTGGTGGCCAGATCCGGCACGTCGAACACGTCACGCAAGGTAAAGCGCATCGCACCTTCCTGCGGCACGGTGATGCCGGTATCGGCGCCCATGGCGAAATGCACCGGTATCGGCGTTGCCGAGGCGCCGATGCTGACGTCGATGCCGTGGTTTTCGATCAGCAGCCCGATCTGCTGGATCAGATAGGCGCGAAACAGGTCGGGCCTGGTGATGGTGGCAAGGTAGGTGCCGGGTTGGGAAACATGACCAAATGAAAGCCGACTGTCGATCTGGGCGAAGCTGGTCGTGGTGATGCGGATCTCGGGGTAGAAGGCGCGGTAGCGAGAACCGGGCTGGTCGCCGCCGACACTGTTCTGGAAATGCCGACGCAAAAAGGCGGTGCCCGCGTCGTAGATCCGGGCCAGCCGGTCGACCGCCATCGTTGGATCGCCAAACCGTTCGGGCGCGGGCAGGTCGGGGGTCAGGACAGGCTGGGCGGGATCGGCTATGTTCATGTTGTGGCCTCGAATAGTTCGGTAATCTCGAATTTCGTCACGTTGACGAGGCCGAGATCCGAGATGCGCAGTTCCGGGATCACCACCAGCGCCAGCAGCGAGTGCTGCATGTAGGCGTTGTTGAGCGTGCAGCCGCAGGCCTGCATCGCCTCGACCATGGCTTGTGCCTTTGCCGCAACGACGGGCGCGTGATCGTCTGACATCAGCCCGGCGATGGGCAGTTCCACCAGCGCCAACTCTTGCCCGTCTCGCCAGACGGTGACGCCGCCGCCGACCTCTCCCAGCCGGTTGGTGGCCAGCGCCATATCGGTGCGAGAGGTGCCGACGACGATCATGTGATGGCTGTCATGCGCCACGGTCGAGGCCATTGCCATGCGACCCTTGTAGCCGAAACCAGAGACGAATCCGCTGGTGACGTCGCCGGTGGCGCGGTGGCGTTCGACCAGCGCTATATGGGCCACATCCTGCGCTTCGTCCGGCTCCACATGGCCATCGCTCACCTGCAATTCGGCGGTCAGCGCTCTGGTCGGCGCCTGGTTCTCGACCACGCCGATCACCTTGGCCCTGACCGTGTTGGAGCCTTGCGGCGCGGCGACGGCGAAATCCTGCGCGGTCAGCGTCTTGCCCAGATGCACCGTGGCGCGGGCGTCGGCGGGCCAGTCGAGATGCGGGCACTCGACCTGGATCTTGCCGTCCAGCGCCACGGTGACCCCGCGGGCGATAACACGCTGAATCGGCAGTGTTTTCAGGTCAGAGGTCAGGATCACATCGGCGCGGCGCCCGGGGGTGATGGAACCCAACTCCCGCTCCAGCCCGAAATGGCTGGCGGTGTTGATCGTGGCCATTTGCAGCGCCACCAGCGGATCGCAGCCGCAGTCGATGGCGTGGCGCACCACACGGTTCATGTGACCATCATGAAGCAGCGTGCCCGAGTGGCAGTCATCGGTGCACAGGATCATGTTGCGCGGGTCGAGGCCCTTTTCGGTTACGGCGGTGATCTGGCTTTCCACATCGTACCAGGCGCTGCCCAGCCGCAGCATGGCGCGCATGCCCTGGCGGATGCGCGCGATGGCGTCGGATTCCTGTGTGCCCTCGTGGTCGTCGGCGGGGCCACCGGCCACGTAGGCGTGAAAACCGGGGCCCAGATCAGGCGAGGCATAGTGGCCGCCGACGGTCTTGCCGGCGTTCTGGGTGGCGGCAATCTCAGCCAGCATCCTGGGGTCGGCGTTGATCACGCCGGGGAAGTTCATCATCTCGCCCAGTCCGATGATGCCGGGCCAAGTCATTGCTTCGGCAACATTTTCCGGCGTGATCTCGTAGCCTGTGGTCTCTAGTCCCGGGGCGCTGGGGGCGCAGCTGGGCATTTGGGTGAAGATGTTGACCGGTTGCAGCAGCGCCTCGTCATGCATCAGCCGCACGCCGCGCAGACCCAGCACGTTGGCGATCTCGTGCGGGTCGGTGAACATCGATGTGGTGCCGTGCGGGATCACGGCGCGGGCGAATTCGGCGGGGGTCAGCATGCCCGATTCAATGTGCACATGGGCGTCGCAGAGCCCGGGGATCAGGTACAGACCATCGGCGTCGATCACTTGGGTTTTCTCGCCGATACAATGACTTGCGTCAGATCCGCAATAGGCGAACCGGCCAGCAGCGATGGCGATGTCTGACCCTTCCAGCACCTCTCGGCTGTGGACGTTGACCCAACGGCCGTTGCGGATGACCAGATCGGCAGGTTCACGGCCTGCGGCGACAGCGACGAGGCGGGGGGCCGTTTCGGCCCAGGAGGCAAATGCTTGAATCATGGCGAAGGGTGCCACCCCCGCGCGACAGTCGCAAGAGCGGAATAGCGGGCGTCGGAATGGCGTCGGCAAAACGTCGGACTTGTGTCGGACCCCGCGTCGAACCCCCGCATCGGACATCCAGCCGGGGCCCGGTTGCGGTTTCATGACGGTTGACGCGCCCGGGCGACAACGCCAATCAGGGGGCAGGACAAGGGAGCCCAGAATGACCGACCCGCTGACGCCGCTGCTGGATCTGCTGGAACTGGAAAAGCTGGAGGTGAACCTCTATCGAGGCATCGGCCATGGCGGCGAGACCAGCAAGCGCATCTTTGGCGGCCAGGTGGTGGCGCAGGCGCTGGCGGCGGCCTATCGCACGGTCGAGGACCGGGCCTGCCACAGTCTGCACAGCTTTTTCCTGCGGCCCGGCGATCCGTCGATGCCGGTGATCTATGAGGTCGACCGGGCCCGCGACGGCGGATCGTTCACCACGCGGCGGGTGACGGCGATCCAGAAGGGGCGGCAGATCTTCAACCTTGCCGCCTCGTTCCACGTCTCAGAGCCGGGACCGACGCATCAGCATGGCATGCCCGACGTGCCGGGCCCCGAGGGGCTGAAGAGCCGCGAGGAGATGCGCGCCGAGATGGCGGCGCGGGTGGTGCCCGAACGACGGGCCGATTTCGACCGGCCCTCGCCGCTCGATATCCGCGAGATCGGCGACTACGATTATCTCGACCCCAGCCCGGCGCCGGATATCAACGCCGCCTGGTTTCGCGTGGTGCGCCCTGTCGAGGGGCCGGACATGCTGCACCAGTGTCTGCTGGCCTATGCATCCGACATGTACCTGATGGGCGCCTCGATGCGGCCGCATGGCCAGTCGTGGTTCACCGGGCAGGTGATGACGGCAAGCCTTGACCATGCGATCTGGTTCCACGGGCCGGTGGATTTCGGGCAGTGGCATCTATACGTGATGGACAGCCCCTGGTCGGGCGGCGCACGCGGGTTCAACCGCGGTCTGGTCTATGCGCGCGACGGGCGGCTGGTGGCCAGCGTGGCGCAAGAGGGGCTGATCCGCCCGGTCGCTGACCGGTCGTGACGGGCCGGGTTCATGACCTGATCGAGGCACATCCCGGCGGGGCGCCGGCGATCATGGACCATGACGGGCGGCTATTGAGTTATGACGAATTTCGGCACTTGGCCCGTAAGCTTGCCGGGGATCTGCGCGGACGGGGCGTGCGGCCCGGTGACCGGGTGATGCTGGTCTGCGAGAACTGTGCGGCCTACGCGGTGGCGGTGATGGCGGTCAGTTTGCTGGATGGCTGGATCGTGCCGGTGAACGCGCGGGCCTCGGGGCAGGAACTGAGCAGCCTGCGCGACCATTCCGGCGCGCGGCTGGTGCTGTTCACCACGGGCGTTTGCCGGGATGCGGCGCGCCACGCGCGCGCCTTTGGCGCGGCGGACATCGCCGGGGCCGATTGCGGCGGGCTGGCCGCCGGGCCGGTCTTGGACGCGGTACCAGAGCCTGACCGGTCCGTTGCCGTGCTGCTATACACCACCGGCACCACCAGTGCGCCCAAGGGGGTGATGCTGACCCATGATAACCTGCGCTGGAACGCAGGCGCCTCGACCAGGGTGCGTCACATCGCGCCGGGCGATCTGGTGCTGGCCGTCCTGCCCGGCAGCCATGTGTTCGGCTTTGCCACCACCATGCTGGCCGCGTTCCTGGCCGGGGCCTGTGTGCGGTTCATCCCACGCTTTGCGCCGGATGCGGTGCTGCGGGCGCTGGCCGAGGGCGTAACCGTCTTTCCCGCCGTGCCGCAGATGTACCAGCGGCTGCTGGAGCATCTGCACAACTCGGGCGTGGCGCTAACCGCGCCAAGGCTGCACAATATCTCTGCCGGTGGCGCGCCATTGGATCCGGATCTGAAACAGCGGACCGAGGCGGTCTTTGGCCTGTCGCTGCAGAACGGCTATGGCATCACCGAATGCACCGCCACGGTCGCCGTCACCCGCCCCGAGGCACCGCGCGACGATGTCTCTGCCGGGTCGGCGGTCGAGGATGTGACAGTGTGGATCGACGCCCCCGATGACAAGGGGATCGGTGAGTTGGTGGTGCAGAGCCCCGGCGTGATGGCGGGTTACTACCGCGATCCCAAAGCCAGCGCCGCCGTGCTGCCGCGCGCCGGGGTATTCCGCACCGGCGATCTGGGGCGGATCGGGGCGGATGGCGGGATATGGATCGAGGGGCGGGTCAAGGAGCTGATCATAAGGTCCGGCTTCAACGTCTATCCGCCAGAGATAGAGGCGATGCTGACCCGGCACGAAAAGGTGCTGCAGGCCGCCGTGGTCGGGCGGCGTGTCGGGGCCAACGAAGAGATCCTTGCCTTCGTCATGACCCGCGGCGAACTGTTGGGCCTTGAACTAATCGACTGGCTGCGACCCAGGATTGTAGCCTACAAAAGGCCGCAGCACATCTTTATCGTCGATGCCCTCCCGGTGGCTCCAACGGGCAAGGTGCTGAAACACAAACTGATCCCGCATTTCGCGTCGCTTCTGGCGGGGCTGAAGGACGGGGCCGAAACGGAACGGAAAGACGCAACATCATGAGCACCCAGACCTCGGACACCGTTAGCTACTCTGTCGAAGAAGGCATCGGGCTGATTGCCCTGAACCATCCGCCGGTGAACGCCGCCAGCCAGGATCTGCGCGTGGGGCTGGCGGCGGCAGTGCGGGGGCTGGAGGCAGAGGCCGGCGTTGCGGCCATCGCCATCTATGGCGAGGGCGGGGCGTTCATCGCCGGGGCCGATATTCGCGAGTTCGGCAAGCCGGTGGTGGCGCCCACGCTGCCCGATGTCTGCCTGGTGATTGAGGGGTGTTGCAAGCCGGTGGTGGCGGTGATGCACGGGCCGACGCTGGGCGGCGGGCTGGAGGTGGCCATATCGGCCCATGCGCGGGTGGCGCTGCCGGGGCTGCAGACCGGGTTTCCAGAGGTGACGCTGGGGGTGCTGCCCGGCGCCGGCGGCACCCAGCGCGGGCCGCGGTTGATCGGTATCTCGGCGACGCTGGATCTGGCCACTACCGGGCGGCGGATCGGGGCCGAAGAGGCACTGGCGCTGGGGCTGGTGGACCGCATCGCCGAGGGTGAACCGCGCCAGGTTGCGATTACCGTCGCGCGCGAGGCCCTGGCCGGCACCCTGAAGACCCGCGCCACCGGTGACCTGCCGGTGACGCCGGATCAGGCGGTGCTGGATGACATGGCGGCGAAACTGGCAAGAACCCAGGGCCATCTCTTCTCGCCGCACAAGGTGGTCGAGGCGGTGGCGGGGTCGATGCTGCCGCTGATCGGGGGGCTGGCACAGGAGCGGGCTCTGTTTGCCGAGTGTATCGAAAGCCCGCAGCGCGCCGGGCTGATCCACGCGTTTTTCGCCGAGCGCGCGGTCCTGAAGATCCCCGAAAAGGGCGCCACCGCGCGCACGGTGCAGGCCATCGGGGTGATAGGCGGCGGCACCATGGGTTCGGGTATCGCCACGGCGGCGCTGCTGGCGGGGCTGCGGGTGACCATGGCAGAGCGCGATAGCGACGCGCTGGACCGGGGCCGGGCGACGATTGAAAAGAACCTTGAGGGCGCGGTGAAACGCGGCAAGCTGAGTGCCCAAAAACGCGACACGATGCTGGCGCAGGCACTGGTCACCACCACCGATCTGGGGGACTTCGCGCAAGCGGATCTGGTGATCGAGGCGGTGTTCGAGGACATGGAGGTGAAGCGCGACATCTTCCGCCAGCTTGACGGTATCTGCAAGCCGGGCGCGGTGTTGGCGACCAATACCTCTTATCTGGACGTGAACGAGATTGCCGCCGTCACCGGGCGGCCCGGCGATGTGATCGGCCTGCATTTCTTTTCGCCGGCGCATATCATGCGTCTGCTGGAGGTGGTGGTAGCCGATGCCACGGCGCCGGAGGTGGTGGCGACCGGGTTCGCGCTGGGCAAGCGGCTGCGCAAGGTCTGCGTGCGGGCCGGGGTCTGCGACGGGTTCATCGGCAACCGGGTGCTGTCGCATTACCGCAAGGTGACCGATTATCTGGTGATGGACGGTTGCAGCCCGGCGCAGGTCGACCGGGCCATCAAGGGGTTCGGCTTTGCCATGGGGCCGTTTTCCGTGCTCGATCTGGCCGGGCTCGATATCGGCTGGGTGACGCGCAAGCGGCTGGCGCCGACACGGTCACCGGACGAACGCTATGTCGAGGTGGCCGACCGGATCTGCGAGGCAGGCTGGTTCGGGCGCAAGACGGGGCGCGGCTATTACCTCTATGGCGGCGACGGGCCGGTGGAGAACCCGGACGTTCTGGCGATCATCGAGGAAGAGCGCGCAAAGACCGGTGTGGAGGTACGGGCGTTTTCCGACGAAGATATTGTCGAGCGTTACATGACGGCCATGGTGAGCGAGGCGGTGCGGGTGCTGGCCGATGGCATTGCGCTGCGGCCCATCGATATCGATGCGGTTTTCCTTTTCGGATACGGCTTTCCGCGCCATCGCGGCGGGCCGATGCATTATGCTGACTGCGTGGGTGCGGCCGCTCTGGTGGCGCGGATCGAGCGTTATGCGGGCGAGGATGCGTTCTATTGGCAGGTGCCGCCGATGCTGCGGCAGATGGCGGAGACAGGCGGCAGGTTCGCCGATCTGAACTGAGGCCGCGGGTTTCGGATTGCCTTCGGCAATCCGACCGGGTGGGGGGCTCTGCCCCCCACA